>CAZHTZ010000001.1:0-70469 GCA_964535455.1 uncultured Caldilineales bacterium
ACGTCGACCGTAATCGTCTCGCCCAGCGGCATCTCACCCGCGGGCTTGAACATCAGGGTGCGGGAATCCTCTGACCAGGACATGCTGCCGGGGACCGCCCCGCTCTTGGCGGCGATACTGACGGCCGCTGCGGTGCTGGGATGGTCCATCGGCTGGCTGAAGGCGATGGTGACCGTGGATGTGGGCGGGGCACGGATGCCCTCGGGCAGCACCTTGACGACCACGGGCAGGTCGGTGGTGAAGGTGTAGGTGTAGGCCGCCTGCATCGGGCTGCCCGTCAGGTCGGTGACATCGGACACCGTGGCCCGGTACTGGCTTCCTGCCAGCAGCGGCGTGTCGGGCTGGAACTGGTAAATGCTGGTGTTGATCCACTGTCCCTTACCGGCGGCAGGCGGATCGAGCGCGAGCGGCTGCGGCAGCTTGGGATCGTCCGGCGCCGCACCCAACGCCACCACCGGCCGGTTGAAGGCAATGGTCAGCGGCGCATCGGTGGCGACATTCTTGTTGCCGTCTGCCGGGGTGGTGTTCGCCACATCCAGATACCCCTGCATGGTCACCTTGAAGCGCAGGGGTCCGGTGCTGTGACCGGCGGCGCTGGCCGACATCTCGCCCTCGTAGCGCTGTCCGGGTGTAAACGACGCCGGCAGATAGCGCACGGTGGCCCCTTGTACGTCCATTTCCCCTTCCAGGGTGGGGGTGAAGATGAGACTGACGCTGGTCGGGTCCACTGCCCGGTCGAAGTCAATGGTCAGCGGCTGCTGCAGCGGCCATTCTTCCCCGCGGTCGGGCGAGGTCGCCACCACGCGTGGGGCCGTTGGCGGCGGGGTGGACGTGGCCGCGGGTGTGGGCGATGCCACCGCCACGGGTGTGGTTGGTGTCACCGCCACTGCCTCTTTCGTGAGGACGGGTGCGGGCGATGGGGTCGGTCGCGGCCGGTTACAGGCCGCCAGGCCGGCGATCCCGGCAATGAGCACGACGAAAATGGCAAGGGAAACCACGAGACGCGTTTTCATGACGCACCACACGTATAGCTTGAGCAACCAGATGGAAGAAACGATAAATTCGCTTTGGCACCGCAACAACCACCGGCATGGTGGTTATCATTTACTATGACGCACGCCTGAGGCGAATGGTTCCGGGAGTAGCGCAAGATGCTATCTTGCGCTACACGAGCCGGTCAAAGGGGATTTGGCAGACCCGGTAGGGTGTAGTACAGTTCCGGTGCTAGCGTTGAACACCAGTTCCGCAAGCATCCGTGTAGGCCGGCTGACGGCACAACGGCGTGCCTTCAGTCTTCAGGCCCTTCAGATCCGGCGCTCTACTCCCCGACCTCCATCTGCCGGCCGCGCGACCGTCCGGAGCCTTTGAGGTAGCACAGAAGGCACAGCCCTTCATCCTTGAGCCGGGAGGCAAGCCGGGGGTCGGCATTGGTGAGTTCTTTCATCTCCCGGTCAGGAGCGCTGACGGTGAACACGGTGGGCCGGCGGGTGAGGTAGCGATAGTCCAGAAGCTGGAAGAGCTTTTCCTCCGCCCACGGAGAGGTTGCCTGGCCGCGCAGGTCGTCCAGGACCAGCAGCGGCGACTGTTTGATCTGCTCGAAGCGCACATCGTAGGACAGGGCGCTGGCAGGCGAGTAGGCAGCGCGCAGGTGGTCGAGCAGGCGCGGGATGGAGATGAAGAGCAGTTGGGGCTGGGCCTGGCGGGCGTGGTTGGCGATGGCGGCGGCCAGGTGGGTCTTGCCCACGCCCGGCTTGCCCAGGAACCCGATCCAGCCCTCGGGCCGCTGCGCGTATTCCCAGGCGGCGTTGCGAATGGTGACCAGGTTCTGGCGCAGCTCTTCCCGGCCGCTGCCGGGGATGAGAAACTTGTCGAAGGTCTGGCCGGCGTGCAGGTCCAGCTCGCTCAGCTCGACCAGGTGGTCAATATAGCCGCCCCCGCGGTAGTCGGCGGCCAGGATGCGCATGTGCACGACCAGATCGTAGTCCATCAGCCGCGAGCGCAGCCGCGGCTCGATGGCCTCGATCGGGCGGTTCGTCGTGATGACCGTGGGCAGGCGGCGCAGGTAGCGATGGTTGAGCAGTTGGAAGAGCTTTTCCTGCGCCCAGGGCGTCGGGCTTTCGGCGCCCATGTCGTCGAGGATGAGCACGGGCGTGTTCTTGAGCCGTTCGAAGAGCTCGTCGTAGCTCTCGGGGCTGTTGGGGCCAAAGCTTGAGCGCAAATGGTCCAGGAGGTCGGGCACCAGCACGAAGACCGCCTCTTCGCCCCGCCCGATCACTTCGTTGCCGATGGCCGCGGCCAGATGCGTCTTGCCGACGCCAAAGCTGCCGGAGATCAGGACCCAGCCGCGGGGCTGCTGGGCAAAAGCCCTTGCCGCCTCAAAGGCCGAGCGCAGGGTGCGCTGGCGTTCGGGCGTGAGGGCAACGCCGTCGGGCCGGAAGCGGGCGAAGGTCATGTCCGCCAGAGCCTCCACGTGGCCCAAGGCGTTCATCTGCCGCTGACGAGTCTGCTGCAGGCGCGGCGCCGCGCAGACACAGGGGATGGCCCTGCCGAAGTCGGGGTCACCGACCTCGACGTCTTTGACCACGAAGCCGCGACCGCCGCAGCGCCGGCAGGCAGGGTCGCCCAGGCTATTCGAGGACGAAAGACTTGGGTTCGTCGTCCCTTGCGGCCGGGGAAGCTCCGCCGGCAAGAGATCGGCCACTTTGGCCGGGTGTGTCTTTGCCATGTTCGGCCCACTCCTTGAGGATGCCGTTGATGTAGGCCCAGTTGCGCTTGTTGCGCTCCACCGCCAGGCTGAAGGCATCCCGGATCCAGTTTTCAGGATAGTCACGCTCGGCTTCGCGTAGTTTGTCGGCCAGCATCGGCGTCACCATACCGATGTTTTGTTCATAGAGCAAGAAAACGTTGGGGCGCTCCTTCTCCAGGCCCACCACTACGTCGTCGATGTCGTGGAGAAGGCCGGCGAAGTCGCCGCGCTGCAAGCGGGCCACCGCCTCACGGCCCTTCTCCGAGTTCAGAAGGTACCAGAGCTCGGTCCGGGCCCCGCGCTTGACCGTGATCTCGATCAGGACGCCGCGGTGCGCGGCGCGGGCAAAGGCGTCGCCGGCCGCCTGGCCGCGCTCGGCCTCCGCCGCCTGCATGCCCTCCAGGAACAGCAGGTCGATCAGGGCGTCGTCCAGCCGGACGTAACGGGTGTCGCCCTCGCCCTGGCCCAGCCGCCAGAAGGCATAGAGGATGGCCTTCAGCTCGTTCAGGTCATCGACCTTGGGGAGAACTTCGCCGAAGAAGTCGCTGGGGACGGGGATCAGCCGCGTCCGACCGGCAGCGAAGCCGGGAAAGCCGATGAGGGTGTCGGAAAAGGGCATGGTCAATTCACGCGAATATCTTCCCGCACCATCGCCAGCTCGTCGAAGTGCGTGAACTCTTTGTTGAAATACAGGTCGACGCTGCCGGTGGGACCGTTGCGGTGCTTGGAGATGATGATCTCGGCGATGTTCTTGCGCTCGGAGTCCTCCTTGTACATGTCCTCGCGGAAAACGAACATGACGACGTCGGCGTCTTGCTCGATGGACCCCGAATCGCGCAGGTCGGAGAGTTGGGGACGCTTGTCGGCGCGCCCTTCGACCTGGCGACTGAGCTGCGATATTGCCACCACCGGTATCCGCAGCTCGCGCGCCAACTGCTTGAGCGAACGGGAGATGTAGCTGATCTCCTGGACGCGGTTCTCGTTGCGCTGCCCCGAGTTCATGAGCTGCATGTAGTCCACGATGAGCAGATCGACCCCGTGCTCCGCGGCCAGGCGCCGGGCCTTGGTCCGCAGCTCGAAGGGCGAGATGGCGGCGCTGTCGTCGATGTAGATGGCGCATTCGCTGAGCACACCCACCGCCGCCGCCAACCGCTCCCACTCGTTGTCCTGGACCTGGCCCAACCGCAGCCGCTGCGAATCGATGCGCGCTTCCTGCGAGAGCAAGCGCTGCACCAACTGCTCGCTGCTCATCTCCAGGCTGAACACCGCCACGCGGGCCCCGTGCTGGCGGGAGGCATTCAGGGCCATGGTCAACGCCAGGCTGGTCTTGCCCATGCCCGGCCGCGCCGCCACGATCAGCAGGTCCGATTTCTGCATGCCGCCCAGGAGCTTGTCCAGCGCTCGGAAGCCGGTGGGCACACCCAACACCTCACCCTTGCGGCGGTGCAGCTCGTCCAGCTCGTCCATGACCCGGCGCATGACGCTGCGCAGGGGTACCAGATCCCGCTGCAAACGCGCCTCGGAGATGCTGAAGATGAGCTCCTCCGCCCGGTTGACGATCTCCTCCACATCCTGCGCCTCTTCGTAGGACATGCGCACGATCTGACCGGCGGCGGTGATGAGCTGGCGCAGGGTCGAGGTCCGCTGCACGATGGTCGCATACTGGTGCGCATGCACGGCCGAAGGCACGGCGTTGATCAGCGTGCTGAGGGCCGCAGCGCCGCCGACGTCGGCCAACTGCCCCCGCCGCTCCAACTCATCGCGGACGGTGAGGAAGTCCACGGGGTGGCGCTGGTCGTGCAGGTAACAGACCGCTTCGTAGATCCAGCCGTGCCGCTGGACGTAGAAATCGTCGGGCTTGACGACCGTCGCCACCTGGACGATGACGTCGGGATCGATCAGAAGCGCGCCGAGCAGGGCTTCTTCGGCCTCGATGGCGCTGGGAACCGTCTTGTCGGGCGTCGTGCTCATAATTCGCGTGGGGAGGGCAAAGATAAATCGACGCCTGATTGCACAGGCGTCAAAGAGAGGATATTCGCAGTAAGGCAGCGCCTTGAATGCAGCGTCAAAGACCGGTTCGTGTGGAGGCTTTAGTCCTCGGTATTCCCCAGGTCGTCCAGGTCCAGCTCTTCGATGAAGTCGGCAAAGGCCCCCAGGTCTTCCTTCTGCACTTCTCCCGCTTCGGGCTTGCCGTCCTCAAGCAGGCCCGGCGCCACATCTTCATCGGGCATGCGGCCGGCCTCGCGCATCACCTTGTCGCTCACGAACAGGGGCACCTCGGACCTGACGGCCAGGGCGATGGCGTCGCTGGGCCGGGCGTCGACGCGAATCTCGCGCTCGTTGAACTCCAGCACGATCTGGGCGTAGAACACATCCGAGCGCAGGTCATTGACCAAGACGTGCTGCACCTCGGCCCCCAGCGTGGCCAGCACTTTTGACAGGAGGTCGTGCGTCAGCGGTCGCTCCACCTGCACGCCCTGCAAGCGCAGGGTGATGGCGTCCGCCTCCGGCGCGCCGATCCAGATCGGCAGGTAGCGCTGTGAATCCTTCTCACGCAGCACAACCACGCGATGCTGGCTCATCAGACTGATGCGGACGCTATCGATGGTGACTTCGATCATGGGGACCGGCTCCACAAGGCACGAGAGGGTTGGTAAGGATTATAAGGCCGCAGGCACAGAGCGTCAAACAAGGCGGCATTCGGCCTGACCTCCGTATGGACCTCCGGGAGGACCACGTCCTTCCCAAGTGGTCCTCCCGGAGGTCTGACGCTGGCGGAACCAACTGCGCTGCAGGCCCGTCTGTTAGTCAAGCGCAACTTGCAGGGATAGACCTCCGGGAGGCCCATGTAGCCCGCTCCCAACGGGGCCTCCCGGAGGTCTTGTTGCCCCTGACAGCACAGGCGTCGCAAACTGGCAGCATCGACCCAAGGAGGGTTGAGCAATGGACTATCGCCAATCGATCCAAAACACCCCGGCCGACGCCGGTGCGCTCGAGGCCCTGTACCAGGCAGCGGTCAAAAGCGGGGAAGGCGAGGCGTTCGCCGCCGCCCTGCGTCTCAGCTACGCCGAAGCGCCGGACAACCTGCTGTACGCCGCCTGGTATCACCGCCTGGCAGCGGCGCCGCCACCCAAGGCCCCTGCGAAAGTGGCCTGGCAGTGGGCCATCCCCCTGGGCGTGGTGGCCGGCCTCCTCCTCTGGTTCCTGACTGATGACAAGCGCTTCGTCCTCAACGTGGAGGGGAGGACGGTCCCGCTGTTCCTGCTCCTCTGGGCGGCGGCGGACGCGGCGGCGATCCTGGCCTATCTGGTCCTGGCCGGTCCGCGGCGCTGGCGACCGGCGCTGGCGCTGGTGGTGGGGCTGGCGGTGACGTCCGCTTATGTCATCTTCCTTTACCCCATGATCAGCCTGGGTTCGTTCCAGCAGCAGTACCTCGACCTGATGGCGATCCATCTCCCGGTGCTGGCGCTGGCGGCGATCGGCGTTTTCGTCCTGCGGGGCCTTTCGGATGCGGAAGACCGCTTTGCCTTCCTGATCAAGTCACTGGAAGCCCTGGTCATGGGCGGCCTGTTCCTGATCGGCTGGGGCATCCTCACGGCCATCACCTTTGGGCTGTTCCAGGCCCTGGGCATCGAGCCGCCCCAGGCCATCGTACGGCTGTTCATCGGCGGCGCCGCCGGGTTCGTGCCGGTGGTGGCCGTGGCCCTGGTCTACAACCCCAACGCGCCGCCGCTGCTGCAATCCTTCGACGAAGGCCTGAGCAAGCTCATCGCCACGCTGATGCGCGTGCTGCTGCCCCTGAGCCTGATCGTCCTCGTCATCTACCTGGGCTTCATTCCCTTCCGGTTCATGCAGCCCTTCCAGAACCGGGACGTGCTCATCATCTACAACGCCATGCTTTTTGCGGTCATGGCCCTGTTGGTGGGGGCGACGCCCGCCCCGCGTACGGAGCTGGCCGCGGGCCAGGCCGTCTGGCTGCGGCGGGGCATCCTCGCCGTCGCCGCCCTGGCCCTGGTCGTCGGCTTTTACGCCTTTGCCGCCATCGTCTACCGTACCTGGCAGGGAGAGATCACCCCGAACCGCCTGACCTTCATCGGTTGGAACATCATCAACATCGGCATCCTGACGGCGCTGCTGGTCGGTCAGGTAGGGGCGCAGGTGAAAGGTGGCGAGTCGCAGGTCGCAGATGAGGAAGTTTTGGAACTGTCCTGGGTCCACAGCCTCTATGGCACCTACGGTGTCGCCGCCATCGCCTACGCCGTGTGGACGCTGTTCGTGGTCCTGGCGATCCCGTGGTTGTACCGGTGGTAAACGTTACACGTTGCACGTTTGAACGTTACACGTTGGCACGTTGGCACGTTGGCACGTTGCGGGCGGGGGCGACCACGGGGGGTCGCCCCTACGGGTGATGGATGGCATGTAGGGGCAACCCCCCGTGGTTGCCCCTGGGCTGGCGGTCGGCGGTCGGCAGTCAGCGGTCGTCCTCATCCCCCCACAAAACGCCCGTCCGGCAGTGCCGTGGCCTGGCCGAGCAGGGCGAGGGTTTCCAGAAGCTCGGCGACGCGGGCCACGGGCGCGGCCTGAAAGGCGGCGGCCACCTGGTGGGGCATGGCGGGTACAGCCAGCGCCGCCAGGGCCGCGCGCACGGCCTGGGCTTGTGCGGCCATGCGGTCGGGCCAGGGTAGGACCGCCCGTGTCGCCAACGATGGCCCTTCTTCCTCCGCCGCAGCGGTCTCGACCAACAGAACGGCCTGTGTGGGTTGCGCCGCGGCCGGCGCCTGGTAGTCGGGGCGCAGCCAGCGCACGAGGCCCTGCGCCTCCTCGGCGGCGCGCTCAGCGTTGAGGGCCACCAGCCGCTCCAGGATGGCCTCATCGTCCAGGTCGGGCGGCCAGCCGTAGACGTCGAACACGGCCAGGTCGAGGTCGTCGTGGAGCTGTTTGAGGATGCTGACCAGCCCCTGTTCGTGGATGAGGCGCTCGCGCGGGGTCAAGGCGGGTGAGGGTGAGGGCGCCTGTTCGGCGGCAGCCAGCTTCTCCAACACGTTGTACATGCCGGTCAGGGTTAGCTTGGGGTGCAGGGCCTGCTGGCGCTTGCGGTGGGCGTCCAGCTCTTCGGCCAGGGCGCGGATTCGGGCCTCTTGCTCGTCTGTAGGATCGGGGAAAGGGAACTTGTTGAAGCATTCGGAGTGGTTGTAGTTGGAGTCGTTGCCCACACCAAGCCATGCGCCCGTTCGCATCGCCCAGACAACATGGATGTGAGATGAAACCACACCCAGAAAGTAGGCGTCTTCCAACGCAATCGCGACAACCTTTGCGTCCGGCACCGTTTCCGATTCGAGGAATACAAAAATCCGATGTTTGGCGGTTCTGCTTGTGGCAACATACCGCTCTGTCGAAGAAAGTGCGGGCCGAAAGTTCGCTCTTGGCTCTGCAAACAACCACCAACGTTCTCTGTATGAAGAACGATTGTTTTGGTCTCGTTCGGGCTTAACCCGATCATGAACCCATTGATACACCGCTGGAAACCGTTGCCGAACATCGCCGATGTCGAGCCCAAACAAATCGATCACCATTACGTCGCGCGGAATGCCCGTAATGTCCTTGCCGTTTCGATATGGTCGGATGAACTGCTTCAGGTCTGGGGTCGTTGATCTTCCCAACGATTCAGCTTCACTGGGGGAAAGAACAAAACCCATACCACTCAACTGCACCCCATTGCAGCACAACAACTCGTTGGAGCTCAGTGGAACTGCACTTACCGAGTCAGCACCAATTGTCAGGTCGGCATTTACCCGGCCAGCGGACCTTGTCAAATAGACCCTCTTGTCGACGTCGTCTGTTCCTTCCTCCGCAACTACAGTGGCAAGTACTCCATCATGTTTGTCGGCAACACCTACCGTCATGGCGATACGAACCGCCGCACCATCAGCACTGTCCACCCAAGGATGATCTGGGATGGCGAAGATGAGTGACAAACATGGGTCAGCTGATAGATGGTCCTCTACTATCCGTCTGTTAAATCGTTGAGAAAGACTGTTTGTTGTGATGAGTCCAAAACGGTGTGTAGATTCCAGGCGCACCAGATTGGCCGCATGATTCCACCAATACATCACGTAGTCAAAGCTGCTGGGCAGACTACGATAGGCCGTTCGTAAAGCATCAACGTACCCGTCTCCAAGTACATCTCGCATTCGCTTGTCGCCGATAAACGGCGGATTGCCGACGACGAAATCGGCCTCCGGCCAAGCGGCGGGGCGGGGGTTGAGGTAGCGCCAGGCGGGGACGCGGGCGCTTTCGTCTGGCACCGGCTCGCCGGTCACGGGGTGGGGCTTGAACGTGCGCCCGTCCCAACGGGTCACGGGCCGGCCCTCGGCGTCCAGCAGCGGCTCCACCGCGTCCCAGACCAGCACGGCGTCGCGGCACTCGATGTTGTGCAGGTTGCGCAGAATCGGCTCGGGCAGGCCGGCGGCGTCGCCGCGGGTGCGCAGGTGCCACTGCAGGTAGCCGATCCACAGCACCAACTCGGCGATGGCGGCGGCGCGGGGGTTGACCTCGATGCCGTAGAACTGCTCCGGCCGCACGATCTCGCCCTCCAGCTCCAGCGACTCCTGTTCCTGCCCCAGCTTGCGCAGCACCTCCAGCACCTCGCCTTCCAGCCGCTTCAGGTGCTCCAGGGTGACATAAAGAAAATTGGCGGTGCCGCAGGCGGGGTCGAGGATGCGGATGCTGGCCAGCCGCCGCCGGAAGGCCCTGACCTCGGCCAGCGCCTCCGCCCGCTTGCCCTGCTCGGCCAGCAGCAGCGCCGCCGTCTGCACCGACTCCCACTCCGCCCGCAGCGGCTCGATGATGGTGGGCAGCACCAGGCGCTCGACATAGGCCCGCGGCGTGAAGTGCGCGCCCAGCTTGTGGCGCTCGGCCGGGTCCAGCGCCCGCACCAGCAGCGCCCCGAAGATGGCAGGCTCCACGTCGCGCCAATCGGCGCCGGCGGCCTCGATCAGCAGTTGGATCTGGTCGACGGTCAGGGGCAGGGCCGTGGTCTCTTCGAACAGGCCGCCGTCGAAGTGCGGCACGGGCGCCCGCAGGGCCACGGAAAAGCCGCCGTGGGCCATGGTCCGCCACAGCTCTGCGGTCAAGGGTGGAAAGCTGGCGTGATTGAGTTTCGCATCGGCCAGAAGCTGCGTGAAGCCGCGGTTGGGCAGCAGGCCCACGTCCTCGGCGAACATGGTGAACAAGCAGCGCATCAGGAAATGGGCCACGTCTTCCGGCGAATGCGCCTGCTCCAGCGAGCAGGCCAGCCGCGCCAGCCGCTCGGCGATCTCGCGCGTGACGCGGGCGCTGCGCCGGGCCGGGTCCAAGCTCATGGGTTCGAGCCAGACCTGGCGCAGCAGCGCCCTCGTCGTGTCATCCTGCAGGTCAGCCAGGTCGAGCCGGTAATGGGCCGGGTCAGGGAAGGGGATGTAGTTGCCGCCCGTGCGGCTGAACTCCGCGTATAGAGCGATGGACCGGCCCACGTCCACCACGATCAGGAAGGGCGTCCGGCCGCCTTCGATCTCGCCCGGCGGCAGATTGCGGGCATAGGACTGCGCCTGCTGTCTGGCCCGCTCCATGGCCGTATCCCAACCCGCGGTCCCGCGCACCGCCGTGCCCCGCCTGCGGCCCTTGATTTGGCGTTCTCCCTCCTGCGACAGCGCCTCATCTGTCGCGCGGTCGCTCCCCTGTTTGGCCTCCAGCACAAAACAGCCGCGTTTATAAAGGTCGATGCGGCCGGTCGCGCCGTGGGGCAGCGGCGCCGATTTCTCGAAGACGTAGGCGTTCTGGGCCTCGTCCGGCGTCGACGGGTGCGGCTGCTCCACGTCCAGCACGTGGCACAGCTCGGTCAGAAAGAGCTGGTAATTGGCGCGTTCGGCGGCGCCGGAGGCCTGCCAGCGCTCGATAAAGGCCTGGATGTCCTGTGGAGAAGCGTCAGGCATGGACGTATTTCCGACCAGCACGGCGAAGGGTCTATGGACGCCCAGTATACCGCAGAAGCCCACCCAGCCCGATTCATCGGGCGCTGTTTCTTAGCCGGGGGACTTCATCCTCCGGCGGCCTGCCCACCACACTTTCGTATCCTTGCGAGTGACCGATGCCGCGCGGCATGGACAACTCGCAAGGAAACGGGACGATAAGTCCCTAAAGCTTCATCGCAAGCGACTCGACGCGCAGGTCCTGCAAGCGGGCGCGCGTCACCTGCACGACCTTCTGCAGCATCAGGTAGCCGAACCGGCAATCGGAATCGAAGGCCCGCTGCAGCGCCGGGCAGTCGAAAGCAACTACCCGGCAGGGCGCCGTCGCCCTGGCCCCTGAGGTGGCGGCATGGGGCGGCACCAGGCCCGACCAGCCGAAAATGTCTCCTGGCACAACGTTGGACACCACCACGTCCTGCGTGGCGAGCTGCCCAGTCATTTGCCCGGACACGGGATGGGCCACGTTCTGCTCCGGCAGCTGCATGACGATGCTCACGGCGCCGTCGATCAGAAAGAAGAACCGGTCCAGCTCAACGCCTTCGTGGAAGAAGTAGCGTCCGGCATCGACCTGCATCTCCCTACCGGCGCCGGCCAACTTCATAAGATTGTCGGGCGTGAAGTCGCTGAAGAAAGGATAGCGGCGGAGAAGTTCGGGTGAAATCATGGGGCGCCTCGGAAGAGGGAGGGTGAATTGCGAATTGGGAATTGCGAATTGGGAATTGCGGACGGCGAGGCGTAGGGGGCGGGGTAGGGGCGAGGCTTCGCCCTGAGGCCTCAGCCCGAAGGGTCGCCTCGCCCCGATGGCGGGGGGGTCAGGCGGCGAGGTCGCTGAGGACAGCGGCGACAACAGAAGGGATGACGGCGGCGACGGCGGGGGTGGGCTGGCTGCTGAAATCGGCGACGTTGGCGACGCGGATGGCGTAGATGACGATGTCGGTGGGCAGGGGCAGACCCATGCGGCGGCCCGTGTCCAGGGCGGTGATCAGGCTGGCGTCATGGGCCGAGGCGCTGTGCTGCGTGGCGCTGACCGCTTCCAGGTCGGCCAGGGTCAGGCGATGGCTGGCGCCGGGCGGCTCGTGGCCGGCCGTGTAGGCATCGATGAGAAAAGCGCGGTCGTAGCCCATCATCATCTCCATCAGCCGCAGACCGCCCACGCTGGCTTCGGTGATGGTCACGCCTTCCTTGCCGTGTGGTCCCAATGCTGCTGCGACGGCCTGCGCCACCAGCACGCCGACGCCGTCGTCGCTGAGGATGGGGTTGCCAAGCCCGATGACGATGGTGTTCATGAGCTGTGCAGCAAGGTGCGACGCACTTTGAAAGTGCGTCGCACCTTGCCGCCTATCTTTGCAGCCGCACGACCTCATCGCCCTTTACATCCCACACCACCACCTCCAGCGGCATCTGGCCGGGCAGCGAATGGGTGGCGCAGGACATGCAGGGGTCGTAGTTGCGGAAGGCCATCTCGATGCGGTTGAGCAGTCCATCCGTGATCACGGCGTCCCGGGTGATCAGCGACTGGGCAGCCTTTTTCACCGACATGGCGATGGGGGCGTAGTTGTTGGTGGTGCCGACGATGAGGTTGACCCCGGTCAGGATGCCGTTTTCGTCGGTGCGGTAGTGATGGGTCAGGGTGCCGCGCGGGGCCTCCACGGAACCCACGCCCTCGTCAGGTGTTGTCGTGATGATGGGGCGCACGTTGGGGTCGGTGATCTCCGGGTCCTGGACCAGCTCCAGCATGCGCTCGGCAGCGTAGAGCATCTCGACCAGCCTAGCCCAATGCGTCGCCAGGCGCAGATGCACGGGCTCGTAATGGCCGTTCGTCTTGTTGCTGCCCAGGGTCTCGTAGAAGCGCTCGTAGGCTGCCTGGGCCCGCGGGGTGGCCATGCCGTCAGCCGCGTTCAGCCGCGACAGAGGCGTAGCGCAGTAAACGCCGCTGTCCTTGCCGTCGACAAAGCCTTTCCAGCCGACTTTCTTCAGGTAAGGGAACTTGAGATAGGTCCACGGCTCCACGCGCTCGGCGATGTGCTGCGCGTAGTCGCGGCAAGGGTACTTGACGAACTCTTTGCCGTCAGGGTCCACCACCCGGATCATGCCGTCGTAGAAGTTGACCCGGTTTTGGGCGTCGACCGTGCCCATGTAGTAGGTGCGATGGCTGTAGGTGTCGGAGAGGATGAGGTCGACATAGGCCGGGTTCGCCAGCACGATGTCGTCGAAGACCTGCAGCGAGAACTGGGCAAAGTCCACGTTCTGGCGGGCGATGCCCTCGATCTCCTCACGCTCGGCCGGCGCAACCGCCCGGCTCCAGCCGCCCGGCAGCCCTGCCACCGGGTGTACCCCGCGACCTCCCAGCATCTTGATCACGTGATGGTTGCGCATGCGGCAGTCGATGACCTTCCTGCCGGTTTCCACGCCCACCTTGTGGATGACGCCCAGGATGTTGCGCTCCGCCGCCGGCGCGTCGGGGCCGACCACGAAGTCAGGGCCGCCCAGCGCATAGAAATGCGTGGTGTGGTCGGTGACGTAGAAGGCCATGTAGAACATCTCGCGCAGCTTTTTCACCGCGGACGATGGCTCGACGTGGTAGAGTGCATCGAGCGCCTTGGTGGCGGCCATGTGGTGCGCCTCCGGGCAGACGCCGCAGATGCGGTTGGTGATGCGGGGCATTTCCTCGGCGGGCCGACCCACGCAGAAGGCCTCGAAGCCGCGCAGCTCGGGAATCTGGAAGTAGGCGTTGGCGACGTCGCCCTCCTCATTGAGGAAAATCTCGATCTTGCCGTGCCCTTCCAGGCGAGTGATGGGATCAATGCTGATGCGTTTCATAGCGCCTCTCCTAAGACCTTGCCGGTTGCGGGACGGCTGCCTCGACGCCATCCGTTCGGGTCCGCCGCAGCAGCGAGTGCGCCATGCTGAAGCGGTAGAACGTCCCGGCCGGATCGACGATGGTGTCCACTGCGGCCTCGACCTTGCGTTCCAACTCGAGCTCATTGTCGCCCGGCCTGCCGCTCACATCCAAAATCGAGGCGATGGCCGTCAGCATGCGCATGCCCTGATCCTCGACGCCGGGCAGCGGACCATAACAGCCGCGGCAGCCCATGCCCACCTGCGGACAAAGGGCGCCGCAGCCGCTGAGCGTGGCCGGGCCCATGCACACCAGGCCCTGCTCCAGCAGGCACAGCCCCGGTTGGGGCTGGATTTCGTAGGGGCGATAGAAGCGGGCAACGGTTTTCTCGTTCTTGGCCAAAGGGCACTCCTCGCAGACGGCGACGGTGCCGGCGCCCAAAAGGGAACCCTTGGGTGGGAGAGGCGCGCCCTGGGTCAGCGCCGCCACCACCACCTGCAGCACGGCCCAGATCTGATGGGGCTCGGGCGGGCAGCCGGGGATGGTGTAGTCCACGTCCACAACCTGGTCGAGCGACTTGACCGTATGGTAGAAGACGGGAATCTCCAGATCGCCTTCGGGGACAGACGTGTGCGGTTGGGGCAAAATGCCGGCAGGGTTGTCAATGGATGGGTTGTCGAGAAAGACTGCCCGCAGGGTGGCTTCACGCGTCGTCAGGTTCGAGAGGGCGGGGATGCAGCCCTCATAGGCGCAGGAACCAAAGGCCACCAACAGCTTCGACTTCCGCCGCAGCAGGTGCGCCATCTCCTCGTTTTCCGAATTGCGGATGGCGCCGTTGAACAGGCAGAGGTCGATGGTGCCGTCGGGGTAACCCATCACATCCTTGACCTTGAAGTCGGCGATGCAGGGGAAGAAAGCCAGGTCGAAGACCGCATCCACCGTCAAGATGTGCTCGCCGATGTTCAAGGTGCTGATCTCACAGCCGCCGCAAGCGGAGGCCCAATACATGGCTAGCTTGGGTTTGCCGTTGGCGCTCATGCCGTCACCACCTGGACAATTTCTGATTGCGGATGGTGGATGGCGAATGGCGAATCGCCGTCGTCGGCAATGACGCCCTGCCAGTTCAGCGGTCCCAGCGCCCGCACCTCTTCGACCATATGAGTGATCTCGGCAGCCAACCGGGCGCCCTCGGCGGCGCTGGCCCACACCAGCCTCACCCGTTCCGGCTCGATGCCGAACTGGGCCAATGTGCGCCTGAGCAGGGTGAAACGGCGCAAGGTTTTATAGTTCTGGTCCAGGTAGTGGCACTCGCCGGGATGGCAGCCGGTGATCAGTACGCCGTCGGCTCCGCCCGCCAGTGCCTTGAGCACGAAGGTTGGGTCCAGGCGACCGGAGCACATCAGGCGGATAAGACGAACGTTGGGTGGATATTTCATCCGCGACGTTCCGGCCAGGTCGGCGGCCCGGTAGCTGCACCAGTTGCAGGTGAAGCCGATGATGACGGGTTCAAAGGGCTCGGACATAACAGTTACCTCCCACTCCGGGTATCAGGGCTGCTTTACGCAGGCACGAGCGCCGGCTCCAATTGCCGCGCCGAACCTTCGCTCAGGTTCAACAGCAGCAGGCCATACAACTGCGCCAGCACCTGTTCGTTGCTGAACTGCGTGCCGGTGATGGCGCCCGATGGACAGGCCGCCACGCAGGTGCCGCAGCCCTGGCACAGCGCCGGGTTGATCTCGGTGACCTTGGCGGCCGTGTCGTACGAGATGGCATTGTAGGGACAGAGGTTGTTGCAGATGCGGCAGCCGGAGCAGAGTTCGGCAATGATGCTGGCCCGCACCGGCTCCAGCGCCAGCACCTTCTGGTGGATGCGTCCCATCACCCGCGCCGCGGCGGCGGCGCCCTGGGCCACACTGGCCGGGATGTCCTTGGGTCCCTGGCAGACGCCGGCGATGAAGATGCCTTCCGTCATCGTCGCCACGGGGTCCAGCTTGGGATGCCTCTCGATGAACCAGCCATTGGCGCTGCAAGCGATGCCAAATGTGTGGGCCACAGCCGTCGAGTCCTGCCGGGGCTGCAATGCCGCAGACAGCACCACCATATCGACAGGAATGCGGCGCTGCTTGCCCAGCAAAGTGTCTTCGACCTGGATGATGAGCTTGCCCTCTTCGCCGCTCATGCGGGCGGCGTCGGTCACTTCCGCCACGCGTCCCCGCACAAAGTGGACCCCCTCCTCCAGCACTCGCTGGTAGAACTCGTCGTAGTCCTTGAAGGCGGTGCGTATGTCGATATAGAAGTTGAAAACCTCGGCGCCGGTGCGCTCCTTCACCAGGTGGGCGAATTTCAGGCTCTGCATGCAGCAGATGCTGGAGCAATAGGGATTGTAGTTGTGGTCGCGGCTGCCCACACAGTGGATGATGCCCACCGTCGCCGGCTCCGTCACCCCATCTCGCAGCACGATCTTTCCACCTGTGGGGCCGGCGGCGTTGCAGAGCCGTTCGAATTCCAGGCTGGTGAACACGTTTGCCAGCCGGGCGTAGCCGTATTGGGGAATGCGTCGACGATCGAACAAATCGAAGCCGGTGGCCAGGATGATGTTGCCTACCTGGAACTGGAGAATTTCATCCTTTTGCTCGAAGTCAATCGACTTGGGCTGGGTGGGGCAGAAGAGCTGGCAGGCTTTGCACTTTCCGCGCTGGAAGTACGTGCAGTTCTCGCGGTCGATGACCGGGTATTTGGGCACCGCCTGGGCAAAGGGCCGGTAGACCGCCTTGCGATAGCCCAACCCCGCCTCGTAGGTATTGTCCAGCACCCGCACAGGGCACTTCTCGATGCAGATGCCGCAGCCTGTGCAGACACTCTCATTCACGTAGCGCGCCTTCTTGCGCACGGTGACGGTAAAGTTGCCCACGTAGCCATCCACACGCTCCACCTCGCTCCAGGTGAGCAGGGTCACGTTCGGATGCCCGCCCACATCCACCATCTTGGGCGTCAGGATGCAGGCCGAGCAGTCGAGCGTGGGGAAGGTCTTGTCGAACTGGGCCATATGCCCGCCGATGGACGGCTCTCTTTCCACCAGGTAGACCGGGTAGCCACTGTCGGCGATCTCAAGCGCCGCCTGGATACCGGCGATGCCGCCGCCGACGATGAGGGTGGCCGGATGGATGGGTACTTGCAGGGGTTCCAGAGGCTGGTGCAGGATCACCCGCTCCACGCCGCCCGAAACCACCGCCTTCGACTTCTCGGTGGCCGCCCTGCGATCGGTGTGCACCCACGACACCTGTTCGCGGATCGACACCAGCTCACACAGAAAAGGGTTCAACCCCGCCCGCTTGCAGGCCGTGCGGAAGGTGCGCTCGTGCAGATGGGGCGAGCACGCTGCTACGACGACCCTGGTCAGGCCCTGTTCCTTGATGTCGGCCTCGATCAGCTCTTGGCCCAGGCTGGAGCACATAAATTGATAGTCGCGGGCGACCACGACGCCCCGATCCTTGAGCTCATCGCCGGCCCACAGCGCCACCTCCTCCACGTCCACGGTGGCGGCAATATTGGTGCCGCAATGGCAGACGTATACGCCGATACGTTCACGACTCATGGCTCAACCCTCCATCGGCCATCGCCGGCGTCGGAAGCGCCTCTTTGCCGGCCCGCTCCTTTTTCGGCTTGGGCGGCGGCTCGACCCCGATCTTGTTCAGGGCCGCAGTGGCGTCTATGAACTCCTTGCCGAATCCCAGGGTCGCCGCCGGCAGCCCAAACGCCAGCCCCATCAACTGCGTGAAGTAAAGAATAGGAAGGTGGTACTTGGTGCCGAAGTGGCGGTTTACAGCCTCCTGGTAGGCATCCAGGTTGAGCTGGCACATGGGGCAGAGGGTGACGATGGCGTCAGCCTCGTACTCGGCAGCATTTTGCAGCAGCTGCCGGATCATCTCCAGCGCCACCTGCTCGCTGATCTGCGTCATGTGCCCGCCGCAGCAGTGCGTCTTGACCGGGAAGTCCACGACGGTCGTTCCCAGCGTCCGCATGAGCTTGTCCAGGGACATGGGGTATTCGGGGTCGTCGAACGCCCCCTGGAAGCCGGGACGGACGATCAGGCAGCCATAGTACGGTGCGATTCGCAGTCCATACAGCGGCTTCTGCACCCTGGCGGCGATGGCATCGTAGCCCACGTCGTTGACGACAATGTCCAACAAGTGGCGGACGCGGACGCTGCCCGGCCGGTAGCTCAATCCCCCGGCCGCCAGCGCCGTGTTGATGTTGGCAGCCAACCGGGGAGCGTCGCCCATGTACCTGTCAACCTTGCTCAGGTTGAGGAAGCAGGCGCTGCATGGGGCGACGACCTGATTCTTGCTGCCGCCATTGAGTTTCTGTCGGGAAGCGATGGCCAGATTCCTCGCCACCAGTGCATACGCCGGCAGCATTTCGATGGCAATGTACTCCGTGGCCCCACAGCAGTTCCAGTCTTCGAGCTGCACGAACTCGATATCCAAAAGAGGCGCCACTGCCATAGCCGATTGATGGTAGGCAATGGCGTTGCGCTCCAAGGAACAGCCTGGGTAATAGCCGTACTTTGCACTCATTGCCTGCCTCCTAATAAGGTGGCGCCGCCTCCTGATAAGGTGGCGCCTCCTCCTTCATCCAGTTCCCTTGCCTTGGCCAGGATCGCCTGCAGCTGCTTGATGCCGTCGATCCGTTTTGGCGTCAGGTCCATGCGGCCCTTGCGAAGCATGCCCAACCCCAACCCTAACTTCTTGACGGCGGTCAGGGGGTGATGGCGGAGATGGTAGCGAGTCGCCAACCCAAGCTCGAAGCTGCGCCCGTAGTTGTTCACGAAGTCGATAAACGTCTCCGAGAAACCGGGAGCGTCGGCGGCGCTTGACTCGCGATAGAGTCCCTCCTTGATGGCCATGCGCTTCAGCGTGTACATGATGTCGGTGATGTGGATTTCCTGCGGACACCGCACCGTGCAGTAGTAGCAGGAAACGCAATACCAGGGGGTATTGCTGCGCAACACATCCTCCTTCATGCCCGCCCGAATCATGGCGAACAGATGCCGCGGTGTGTGTTCCATGTCGGGGCCCGAGGGACACGAACCCCCACAAGTGCCACACTGTATACAAAGTTCCAGATGGGAGGCGCCGCCGGGTGTCGCCGCAATGACCTCGTCCATGAACGCGCCGGGCGACGGCCCCGCCGTACTTCGCTGTGCGACCATATGATCTTAGCTCCTTGGCGTTTGCGCGGCAGCGGAAAGACCGATAACAGCGGAACCAGTATAACCTATTCCATGGCGCCAGAATATGATCTGGATCATGTTACGTGAAATAATTCACGAAATGCACTTCGCTTTTGCGGTGAGGCCAGCACCTGGGCGATGGACGCGTACGCCCGTCCTGGCAATGCCCTTGCAGGTTGTTGCCGGTGGTATCGTTGCCGTTTATGATCCCTGTGCGTATTCCCACGCTCGCCTAAGACCAGCACCCATGCCCTCCCAACGTCCCGTTTCTGCTTTCGACATCATCGGCCCCATCATGGTGGGACCCTCCAGCTCCCACACCGCCGGCGCCGTCCGCCTGGGCCTGATCGGCCGCTCCATCCTGGGCGCGCCCCCGGAGTCCGCCCTGATCGAGCTCCACGGCTCCTTCGCCCAGACCGGCAAGGGACACGGCACCGACCGCGCCCTGGTGGCGGGGCTGTTGGGCTTCGCCCCGGACGACCCCCGCATCCGTTACAGCTTCGACATCGCCGCCGAGACCGGGCTGCGCTTCCAGATCGCCGAGGTGGACCTGGGCGCAGACGCCCATCCCAACTCGGTGCGGCTGACGCTGCGGGCGGGCGACCGTGAGATGGTGCTCGTCGGAGCCTCAATTGGCGGCGGCATGATCGAGATCACAGACATCCAGGGCTACGGCGTGCACTTCACCGGCGAACACGACGCCCTCATCGTCGTGGCCGAGGACCGCCCCGGCACCATCAACGCCGTTACCGGGGTGCTGCTCGAGCGCCACATCAACGTCGCCTTTTCCCGCGTCGAGCGTAAGCAGCGCGGAGGGGAGGCCATCATGATCTTCGAGACCGACGACGCCATCCCATCCGAGCTGTTGGAAGCTATCGAGGACTTCTACTGGGTGCGGTGGGCGCGGCATGTCGGAAAAGTTACAGGTTGAAGGCTTCGCCCTGAAGGGCTCAAGCCCGAAGGGTTGAAGGCTAAAGGTTGGGTGGCTTCAACCTGCAACCTTCAACCCCTGGAGATACTTATGTTTAGTTCGATCGCGGAAATGGTGGAGCGGGCCGAGAACAGCGGGCTGCCGCTGCACGAGGTCGTGCTGCGGACCGAGGCTGAGAACAGCAGCAAGGACGTCGAGGCGCTGCGCGGGCGGATGCGGGCGCGGCTGGATGTGATGAAGCGGGCGACGGTGCAGGGTATCGCCGAGCCGGTGATGTCGTTGAGCGGCATCAGCGGTGGCAGCGCCTACCGCTTCTGGAACTGGCTGGCGGACCCCGCCCACGAGCCGCTCACCGGCCCCATTCTCAGCCGCGCCGTGGCGCGAGCCATGGCTGTGAATGAGGTCAACGCCGGGATGGGCTGCATCGTCGCCACCCCCACCGCCGGATCCGCCGGTATTCTCCCCGGTGTGCTGATCACGCTGCAAGAAGTGCGCGGCTTCAGCGATGAGCAGTTGGTGGCGGCGTTGTTCACGGCCAGCGGCATCGGCGCCGTCATCTTCCGCCGGGCCAGCGTGTCCGGGGCCGCCGGGGGCTGTCAGGCCGAGACCGGCAGCGCCGCGGCCATGGCGGCCGGGGCCGCGGTGGAGCTGCTGGGAGGGACGCCGCGCCAGTCGGCCCAGGCGGTGGCCATCACCATGAAGAACATGCTGGGGCTGGTCTGTGACCCGGTAGCGGGGCTGGTAGAGGTGCCGTGCGTCAAGCGCAACGCCGCCGGCGCCGCCCAGTGCTTTATCGCCGTGGACCTGGCCCTGGCCGGCGTCGAGAGCGTGATCCCGCCCGACGAGGTCATCGACGCCATGGCCAGCATCGGCAAGCGCATGGACGAGCGCTTCAAGGAAACGGCGCAGGGGGGGCTGGCGGCCACGCCTACGGGGCGGCGGCTGGCGCAACTGGTGTGGGGCGAACGGGCGCCCTCACCGCCGGATTGAGGTCCTGCGACCGAGGTCGCGGGCTAATCATCAGGCCAGCGGCCATAGCCAGTGTGGCCGGTTTGCCAGTGCTCCAGGACGGCGCCCGTGCCCGGCGTCAGCGGCTCGGGCAGGGCGTCAAGGGGATACCAGCCGGCGGCGCTGATCTCGGTCCCATCCGCCTGCAGCTCACCGCCCAGGCTCTTGCAGGCGAACACAAAGATGTGGTCGCGCTTATAGGCCCCCAGCCACAGATAAACCCCCACCAGCCGCGTGACCTCCACGGCCAACCCGGTCTCCTCACGCATCTCGCGCACCACCGCTTCGTCGGTGGACTCATTGCCGTTGCTGCCGCCGCCCGGCAGATACCAGGTGCGGGCGCCATAGTTGTGGCGAACGAAGAGGATGCGGCCATCGGCATCGGTGACGATGCCGCGCACCCCCACGGTGCGCGGTCGCGCCAACCGCCACCAGACCACCAGCACCTTGAGCGCCGGGTCGCGCCAGTTCCAGGGCATGCGTCAGACCGTGTCCACGGCCAGGGCGATCTGGGCGCCCACCGTGGCGTTCTGCTCCAGCAAGGCCAGGTTGGCGCGTAGCGAGGCCTCACCGGTGGCCTGGGCAATGGTGCTGAGCAGGAAGGGGGTCACGGCCTTGCCGCGGATGCCGCGCGCCTGCGCCATCGCCAGAGCATGCTCGATGGCGGCTGTAGCCACGGCGTCGTCCAGCGCCGCCTCGGCCGGCACCGGCACCGTGACCAGCATGCCCGTGCGCAACCCCAGTGCCCGGTGCGCTCGCCAGATGGCCGCCACCTCGGCAGGCGTGTCGCAGCGCACATCCACCGGCAGACCGGAAGAATAGGTGTAGAAAGCAGGGACTTCATCACAGCCGAAGCCCAGCACCGGCACGCCCAGCGTCTCCAAGCGCTCGCGGGTGCGCGGCAGGTCGAGGATCGCCTTGGCCCCGGCGCAAACGACCAGCACCGGGATCGTCGCCAGCGCCGTCAGGTCGGCGGACTCGTCGAAGTCATCGCCGCGGTGCACGCCGCCCAAACCCCCGGTGACGAACACTTCGATGCCGGCGCGGTGCGCCACCCACATGGTGGTGGCGACGGTCGTGGCGGCGTCGAGCCGGCGGGCAGCGACGATGCCGATGTCCCGCAGCGAGGCCTTGAGAATGCCTTCTCCGTGCGCAAAGCGCTCGATCTGACCGGGGTCAAGCCCGGCCACCGGCTCACCGGCAATAAAGCCGCAGGTGGCAGGCTGGGCGCCTTGCTCGCGGATAATGGCTTCCAGACGCAGGGCGGTGTGGTAGTTCTGAGGATAGGGGAGACCGTGGGCGATGACGGTGCTTTCGAGGGCGACGCGTGGCATGGCAGGTTAGAGGACAACGCCGTTGGGGTCGTTGCCGGAATCGAGAATGGCTTTGCGAACGTTGACGAAAGGAAGCAGGATCAGGCCGGCGACAAAGAAGACGATCAGCGAGATCAGGGCGATGCGCGTGCTGCCGGTCAATTGCACGGCCAGGGCAAAGAGGGCGGTGCCAATCCACGACGTGCCGCGCTCGCTGATCTCGTAGAAGCCGAAGTATTCGGTCTCTTTGTCACGGGGGATCATCTGCGAGAAGAGGGAACGGCTGAGGGCCTGAGAGCCGCCCAGAACCAACGCCACCACCACGCCCAGAATCCACAACTGCCACTGCTCGTAGAGCAGGGCGTAAGCGTAGATCACGACCAGCGACCAGATCACCAGGCTGATCAGAATCGAGCGCTTGGCGCCGATGACCAGGGCCAGGCGGCCGAAGGCCAGGGCGCCGCCGAAGGCAACGATCTGGATCAGCAGGACCAGCAAGACCAGCATGCTGGCGGTGGCGCCCAACTCGCTGGCGGCAAAGAGCGTGGCGACCACGATCACGGTCTGGATGCCGTCGTTGTAGATCAGGTAGGCGATCAGGTAACGCAGGGTCTCCGGGTACTTGCGGCGCATCTCGCCCAGCGTGTGCAGGACTTCCTTGACGCCGTGAGACAGGTAGGACTCACCCGGTGGCAGAATGCGCCGGGGCAGGTGCTGACGTAAACGCCGCTGAGGATAGAAGTAGGTGAAAACAAGCCACCAGACGCCGGCGCTGGCCAGGCTGATGCGCACGGCCAGACCGGTGTCGGCCATCGTCTGGAGGAGCACCAGGTTGCCGGCCAGCAGCACGGCGCCGCCCAGATACCCCATGGCAAAGCCACGCGAGCTGGTGGCGTCGCGGTCGCGCGGGGCGGCGATGTCGGGCAGATAGGCGTTGTAGGCGACGATGGCTGCCCCAAAGGCGAGATTGGCGATGATCAGAAGCAGGCCGCCGAAAAGAACGGCGCCGTTCGTCCCCAGCAGCGGCATGTCCGGCCGGATGAAAAAGAGCAGGATGGTGGCGACGGCCCCGATGTAGGCTGCGGTCAGCAGCAGGCGCTTCTTCAAGCCTGTATAGTCGACAATGGTGCCCAGCAGCGGCAGGAAGAGCACCTGCAGGACGACGGAAATGGAGACGCAGGCGGGAAAGAAGGCGCCAGGCTCGACCATGCGGCCCAGAATCTGGACGCCGCCGTTACTCTTGGCGAGGCTTTCGAGATAGGGACCCAGAAAGGTGGTGACGACGGTGGTGCTGAAAGCCGAATTGGCCCAGTCATACATGGTCCAACCGCGAATCTCGCGGCGGTCACCGTAGGTACTGGGTGGGGATGTGGTAGTGGCAGTCATGACGTGCTCCTGGTGGCCGGGGAGGGGAGGGAGAGGCGAGAGATGAGAAACGAGTAGGGGCGACCCCCTGTGGTCGCCCTGGGGTGGCGGGTGGCGGGTAGGGCGACCCGCTGGGTCGCCCCTGGGTGGCGGGCGGTGGTGTAGGGGCGACCGGCCGGTCGCCCCTACCCGCCAGCCTACACCCAGCGCCAGAGAAGCACGGCGGCAACCAGGGCAAGACTGCCGCCGAAGAGGAAGGGTGCGGCCGGGCCCAAGCCTGTCCAGCCGCCAACGCCCTGCCACAACACCCCTGCCAGGACGCTGGCAGGAAGCGCCGTCAACCCGATGGCGGCGTTGTAGACCCCATAGGCGGTGCCGCGCCGCTCTCCGGGCACGACATCGGCGAGAAAAGCCTTGGCGACCCCTTCGGTCAGGGCGTAGTAGGCGCCGTAGGCGACATACAAAAGCCAAAACTGCCACGTCTGGCTGGCGCCGGCAAACCCCAGATACACCAGAGCATAGAGCAGCCAGCCGACGACGATGACGAGCCGTCGATCCACGCGGTCGGACAAAGCGCCCGCCGGCCCGGAGAGCAAGGCGTAGATGAGATTGAACAGCGCCAACATGGCGAGCACCATCACCACCGAGCCGCCGGCCGTCTGGGCCCGCAGGATCAGAAAGGCGTCGGTGCTGTTGCCCAGGGTGAAGAGGACGATGACGACGAGAAAGCGGAGGAACCTCGGGTCGAATCCGCTCAGGGTGAGATGTGGCGCCTCCGCCGTGCGCTGGCGGGCGATCTCACGCACGCCCAGGGCGACGACCAGCACGGCCAGGAACGACGGCACCAGGGCCCAGGTGACGACCTTGCGAAAGGTCTCCTCATTCAGGAGAATGGCGTTGGCCTGCGAACGCCACACGATGACCATGGCCAGCAGCAATCCGACGAATGCGCCGGCGCTGTCAGCAGCGCGATGAAGGCCGAAGCTGATGCCGCGCTGGTCGGGATGGACCGAGTCGGCGATGAGGGCGTCGCGTGGAGCGGTGCGGATGCCCTTGCCCAGGCGGTCGAGAAAGCGAAAAAGCAGGATGCCCGGCCAACTACGGGCGATCAGGAGCAGCGGCGTTGCAAGGGCGGCCAGGCCATACCCTGCCACTGTAAGATTCTTCCGCTGCCCCCACCTGTCCGAAAGCCAGCCTGAGTAGATCTTCATCAGACTGGAGGTGGTTTCGGCAATGCCCTCGATCAATCCAATGACGCCGGTCCGCACCGACAGCACATTCGCCAGGAAAAGCGGCAGCAGGTGGACCAGCATTTCGCTGGCGACATCGCGCAGGAAGCTGGTGAGCGACAGGACCCAGACGTTGCGCGGCAGAGAGCGAAGAGTAGACATGGCGATGGGAGGGTGCGGAGAAAGAGCCGTGCCGGAATGCACGGCATTGTAGCACGTCAGGCCTCCCGGAGGTCACGCTAAGCCTGTTCCCACAACTGGATGAGCAGCCGAAACAGGTCGGATTCGGTCACCATGCCCAGCGCACATCCCTGATCATCCACCACAGGGATGCCCCCGATCTTGTGGTCCAGCATCAACTGCACCACATGCCGCAGAGTATCATCGGCAGCGACGACAATGGCCGGCGCCGTCATGACCTCATCCACCGCCAGCAAGACCTCATCGGAATCCGGCGCGTAGGGGCTGGCCGTGTTGCAGACGGCCGTGGCCTCGCGTACATCGCCCAGGCTGATGACGCCAATGACCACATTCTCATCATCGACCACCGGCAAACGCCGGATGCCGTGGATTTGCATCAGCGCCGACGCATTCAGCACCGACGCGCCCCAGGCGATGACGACTGCCGGCGCCGACATGATTTCGCGAACCAGATATGTACGCATACCGCTGCCGTCTCCGAGTCCCTGAGTTGTGCGAAGCCCAACCGCAACACCCACCTGTCTGTTAGTTGGCTCCTGTCCGGCGTTTATGCACGCTTTCCATGGGGCCGCCATTGGCAGGAGATGCCGCAGTCGCTTCCTTTTCCAGGAGTTTGATCAGGCAATCCATGAGGTCGGTTTCTGTCAAGATGCCGACCAGGTTGCCATTTTGGATAACGGGCAAACCACCGAACTTCTGCGTCCGCATCAACTCCACGGCTGCGATGAGGTCACAGTCGGGCGCTATCGTCACCGGGTTCGGCGTCATACAGGTTCGCACTTCGATGTGCTCCATGAGATAGCTATCGTACCAGCCCTCTCGAAGCACGTAAGGAGAGTTCATTGCCAGGCGCAGGTCGCGGTCGGTGATGATCCCCACCAGCTTCCCCTGGTCGAGCACGGGCAGGCGGCGGAAGTTGCCGCGCCGCATGCGAGCCAGGGCAGTGCCGATAGATCGATGTGCGCTGATGGTGACAGGGTCCGGTGTCATGACATCGCGAACTAGCATAATCAATGTCTCCTTCCAGGCATTGTGTCATAGTTCGCCCCCGCGGAACATGACGCGCATCATGTCTGAGAAGAATTTCCCCTTGCCCGGTCGCGCCCCTATGGCGCCGGCAGCGCGAAATCGGCGCCGACGATGAGCTGGAGATCGATGCCAGTCTGGACCCCGCTGCCCGGCCGGATGTTCTCATCGCCGATCGCAAACTGCTCGACAAGCTGGCTGAAGGTGAACGGCTTGGCGCCACCGTAGTCGATGATCTGCGTCTGGGCATAGTCGTTGCGGTCGGCGTTGGCGAAACCGGTGACTACGTACCCCTTGCCCGCCAACCATTCGGCCACCTGGCGGCCCATTTCGGGATTGTTGGTGCCGTTCAAGACGGCGACCCGGGCCTGCTCGCTCGCCAGTTGCTCGCGCACCGGGTCGACGGGTGTAGGGGTCGCGGTTGCGGCCGCCGGCGCCGGGTTGAAGAAGGCGTCCACGGCAGGCTTGATGACCTCCATCTGCGGCATCAACACGCTGGCGCCGGAAGGCGTTATCGTACCGATGGCCATGGTGCGATCGAAAACGAGACGGCGAAGGTTCTGCATGTCCAGCTTGCGAGCGACATTGGCCATGGCGATCTGCTGGCTGACCGGCATATCGGTCTGGAAGGAGTCAGACAGGGCGCTCAAAATGGCGGGCATCCGGGCAATGAGCTGGGGCAGCGCTCCGGCGCTCATCACCTTGTCCTTGATCGCCACCATGACCTGTTGCTGGCGCTCCATGCGACCGAAGTCGCTATCGACATGGCGCGTGCGGGCGTATTTCAGCGCCGTGTTTGCATCCATGCAGTAATGCCCGGCTTTGATAAAGAAGGGGTCGTAGCCGTAGTTGTCATCAGGAAAAGTGGGATCGCTGATGTCCCTGGGGACATCGATTTCGACACAGCCGATCTCGTCGATGAGCTTGCGGAAGCCTTCGAAGTTGATGCGGGCGTAATAATGGATGGGTTGGCCGAGCAACTCCGACACCGTCTGTATCGCCAAACCGGGGCCGCCGCCCTCCCGTTTCTCCAGGTCGCCGATCACGTGGGCAGTGTTGATGCGTGAGGGACCTGAGCCAGGGATGTTCACCCACAGGTCGCGGGGAAGCGACAACATGCCCACGTCGCCGGTCGAAGGTTCGACCGTGAGCACGATCATCGTATCGGTCCGATAGTAGCCGCGTTCGTTGGGCCGTTGGTCGACACCCAGCAGCAGGATATTCGTACGTCCCTGCACACTCCACAGTGGGGACAGGATCGGTGCGGTCAGGCTATCGGCGCCCGTCGCATCGGCCGCGTCGACCGCGCCGGCGTCAGTGGGTTGGTCACCGGCCTGTTGGGCCGCTGCCTCCGCCTGAGCCGCCCGCATCCTGGCGAGCTGAGGCGCGTTGGCGACTACCGAGCGGGTTGTCTGGAAGAAGAGGAAGGTGGCGTAGCCAAAGGATGCCAGGAAAAGCAATAGGAGGAAACCCAAAAGCAAACCCGAAAGGGCGCTGGGCCGGTTTCTGTTCTTGCCGTAGGGCGAGGGACGAAGTTGCGTCATGTGGGTCGGCAGTGCAAGAGACCAGGCGCCGCCAGCGTTGCCCTTTCTGCGGGCCGCGCCTGGTAGCGCCTGGTCTCTCGGGTCAGGTTATGGGATGGGCGCGCCGGCTTGCTTCAACCGGCGTTGGCGATTTGCGGAAGAGGCGTCTGGTAGACCGCCGTGTCCGTGACAATGTAGAGATAGTTGGTGTTCTCGTCAACATAGATGCTGCGCATGTCCTTCAGACTACCAGCATGATCGACCGGCGTCAGTTGGCTGAGCAGCTTTCCAAGCTTGTCGAACACGAGAACGCGGTCGGTCGCTGCATCGCCCAAGAAGAGACGGCCGTCCGGCCCTTCCGCCTCGTTCACCCACATGATAACGGCGTTGCCGATGGGGGGATCGATGACGTCGAACGCAAATGCTTCCTGGGCGCGGTTGAAGTACTTGAGCACGGTGCCGTTGGGATGCAGAAGCCAGACAGTGCCGTCGATGGCGCTATCTATGACGGAACTGATATTGACTTTGGTTCCCTCTGTGAAATACGGTTCCGGCGGATCGGCATAGCCATCGCCGCTAGACCGGTAGCGCCACACCTGCGAGTTGTTGGTGTCGAGAAAGTAGAGGTTGCCGTTGTAGAACTCCATGTCACGCACGAAGCCGAGCTTGTCGTTGTTCGCCATGGTGACATTCACCGGACCGAGACCTTCGACGCTGCTGAACAACTGGTTGCTGCGATCGAGGACCAGTGGTCCTGTCGCCGTCCGATTGCCTGCGGCAGGCGCCCATACCGATTGGGCCAGTTCACCGATCCGCCGCCCACCGACATCGGTTCCAGTCTGAATCAGCGCTTCCGGTTGCGTGCCGCTGGCCAGGCGATCGCCCGTGGTCTTGTCAAGCTGGTAGCGCTCCAGTTTGCCCTGACCCTGTTGGGTATCCAAAACGTAGACGTTGAGGCCGTTGACGTACACACGCGAGGGGTCACGCGTGGCCCCGTCGAAACTGATGAGCGGAAGGTCAAAGCCACGGAGCAGCGGCTGGATGTGGTTGACTGCGGCCTTGGCAGTGTTCACCTTGTTGCGGAGCGCCAGAACCTGCTCGTTCTGCGGGAAGAACTCCGACGCCTGCTGGAGCTGCTCTTCAGCCGCCTTCAAGTACTGGCGCTTCTCGCTCTCATTTTGCGTCTTCTGGGCGGCGTTATACTGAACTTCGACTCCCGTGAGGTACTGGTCGAAGAGTTTCGCCCGCTGTTGATTCTGCACATACCAGACACCGCCGGTGATGAGCAGGATGGTCGCGGCCAGTGCGCCGACAATAATCAGGACAAAGGGGATACGACGAGAAGGCGCCCCCGCCTTTCGAGGAGCAGCGCCACGCTCGGGCGCAGCCTCACGGGGCGCGCTGGGTGCGCCGCGGTCCGCAGTGCTGCCGGCGGCGGCGCCGCCCATGGCTGCGATCTTGCCTTTCAGGCCGAGACCCGTCTTCTTGGCAGGGAGCGCCTCCGAGCCATCGGCGATGCCTTCCCCCGCCGTCAAGCTGTCCGCGTCAGTCGTGACCGGCATGGTCTGCGGCGCTCGCGGCGTCGGCGACGTCGCTGCCATCACCGCTGCCGGGGCCGCCTCGGCGCCCTTCGCCCTGGAAGACGCTGCCAGCGCGATCACGATCAGGGTCAGTTCTTCTTGCATGTTGATGCCGACACCGGCCAGTTGGTCGGCAACTGCCTGCGCCCGCGGGACGGAGGTGGCTTCGCGCATCACCGGCACTTCAAGATGGGCGGCCCAGGCGCTGTTCATGGCCACAATCACGTTGCCAGGCTGGCCGGGCACGCGACCGATCTCAATGGGGGGCGGCGCCTGCTCGCCCAGAGCAAGGTAGCGTTCGTTGTTGAGCGGAGAGAACCACTGCAAGCCGGCGGCGCTGCGCACTGCCAGGATGGTCGGACCTGCCTGCGCCGAGACGATCTCGGCGCCCGTCACGGCCAGACAGGTGGCGCCGCCGCTGAAGCGGGTGTTGTGATAGAGGTTGTACTGTTGGATGGATGCGTGTGCGGCGCGCAGGGCAGCCGTGAGCGCTGAGGCGACGTCGCCACTGTGGTAGTAATAGGTTTCCTGAATCGTGCCGAGCAGGTCCCGATAGAGCCGGCCGCGTCCCTGGTCGGGACCTGCCAGCTCAACCAGAATGTAGAGGTTGCCTTTGCCTTCCGCAGGCGCAATGCCGGCGTCAGGCTCGATCACACGCACAGTGGGGGCGCTGCGGTCGCGATGGCCGCCAAGCAGGTTGAGGATACTAACGTCAGTTTGCAGTGCTTGGGACATGGTAGGCCTTGGGGGAAGGAGGGAGGAGCATGGGGGTCGAACCGGTTGCGTTGCCGTGCGTTCCTGCGTATGAGGCACCAATAATCAGCACAATTGACCAGACACGACGATAAGTCTGATACTTGTTACGATTGTACACAAGTGGCGCGGCCAGAGCAAGGGAACGGAACTGGTAGGGTGTGCTTTGTGGCGCCGTTTGCCTTGTGGTAGGATGCAACCGAAAATTTGTTCTACGCGTGTGGCCGTTGAAATGCTTGAATTGCGCAAATTGGTCGACAAGCTGGAAGTGATGGGCCAAGAGGTCGCGCGGCGTGAAAACCGGTATGCCGACCTCGCCGGTGAGGCCCGCGACGTGTTGGCGAGCACGCAGGTCGATGGCGAATTGCGTGCGAAGATCGAACAGGCCCTGGCGGTGGATTCGAGCTGGCGCGGCGCCGAGCCTTTAGAGGACGTTCTGGACGTGGCGCACCGCCCGCTGATGGCGCCCGAACATGCCACCCTGGTCGCTGTCGATGGCTCGCAGATCTATCCCGACCGCCATGGCTCGGCGCTCTACTACCTCATCAACATCGGCTCGATCCGGCTGCGCCAGGGTAGTGGGCAGGCGCCGATCACCGACACCTTGCCCGAGCTCTGCTTTACCGAAGAGGAGATCTACGAAAACGGGCAGGATCTGGTCTCGACCGACCGCGTCAACGCCCGCCGCGACCTGGCCGAGATGAAGGCCCTGGCACGGCTCACCTGGGAGGAGCAGGGCCAGGAATCGGAGCGACTGGTGGTGGCGATCAAGGACGGGCAGTTGATCCTGTGGATGAGCGAACGGGAGGCGAGCAGCGCCGACTCGAAGCTCGAGGGCGACTACATCGAAGAGCTGCAGGCCATCCAGCGTGCAGGCGGCGTGCCCGTGGGCTACGTGGCGCGCCCCCGTTCTGCCAATGTCGTCCGTCTCCTCTGGGTGGCAGGTCTACGATCCGAGGCCATCACCAAGGAAACCGTGCGGGAACACAAGTACCGCGCCCTGACCGATCGCACCCTCTTCACCGGCAGACTTGGTTCCAACCAGCGTTCGGCCCTGTTTGTCAACACGTCCAAGGCCAACCGCGGAACCTTTGCCCCGGCCGGACAGGCCATCTGCTTCTTCTATTTGAATGTGGCGCGTGCGGATGAGCGCCTGTCCCAGATCGCCCGCATCGACGTGCCGCAGTGGGTGGCCGAACAACCCGACTTGTTGGATCGGGTGCAGAACGCCGTCTACGCCGACTGCGGTGGTATGGGCTTCCCCTACGTGCTGAGTCGCGCCGACGAGCTGGCCGTGGTCTCACAGATGGAAAAGCGGGATCTGGATGCCCTGTTGGCGGTCGCCGTAGCTCAGGCTACAGGCGACATGCCTGAAGTTTCGGTCAAGGCTCAGCAGAAAGAGCGCACGCGAGGATATGTACACTGATGGACGAAGCGATGGTCACGGTGGGACGGGTGCTGAACAGCACGACCACCACCTTCACTTTTGGCTATAGCCAGCCGGATGTGCCGCAGCCGCCGTTTGGCTCCCTGGTTTGGGCGGAGATGGGCGCCGATCGCGTCTACGGTCTGGTGTATCAGATCATCGTCCGCGATGACGCCTTTGTCCGCCAGATCGTGGCGGCGGCGGATAGTCTGACCGAAGAACGCATCCAGGACCTGCGCCAGCGCCGCCAGGTGCCGGTGGAAGTCACGGCCCTGGCCATCGCCTGCCGGCAGAATGGTCAGGTCTATCAGCGCATCCCACCCGCACCTCCGGGCGCCTTGCAGCCCATCTATGCCTGCCCGCCCGCCGAGGTGCGCCGCATCATCGACCGCGGCCGCTACGACTATTTCCGCACTGTTTTGAACAACCTGGAGTGCCCGGGCGAAGAGTTGGTGGCAGCCAGCCTGCGCCTGGCAGCCGCCTGCCAGCCCGCTGGACAGGATCAGGCCTTGTTGCTCGACGCCGGTCGCGAGCTGGCCCGTCTGCTGGCCACCGATCTGCCCCGGCTGGACGCCATCCTGCGCCGCCTGGCTTCCTAAACCGCCTTTGCTTCCCTGGTTCGAGACCTGCCGCGATGGACGACTACGCGAATCCGGATGCTTTTTTCTCGTCATTGCGCGATGATGATCCCCCGGGGATAGTCGATCACTCACCCGCTGGCAATGATGCCTATCTTTCGGCGCTGCGCCACACGGGTCCTGCCGATGAGACGGCCCGCCACCTGGGCCAGGTAGTCGCGGGCGCCCTGAGCAGCGGGCTGGACGTACGGCTGGACCGTGACCGCGCCCTCGAGGACCTGGCCGTGGGCCGGTACGTCGTGATTCGCGTGGGGCAACGGCTGTTCTTCGGCATGATCACCGACATCACGCTCGACAGCACCAATCCCGCCTTCGAGAAGACGCCGCCCGACCTGTCTAGCGAGTTCTTGCGTCAGGTCTATCTGGGCACCAGCACCTTCGGTCTGGTTCACGTCACGCCGATGCTGCTTCTCAACCTGGATGACTTGAAACCGAAGCCGGTCAAGACCATTCCCGGCCACTATGCCGACGTCTCCGCGGCGTCGCCCGAAGAAGTGGGCTACGTCTTCGGCGAGGAAGGCAGCCGCAAGGATGCCGATGGCAAGACCGCCACCTACTTTCATGTCGGCGAGCCGCTGGACATGGAGGATGTCAAGATCACGCTGAACCTGAACCGGCTCGTGGAGCGCTCGTCGGCGGTGTTCGGCAAGTCGGGCACCGGCAAGACCTTCCTCAGCCGGATGTTGCTGGCAGGCGTGATCGAACAGGACGTGGCCGTCAACCTGGTCTTCGACATGCACAACGAGTACGGCTGGGAGGGTGCGTCCGAAGGCGCCACCACCAAGGTGAAGGGGTTGAAGCAGTTGTTCCCCGGCCGGGTCGTCATTGCCACGCTGGACGACGAAAGCAGCCGCCGGCGCCAGTCGAACCCGGACTTCACCGTCACCCTGGGCTATGAGCACATCGAGCCGGAGGACGTGGAGATGCTGGCGGGCGTCTGGAACCTGAGCGAGGCGCAGGTCGGGGCTCTGGCGGTGATGCGGCGTCGCATGGGGCCCACCTGGTTGAAGAACTTCATGGAAGACGGCTGGGTGGACGCCTACCGGAGCGAAGACGAGGAAAGCGGCAAGGTATTGATGGGCATCAAGGCCCTGGCCGATGACCTGGGCCAGCCGATGCAAACCCTGGACGCCTTGCGCCGCCGCTTCGAGAAACTACGTCGCTACGCCTTCATTCAGGAGGGTGCGGAAGACGCTGTGGGCCGCATTGTCCAGCACCTGCAGGCAGGAAAGCACGTCGTCCTGGAGTTCGGGCGCTATGGCAGCGACCTCGATGCCTACCTTCTGGTCGCCAACTTCCTGACCCGGCGCATTCATCAGAGCTATGTGAAGTCGAAGGAGGCGGCCCTGGGTGAGAAGAGCCGGGAGCCGCGGCCCCTGGTCATCACCATCGAGGAAGCGCACAAGTTCCTGGAACCGGCCATCGCCGCCCAGACCATTTTCGGCACCATCGCCCGCGAGCTGCGCAAGTACAATGTCACGCTGTTCATTGTCGACCAGCGCCCCAGCGGCATCGACTCCGAGGTGATGTCGCAGATCGGCACCCGCGTCACCCTCCTGCTGGACAACGAGGAAGATATCCGGGCTGTATTCATGGGCGTCAGCGGCGGGGCTGAGCTGCGCCAGGTGCTGGCGCGGCTGGAGAGCAAGGAACAGGCCCTCATCCTTGGCCATGCCGTTCCCATGCCTGTCGTGATCAAGACGCGACCCTATGACCTGGACTTCTACAAAGCCGTAGGTTATGTGGACGACGACGAGCTGCAGGCGCGCCTGCAGCAGAACACCGCCGAGATACGCGGTCGCCAACGAAACCGGTTGGAGTAGCAGCCATGCCCCCTATCCGCCTTCTGCACTTCGCCGATCTGCACATCGGCATGGAACGCCACGGTCGCGTGGACCCTGCGACCGGCCTGAACAGCCGGGTGATGGACTTCCTCCGCCGCCTGTCGGACCTCGTCCAGTTTGCCATCGCCCGTGAAGTCGACCTGGTCATTTTTGCCGGCGATGCCTACAAAAACCGTGACCCCAACTCCACCTACCGCCGCGAGTTCTCCTGGCGGATCAAGGAATTGGCCGACAGGGGCGTCCCCGTGGTCCTGGTGCCGGGCAACCACGATCTGCCGGCAGTGGCGTCACGCGCCTCCTCCATCGAGGCCTTTGCCACGTTGCAGGTCCCCAATGTCTACGTGCTGGAACGCGAAGAGCTGGTGCAGTTGACCGCCCGGCGCGGCCAGCCGGTGCAGATCGCAGCCGCGCCCTATCCGTTCACCTCCGAGCTGGTCGCCCAGGAAGCGTACCGCGGGACCAGCCTCGATGCCCTCGACCGGCTCGTGAGCGACAAGATGGCGGAGAACATTCGGGCGCTGGCGCAGCAGGCGCGGCAGCAGGCAGAGACGCCCGCCATCCTGGTGGGGCACTTTTCGGTGGATGGCGCCGAACTCGGCTCGGAACGCGGCATCATGATCGGCCGGGATGTGAGCGTGCCGCGCTCGACGCTGGTCGATCCGGCCTGGGACTACGTCGCCCTGGGACACATCCATCGCTACCAGGACTTGAACGCAGGCGCTCAGCCACCCGTGGTCTACAGCGGCAGCGTGGAGCGCATCGACTTCGGCGAGGAGAAGGAGCCCAAGGGTTGGGTGCTGGCCGAAGTCGAACGCGGCCACACGACCTATCAGTTCATTCCCGGCTTTGAGCGCGAGGCCCGGCGTTTTGTCACCATCGACTGCGATGTGCGCGATGCCTCTGATCCAACCGCCGCCGTGCTCGCTGCCATCCGCAAGCGCGAGGTGCAGGACGCCATCGTGCGCGTCCGGCTGCGCCTGCGTTCCGACCAGGATCCTCTGGTGAAGGAACGCGACCTGCGCGCCGCTCTGGTCGAGGCCTACGACGTGGCGGCCATTATCAAAGAGATCGACTGGGTTGTGCGCACCCGTTTGGGTGACGTGAACGTGGAGGCCCTGACTCCGTTAGAACTGCTGTCCCGCTATTTTCAGGTGTCCAATGTGCCCGCAGACCAGGCCGAAGCTCTGTTGCGGGACGCCAGGACCCTTGTCAGTGACGTGAACTCCCGGGACACAGCCTGACGCATCTGCGAACAGCGATGCGCCCCTGCTCGGCGTGGAACAGGGGCGCATGGAAGACGGGTCAGAACAGATGGAAGGCGAGCAACAACGTGAGCACGCAGCCGCCGGGCGTCGGCGGTGGCTTGGGTGGCGGTGTGGGTGTCGGCTCGGGCGGTGGCGTAGGCGTAGGTGTCGGCTCGGGCGGCGGTGGGGGGGGCGAGGGTGGCGTGTGGACCGCCTGCCAGGCGGCATAGACGTCGCCGCGGCCCGTGCCCTGGCTGTTGGCGTCGAGGCCCAGGTCCACCGCCGTCGCCATCAAGCGTTCCTTGATTTGAGCAGGGGTCAGGCTGGCGTTGGCCGCCAGGAGCAGGGCTGCGACGCCACTGGCATGGGGTGTGGCCATGCTCGTCCCCGAAAGCTCGACGTAGTTGGTATCCACGACGCGGCCCAGGGAGGTGCCGGCCGCACGCGCCGAGATGATCTTGGCGCCGGGGAAGACGACGTCGGGCTTCACCCGTCCATCTTCGGTCGGCCCGCGCGATGAGAAACTGGCGATCGTGTCCTCATCTGTACTGGCGCCGATGGTGATCACTTCACGGGCGCAGCCGGGCGAACCCACGGTGTGAGAATCGGGACCGAGGTTGCCGGCGGCGACCATGACGCAGACGCCCTCAGCTACAACCGCATCGCACGCCTCCGAGAGCGCATCGGTGCCGTCGCAGGAACCATCGCTGCCCAGGCTCAGGTTGACGATGGCAACACCCTGGTCAAGGACCCACTCCAGTCCGGCGATGACGTTGCTGGTACGCCCGTTGCCCTGGTCGTCGAGCACCTTGGCGATGTAGAGATCGGCGGCGGGCGCAATGCCCCGATAGCTGCCTCCACTCATCGCACCGGAGCCGGCGATAATCCCGGCGACGTGCGTGCCGTGCCCATTGCCATCCTGGGCGCTGCCCTTGCCTGTGAAGTCCTGTGAAGCCCGGACGCCCTCTTTCAAGTCGGTGTGGTTCAGGTCACAGCCTGTGTCGACGATGCCGACCTTGACGCCTGCCCCTTCATCGCCGTTGCTCCACACGCGCGGGGCCCCGATGAGTGGAGCCGAACGGTCGAGCAGGGTGTGCACGGGCAGATCTTCCCAAATGCGCTCGATGGCTGGATGATCCGCCATCGCCAGGATGTCTGCGCGCGTGCCTTCCGTCGCCACCGCCGAAATGGTCCGGTAGGTCAGGTAGGGCGTAAACGCCATCGGCAGGCCCTGGGGGCTCACCTCGTCTTGGGCACGACGGTAGCGCACGATCACAGGGATCGTTTGGCTGGCATCAGCTTCCCGCATGGTGCGGCGCAGGTCGGGGTGGATCTTGGCGAGGCTCATAGCGAACTTCCTCAGTGCAGGGTGTGCACGGGTTGATCCGGCTCGATGCGCACGACCCAACTGGCGCTGGCGAGTCCGAGCAGATCGGCGGCGCGTCCTTGTACGGCCAGACCGCGGACGAAGCGCAGGCGTCGCCTGATGACCAAACCGGCGGCCTCGGCTTCGGCCTCGTGGTCTGGTTCCAGGCGATCGCAACGCACGATGGCGGCGATATCGGCGTCAGGCTCGGCCTGGAGCGCTTCTAGAAAGGCGCGGCTGAACTTGGCATTAAGGTCGGAAGCCATTGGTCAATAGACAAGCCCAAAGACACAAACAGGTAGGAAAGACGATAGGAATCTTACTTCAGGGGTGGGAGGCTGTCAACCGCTTTTGAATCGGCGAATTGGGTACTGGGTCTTCTTGCGCCTTTGGTGGCTCTTTGTTAACCTAGGCGGGCAGGTAACGTCCTGTTGTGACCGCGTTTGATGCCAGATTCGTCTGTTTTCAGGAGGTAGGCTTATGCGGGTAGCAGCCATGATCATGGCGGGAGGCGAGGGGTCGCGGCTGACGGTGCTGTCTGAGCATCGCGCCAAGCCATCGGTGCCCTTTGCTGGCAAGTACCGCATCATTGACTTCACCCTGTCCAACTGCGTCAATTCCCATATCTTCGATGTCGCCATTCTCACCCAGTACCGGCCGCACTCACTCAACCAACACATTGGCAGCGGCAAACCCTGGGATCTGGACCGGCTGCGGGGTGGGGTGCGCCTGCTCCAGCCCTATCAGGCGCGCGGATCGCAGGACTGGTATCAGGGCACGGCGGATGCCGTCCTCCAGAACCATGACTATCTTCTCAGGCATGATGCCGATCGCATCCTGATCCTTTCCGGCGACCACATCTATAAGATGGACTACCGGCAGATGATCGCCTTTCACGAGGAGAAAGGCGCCGATCTGACGGTGGGGGTGATGAATGTGCCGCTGGAAGAGACAGACCGCTTTGGCATCATGACGACCAACAAGGCGAATCGCGTGACGGAGTTCCACGAGAAGCCGAAGCTGCGTGACAAGGGAACGCTCGCCAGCATGGGCATCTACGTGTTCAATGTAGACACGCTCATCGAGCGTCTCCAGGAGGGGCACAAACGCGAGCCTAACCTTGATTTCGGCAAGCACGTCATCCCCACCATGATCGGTGAAGACAAAGTCTATGCCTACCAGTTCGAAGGCTACTGGGTGGATGTCGGGACGGTGGAGGCCTACTGGCGGACCTCGCTGGAGCTGTGCGATCCCAAGAGCCCTCTCAACCTGTGGGACACGAGCTGGCCGATTCGGACGCGCAGCCAGGAACGACCGCCGGTGAAGTGCAGTGCTCAGGGCAGGATCGTTCACTCCCTGGTAAGCAATGGCTGCACGATCCACGGTTATGTCGAAAACTCCGTGCTGTCACCGGGCGTCTTCGTGTCACCTGGGGCGATCGTGCGTGATTCCGTCGTCATGAACGATACGTGGATCGGACCGGGGGCGGTCGTCGATCGCGCGGTGGTAGACAAGTCGGTGGTTGTCGGTCCGGGTGTCCAGTTGGGATATGGCGATGACATGCACCCCAACTATGAGCATCCGGATTGGCTGGATGTGGGCATCACGGTCGTCGGCAAAGGTGCGTACATCGCCGCCAATGTCACCATCGGTCGCAACGTACTCATCCATTCGGATGTGGACGATGACGCCTTTGCCGGTCTGCCCGGGAACGTCGTGCCAAGCGGCGCCACCGTCCAACCGGGGCGCGTGCTTCTGCCGCCCGAGGCGCCTGTCAAATCTGTGACAGAGTCGCCGGTGGTGGTTCACGAGCCCCCTGCCGTAGCCAGCGCCACCGAAAAGACGAAGGAGAAGCCAGCATGAGCACGCTCGCCCTGATCCTGGCAGGCGGCGCCGGCCCTGACCTGCACGTGTTGACGGCCAATCGTTCTGACGCCGCCGTTCCCTTTGGCGGCAAGTACCGCGTCATCGACTTTGCCCTCTCCAACTGCGTTAACTCTAACATCTTCAACGTGTCGGTGCTGACGCAGTACATGCCGCGCTCACTCAACGAGCACATCCGCGCGGGCAAGCCCTGGGATCTTGACCGTGATGACGGTGGGGTGCGCCTTTTGCACCCTTACCAGGCCACTACTGACGGCCTGGGCAGATGGGAACAGGGGTCCAGCGACGCCATCCGCTTCAATCTCGATGTGGTGCGGGAGAGCCGCGCCGAACACATCGTGGTGCTGGCCGGCAACCACATCTACAAGATGAATTACCAGCCCATGATCGAGTTCCACCAATCTCGACGGGCTGATGTGACCGTGGGCGTGCTGGCGGTGCCTGCGCACCAAACCCAGCGCTTCGGTATGGTTACGGCCGACGCCGATGGCCGCATTACGCGTTTCGAAGAGAAGCCCCGGCGCACCCGGTCAATCCTCGCCAGCATGGGCATCTACGTCTTCAACGCTGAAGCCCTGAATGATGTCTTGTTGGGAATAGGTCAGTCCCACCGCCAACTGGGACGCGAGACGGTGCCCTGGTTTGTGAAGCACAAACGCGTCTTCGCCTATCAGTTCGAAGGCTACTGGGCGAACATCTCTACGATCCCTGCCTACTACGAAGCCAACATGGGCTTGCTGGCCGACATCCCCGCCCTCGATCTGTCCGATCCACGCTGGGTCATCCACACTCAGTCAGAACAGCGACCACCCGTGCTGGTAGGAGCGGAAGCGCAGGTGAGCGGCAACCTGCTGTGCGATGGCGCGCTCATCGAGGGCAAAGTGGTGCGCTCGGTGCTGGGGCCGGGAGTCTACGTTGCGCCCGGCGCCGAGGTGCACGACAGCATCATCATGAATGACACGGTGGTGGGCCCCGATGCGGTGGTGGATCGCGCCATTCTGGACAAACACGTCACCATCGGTGAAGGGGCTTTCGTTGGCCACGGTAGCGACAACACGCCCAACAGCAGCTCGCCCGGCATCCTGAACACCGGTATCACAGTGGTCGGCAAGCGCGCCAGCATCCCTGCAGATATGGTCGTGGGCCGCAACGTGATCCTGAGATCCCATGCGCGAGCAGAAGCCTTTCCGGCTGGCCAGATCGCCAGCGGCACGACCGTAGGATAGACGAGTCAGGGCGACGCCTCCCCACAAGGCAGGATGCGTCGCCCTGTTTCACCGGGGCGCTAGGGGACGAAGCGAGCCAGGCGCGGGCTGTCTCGCCATAACATGGGAAAGTAGATCGGCTGCTGGCGGTCGCAGGTTTCGACGGTGATTTGGTCGAGATACCAGGACGTGGTCGTGGCGCCGGTCGAGCCCTCGGCATAGAAGCGCAGAGTCTGCCCGCGATAGGCGTTGAGATCCGTCGTGGTGAGGCGCCACTGCTGCATCTTGCTGCCCTGGCCGATGACTTGCACGGTGGAAAGGACGGCGCCGCCGGGTGTGCGCAGGGTGACGGTGAGAGCGTCGGAGCTGCCGAGCTGGCTGTTGACCGCAGGGGGATTCATCGCCCACCAGTAGTTGAGCCGGGCCACCGGGGCGCTGGGTGGAACGTCGAAATCCTGGTAGAGGAAATGATCCGTGGCATCGGCGCCACCAAACCAGGCGCCTCGCAAGGTGATCCCCTGAACGTCGGTGAAGGCGGATGTCAGCACCAGGTTCTGGAACCAGCCCTGGTAGCCGTCGCTGCCCAGATCGAAATCGGGGTTGGCAATGATCTGTGCGCAGACCCCAGGCGGCGTGGCCGTCGGCGTCGGAGTAGGGGTCGGTGCTGTCCCAGTTGGCGTGGCAGTAGACACGCGTGTACTCGTGGGGGTTGGTGTGACCGTAGGTGTCGGGGTAGGCGTCTGGATGGGTGTCGGTGTGACGGTGGCTGTTGCCGTGGGGGTGACGTCGGGTGTCGGGACAAAACAGCCCTCGGGCGTGATCTGCTTGGTCTGGCAGACTTTGAGACTGACATCGTCGACGTACATGGCGGTCAGGCCGCTGCTGCCATTGTTCTTCACCCCGAAGTAAAGAGCGATGTCGCGTCCCAAGAACTCACTGACATCAAAGCCACAACTCAGCCACTGGGCGTCATTGCGAACGTCGTTCCACACCCGCAGTTTGACGCTGTTGTCAGGCCCCAGGATGTTGGCCATCTGCAGGTCCTGGTTGTCCTGAGGTTGACTGATAGGATAGGAGCGCCAGGCCAGGACCAACTGTGTGCCGCTGGGCACGGTAATGGGTTGGCGCATGGAAGAAAATGCGGTGATGTTGTTGCCACCAACGATGCCCAGACGGGCGCTGCGCGCCGGGCTGTAAAACTGGGCCGGGCTGTAACCCCCACGATTAACAGTGACAGGAAAGTCCCAGGCCGCGTCGCCTTCCATGTCACCGTTGATGACCAACTCCGTGCAATCGTCTGCGCCATCGCCGGCACTGACGGGCTGCAAAGCCACGAGCAGCAGAAGCGGGACGAGAAGAAGACAGGTAAGACGAAGAAGCTTGCGCATGATGTCCTCCTGGCCAGAATAAGTTCAGTGTGTATGACGTCTGGATCGACCCAAACAAGGCGCGAGGGAAACAACCCAAGTCGATGCTTAGGGAGACGGCAGGTAGAGTTTGATCCGCAGGAAATCGTCCTTCTGGTCGGAGGGCGATTGCCTACCAGGTGACGTCAGGTTGTTCCCAACGAGCCATCTCGGCGCCGTCCCGCGCATCGTAGAGAACGACGACCAGGTTGACGGGTCCATCGGGCACGGACGGCAGGGGTAGATCATAGACGTCGTCGATGATCTCGTTCTGTCGCCAGAGCGCCGGCGGGTACGTGTTGTGGACCGGAAAGTCGTCGCTCTGGGCGAGCAGCGCGCCATCCTGCCCATACAGGCGTGCGGAAACCTTGAAATCGACGGGAGGCGTGGCAAAAGTGCGCCACTGCAAGGCAAGGCGCGCGCTGGGGCCACTGCGGGGCTGCCGCACTTCGATGTCCCAACCCGTCAGTGTCACCTGTGGCGTCATCGGCGCTGTCACCTGGTTGGCCAACGGCTTGGTTCGAGCCTGATCGGCCAGCCAGACGCGGACGAGGGGACCGGCGGCGCCGGCGCTGTAGGTTTCAGGCAGCCCTGCCAGGGGACGCGTGGTATAGGTGGACCGTCCGGAGGCCAGACTGCCGGCGATGGCGGCCAGGCGGTCGGGCTCGGCATCGCTGGCAATCGTCTGCACATCCGGACGCAGGTCCTGTGTGCGCTGGAAGTAGCGCAGCAGCGTCATTTCGCCCAACAGGCCAACCACAGAACCGCCCGGTTCGATGGCGTCCAGCATGTCGAGGCCGTAGTCGTGCACCCCCCAAGCGCGTTCGGCTGGATGCCGGCGGTCCTGGTCAGGCAGTCGCTGGACAACAAGGGTGGCGGGCCAAACCAGGAGCACGACTGTAGCAAGGACGCGCAGCGCCACGAGCAGGCGCGAAGGCGCACCCCGCCACAGACGCCGCACCATGACCGTTGCATAGAGTAGGGCGCTGTCCCATAACACGGTGAGCCCGACGGCGACGAACAAAACCCAGACGATGACGGCCGGGATCAGGAACACCTCGATGTCGGCGACCAGGTAGCGACTGGCAAAGATCAGATCAACCAGGCCAATCAACGCCAGCAGCACAAAGCGTCGAGGCTGCATCCGCCATAGGCCAGCACCGGTCACAGCCACGATCACACCCAGGAATCCAAATTGGCCTACCAGGATGTCCAACAAGTCGGCGAAGCTGCGTTGGATGCCAAAGGGATTGTCGTTCAGGAAGGTGCTGTAACCCCCACCCATGATCCATCCCCATAAGCCGATGCGGGCGTAACTGCCGTCGAGCGAGCCCACGTTGCTGCGAAGGGGCAGTAGGGCGTAGAGCAGGAGGGGAGCCAACAGCGCCGCCAGTGGTCGCAGCCAGCTTGCCGGACGGCGCAGCAGGCCAGGTTCTGTCCAGAGCACGAAGACGAGGATGCCCGGCAGCAAGAGCAAGGTCAGGCGGTGATGGGCCAGGCCAAGACCGATCCCCAGGGCAGTAAGGGTCAGCCAGCGTTGCCGCGCCGCAGCGTCCCGTGTTTCATCCCAGCGCAGCAGTGTGTAGATCACCACCACCGTGAGTAGACCCTGCAGCGTGTATACCTCGGCGATCGTAGCCTGGGACCACCAGATAGGGCTGACTGCAAAGAGCAGGGCGGCGACAAACGCCGGGACACCGCCGCCGCCCAGGCGCCGGGCTGCCGCATACAGGAGGACGACGGCGACGCTGGCGGCAAGGGCTGAGAACAGGTTGGCGCGAAACGCCGCGTCCCCAAATGGCGTCACGAGCGTGGTCAGCCATCCGAGCAGGGTGTAGAGGGGGTAGCCGGTGGGATGGGCGATGGCAAACGTCGGCAGCACCACCTGAAACTCCAACGAGTCATCGAAGAGGGTGACGACTGTCGGCGCCATAGTGGCCATGTAGAGGCCCAGACAGATCAGAAAGAGAAGGAGAGAAGCAGCGTGTTTACGCATGAAGGGAACCCCGCGATGCGGCGCGGGCTGCAACGGGCGATGCCATGGGAACGCTAGTTCTCCACCAGCGTGACCGTGAGGGCGCGATTCGTGCGGTTGCCGGCATTGTCGTAGATCTCGACGCCTACCAGGAAAGGACGATCCACGGGTGCTCCGGCGGCGTCCCAGGTCATCCGGTAGGGAGGCGTCGTCACTCTGCCAATGGCGCGCAAGATGCCCGTGGCGTCGGTGATGAAGGTGACCCTGGCAATGTCGGATCCCCCAGCGTTGTCCTGCGCCTCAACAGCCAGCGTGACTGGAGCCGCCACCGCGGCGTTGGGCGCTGGGCTATCAAAACGTCCCTCCGGCGGTGTCTTGTCACTCAGGGCCCGCACGGCAATGGGAGGATAGCGCGTCAGATAGTAGACGACATCATGCGGCGAATCGTAATCCCAGATATTGACATGCAGGTAGATGAAGTAGGAGCTGATGAGGACAAAGGTGACGGAGACCAAGGCGCCGAGCACCTTGGCTGCGGCGCTGCCGTTCCGGCCGGTGCGCGCCAGGGCGGCCTTCGCGTATTTCCAGAGCGTGGCCAGACCAAAGGCAAACCACAGATGGGACGAGATCAGACGGCGCATGCCAAACCCGTGTCCCGCCCACCAGTCGCGGGCCGCGGCGTTGATATACCACTGCGCCAGCACTGCGATCGTGAGGGGTAGGACGATGTCGAGAATCATGGCGCGTTCAGAACGGCGTATAAAGGCCAGCAGCACAATACCGGCCAGGCCTAGCAGCAGGACGGGCGCATGCGGAAAAAGACCATTGCGGCCACTGAAGAGGACATCCCAGAGATTCGGATCGGTCCACTGCATCCAGGTCTCGCCTTGCGGGATCGCCCAGGCGCGGCCGTAAAGGTATTGGTTCTGCCAGACCAGGGGCACCAAAGCTACCAGAACACCTGCGGCCCAGGCCAGATAACGCCCGGCCACCCTGGAAACCGGTTCGTGCCTGGAAAAGACAGCGCGCAGTCCGAAGTAGCCTGCCACCAGCGCCACCGTGGCCAGGTTCTGCGTCCGCACCAGTCCGGCGAGCCCACCGGTGAGGCCCCAGAGGACAAAGGCTTGCCAGGAACCCCGGCGCTGTGCGCGCACCGCCATGTAGAAGAAGAGTACCGTGACGAAGAAATCGTACACGTGGCTCATCGAGGGTTCCTGGAAGGTGTAGTAGGCCAGGTTGGTGGCCCAAAACACCAACAGGCTGGCGCCAAGCGCTGTACCCTCAGAGAACCACTGTCGCAAGAGGCGTGTCGCCAGCCACAACCCCAACGTGGCGTAGACGACCGCTGCAAACATCACCCCATACTGGAAGAACAGGCTCCAGCCATCGCCCAGGGAGATGCTGGCGAGATGGAACCAGTTGAGCAGGCTGCCGATCGCATAGGCTCCACCGAAAAACGGCAGCCACAACAGGGCGGGGCCCAGCGTCCACACGTTGAGCGGTTTGCCCGTTTCCGTCAGGCGGTTGCCAAACCCGTAGGGGTCCATCCCCACCCGCATGTAGGGCGGTTGTAGTCGGGCGTAGTCGTTGGTCAAATCGATGTCGTGGTCGTAGGCCAGCGACACCAGGTAGTGATAGTAGTACTTGCCGTCGCTCTCGACCTTGTAGGGCCAGTTGCGGTAGGAGCCAGTGGCGAAAAAGAGAACGCTGGCAATGACAAAGCTGAGCAGCAGCGCTTTGCGCGTCATGGACAGGGAACGTTGAGAGCGCGCCATGCCTGCAACCCGGACCAGTGGGTGCCGGGCCAGTAGACGCGGTGGCAGCGACGGCAGCGCGCAAACTCCGTTTGCGTGGTGGCCACATAGGGCGGCACCAAAGGAGACGCCTCGACCAGATCAAGTGGTTCCAGGTCGCCGTTGCAGACGGTACAGCGAGACGGGCCAGCGGGCACACCGAGCGCCGCCATCACGGCCTCCACCTGAACGGTGAGCTCGGCAGTGGGCAGATACAAGCTGCGCAACCCTCGCCGGCCTGCCAGCCCCCGGTCATTCGTGATCAGCACGCGGCCCTCCTCCTGGGCAATTTGCATCATCACCTCGTCGGGCAGATCGCTGCGGTACTCGGCGTCGTAACCCAGCCAGCGCAAACGACGAGCCAGGTTGCCCAGCATAGCATCGATGAGAAGCGGTGGGGCTTTTGCCGCGGATTCAGGCATTTGGTATGATCGCCCAGCCTGCAAGCAGGCAATAGCGGCTTGCGAACGGTTCAGCTCCCCATCCTAACCGCGAACCCGTCCAAAACAAATTGACCATGACAGAGACTGAAGTCATTCCCATGTGGCGCTTGCTGGCGCCTTCCCTTGCCATGCTGGTGCCTTTGGGTTTGGCGCTGGTCGCGCTGGCGGCGTTGCCGGAACGGGAAGCCAGACAGGCGGCGCTGGCGCCGTTGGCAGCCTTCGCCCTGGGTGTATTGGGCTACGTGGCCACAGGGTTCGCCTTGCACTACGGCGGCATCGGCCTCGTCGTCGATCACCCTGATCTCGGCAAGCTCATCTGGGAATGGTCGGCGCTTAGCGAAGATTGGGGCGCCACCTGGGGGATGGCCGGCCTGGCGGGCTTTGGCGGCATCACCCGCCAGCCGCCGTTGGCGTCACTGCTGCTGTTCAGCGCCCTGGCCGCCGTGACCGCCGCCACGCTGCTGCCGACCCTGGCGCTGCGCGGCCGGGCGCCCGCCGTGGTCGTGGCCCTGTTCGGCCTGTTGACGGCTGCCATCGGCTACCCGCTCGTCGGTAACTGGGTGCAAGGCGGGGGGTGGCTGGCCAACCTGGGCTTCAACATCGGGGCCGGTCATGGTTTCGTTGATTTCGGCAGCAGCTCTCTGTTCGTGCTCGGCGGAGGCGTGGCGCTGGCGGGCATGTTGATCTTCCTGGACCGTCGTCCCAAGGACGAAGGACCGGCAGCGCTGCCGCCGATCCATCTGCCGCTGCTGGCGGTGGCCGGCGCCGGGCTGGTGCTGGCCGGTTCCACAGGTTGGCTGCTGGCCTGGCCGCTCACCGATTGGGGCCACATCTCGGCCGTGGACGCCAGCCTGAACGTACTCTTGGCGGCGGCGGGCGGCGGATTGGCGCCCCTTACCTATACCTGGTTCGTGGCCGGACACCCTGACCCCCTGCAAGGCGCCCGTGGCGTCGTCGGTGGTTGGGTGGCCGGACTGGCGGCGGCGCCGTTCATGACGCCGGGTGCGGCGCTGCTGGTGGGCTTGGTCGCCGGTCTGCTTGTACTGCTGGTCGGCTACCTGCTGGATCGCGTGCTGCGGTTGCAGGACAAGGGCGGCGTCCTCTCCATGCTGGCCGTACCGGCGGTGGTCGGGCTGCTGGCGGTGGGTCTGGTGGCGGATGGCGCCGCCGGGATGGGATACAATGGCGTGGGCGCCGCTTCCTACCTGACCATAGCAGGACAGGGAGTCACGGGCAGGTGGTTGCTAGGCGAGGGCTTCGCCATGGACTGGCCGGGGCAACTGCTGGCGCAAGCCATCGGTGTGGCCGTGATCTTCCTGGCGGCCTTCCTGGTGACGTCCGTGCTAGCGGCGCCGCTGGCGCTCCTCGCCCGGGCCTGGGGTCGAGTCCGCAGCGCCGAGCCGGAGCAGGAAAGCGGCGAGACAGTGACTCTCCCAGACGAGGGAGAAACCGGCCAACCGGCCTCAGAAGAAGCGACAGTCTAAGTTGGTTTCGGGCCTGAGCAATTGCCAGCCTGTTGCTCAGAGCCGGCGGCGCCACCGGCCACTACCACGAGTGGACACCGGGATGCGGTATCAGGTCTTCCCGGTCAGAGCGGCCTCGGCCAGCGCCGTGTAGATGGACCCCTGGGGTTCGAGCTCGCTGCGGATCAGGTGAATGCGGTCGATGGCGATCGCGCCCAAACTGGCAGGCAAGATCACCGTGGGCAGTGTCTCCCCCAACGCCCGGCGCTGGTCGGCCGCGGCGTCGCGCTGCACCCGCGCCAGCGTCAGGTGGGCGGTGAAGGGCCGGTGTTCCGATTCCCAGCCGAGCGCCGCCGTCGCCTGATCGACGCTGGCGGCGAGTCGGGCCAATCTCCCATCGGGGTCCTGAACGCCCACCCAGAGAACGTTGGCCTTGCGAGGGTTGGGGAAGCAGCCGAAGCCGCCCACGGTCACGGTGAAGGGCCGGTGAGGCGTCACAGCCTGGCGCAGAGCGGTGGTAATGGCCTCGACCCGCTTGGGATCGGTGTCACCCAGGAACTTGAGTGTGATGTGGATGCCCTCAGGCCGCGTCCAACTCAGCGGTGCACTCGCCAGGCGGCGCTTGAGCTGGTTCTGAGTGTCACGCAGGGCCAGCACGATTTCAGGGGGAAGGTTGGCAGCGATGAAAAGGCGGAGCATGAGAAACGAGAGGTAAGAGACGAGAGACGAAGGGCTTGATAGTGAAGATGTCAACACAGGAGTTGAAGCAGGTGGTCCCGAGAGAGAAGGTCCAAACGTTCCTCGGCTTCCAGAAAAGGCTGGACGTCAGTCATAACCCGATCCCAGGTCGCATCCTGCAATCGGGCTCGCACAAGAGCACGCCAGGAAGTCGGGATAAGGGTTTCGCCTTGCCAGCCGGTTTGTTGTAGAGCGTTGTTCAAAAGCGCCAGGTTGGGTTCGGGCCAGTCTGGATCGCCGAGATACCAGAGAAGGTCGTAAACATCGCGACCCTTGAGGAAAGAGCGCGACAGTACAGCATGAAGCTTCCCAGCGAAGAGCGACGTCTTGTCATGATGTTGCAGATGAAGAGTGACATGACGCCGAATGAGAGTCGTTGCCAGTATCGCACCTGCCGGTGGATTGGTGTCGACCTCGATCTTGACCGATAGGACTTCGGCGCGCTGCGGTGAAAGACCTAGCTCATAGAGCAGTCCCGGAAACCGCACGAAAGCGCTATGGACGACCTTGCGATCGCTGACTGAAATAGCGACATCATAGCCTTCGGCGGTGAAATTGCTGTGAATGGTGCGAAGATAACGGTGGAAATCGTAGCTATCACGAGCCTGCTCAAGCGTGAAGTCAAGGTCTTCCGAATAGCGCGGGAGGTGGTACAGAAAGCGTAGTGCTGTCCCCCCCTGAAATGCCAACGGGATCATGGCGCCAGCATGCTGCAGTGATGCCAGGATGCGTGCCTGCAGGTACTCACGTGTGAGATTGCGGCCGGCCAAGGGAGTGGTGCTGCCTGCAACAATTGCGGCCAGATATTCCTTCACAGCGGCAAGTAGGCCTCAGCTTCGGCGGCAGCGAGGTTGATCACGATGGACGTAGCCTTCTGGAGTCTAGCGACACCGCTGCGTTCGGCCATCCAATGGAGCCGCTCGCAGTCCAGACGTTCGAGGTTCTGCAGGCGCAACTCGTTGAGATAAGCAGCGCTACCGCCATCGGGTTGGAGATAGACGAGATCGAGCAGTGATTTTTCTGGCGTGGCGAGGAAGGCATGTTGTCTGGGAGCAACCTCGCTCCACTCATAACCCCAGAACAAAGACGACTTGAGGTGTCGAAAGAGGAAATCACCTAATGGGGTACGATGCAACGCTGGACGCACATTGCCCACACTGGTGACCACGGGAACGTACTCAGGAATCAGCCCATAGTATGCCAGCGCTGCCTGCAAGCTCACATAGGAACCAGGCTCCAAGAGGTTAGCAACGAGGAAAGGATGCGGCTCGACCTTGCGGTATGGTGGCGCTAGAGCATACAGTCCTCTGCGCAGTTGTTGAATGCGACCGGCGGTCGTCCAACGTGAGAGTTGGCGCCGGACGTCAGCCGGATTGACGCCGCCCACCAGGAGCAAACCGGTCTCAAAGAGTGGTTCGTCGCCGACAAGATCGACAAGGTCCCTGAATCTCATTGCAACAATATGCCATAGTTGGCAAGTTACTGCAATAGCCAAGTGCGTGATCAAGTGCGACGCACCTTGAAGGTGCGTCGCACTTGATCACGCCAGGTAGGGGCCTGGGTCGATGTGCGGCAAGGGAACGCGTTGGAAATGGTCGGGATGGCTGGGGCCGGTGGGGGTGTCCCAGGGGATGGTGGCGTCCAACCCCATCTTATCACTACGCGATTTCTGGCCCGGTGCGCGTGTTGCCGAGGGGTCGAGCGAGCTGGAGGGCTGATCCCGGAAGAGGTGCAGACCGCGGCCGGCCTGGAAGCGGGTGGCGATGGCCCACTCCACCGCGGCCGGGCTGAAGAGGTCGATGTCCTTGTCGACGATGACCACGTGCTTGAGCGAGCCATGCCCGCGGAAGGCGGCTTCGATGGCTTTGACGCCGTCGTCGGGGCGCTGCTTGTCGATCTGGACGACGGCGTGCAGCCAGGAGGCGCCGCCGGGTGTGATGTTCACGTTCAGGCAGTGGGCGACCTCGTTGACCGCGGCGTACATGGTCGGCTCCTTGGGCATGCCCATCAGCAGCTTGTGCTCGAGCTGGCCGGGGAGCAGGGCGTGATAGATGGCATCGCGGCGGTGGGTGATGCAGTCGATGGCGATGACCGGCTGCTGGCGCTCGATGTCGATGGTCTCGGTCAGATCGACAAAGGGACCCTCGGTCACCAACGAGTGGGTGAGACGGCCTTCCAGCACGAACTCCGCCTCGGCGGGGACGAGCAAATCGTTGGTCAAACAACGCACGAGCGGCGTGGGTTGCAGGGCATGGGCAATGTCCAACTCGCTGACACCGGGGGCCGGGGCCATGCTCGCGGCCAGGAGCACGTGCAGCGGCAGCCCGATGCAGATGGCGACAGGTAGATCGCCCTGTGTCTTGCGCCAGGCGCTGTCGGCGCCCCGGCGCTCGACCAGGCGGGCAGCGCAGCGATGGGCGTCGAGCCGCAGAAGTCGATGGAACGAGGCATTGAGGCCGGTGTCAGGGTCGCTGATGAGGACAATGGCGGCAGTGGCGTAGGGTCCGGCGTCATCCGGCCAGTGCTTGAGGAAAGGAAGCGTAGTCAGGTCGCCTGGCTGCTCCACGACCTCCTGGCAGGGGCCGGTTGCCACCACCGGCGCCGGCCGGGGCCGCTGAAAAGCAGCGGCGAGACGGAAGAGGATCTGGTCGGGCGCACAGTCCAGGGCCAGGCCGAAGTGGCGGCGGTCGGCCGCCATGCCGGAAAGCACCCGGTAGGCGTAGGGGTGACCTTGACCTCCATCTGGCTGTTCCCTTCCCACCACGTGGTTGAACAGCACCGGTTTGCCGTCAAGGGCATAAGCCACCGCGGCCAGTTCCAGAACGGAACGGACCGGCTTGTCGATGCTGAGGAGCCAACCGCGTTCGGCGGCAACAGAAATAAACGTTGGCAGGTTCATGGCGCTTGTTGTTTCAACCCGCGAGCAGCAATCGCAACAGCAGGAGGAAGTCGCCGGGCTTCGTAATCCGAATACCCTGGTAATCACCCAACTTGAGCAAGTGGGCGTCACCTGTCACTATCAGGTCGGCGCCCGCAGCGACAGCGCACTCCACATACCGGTCATCGTCTGGATCATCGGCCATAACCTGAACACGCAAAGTAGGCTCGATCAGGGTTGCTTCCTCGCTTAACAGATGGACGAATTCCTCGATCTGGGCGTCGTCCAGACGGTATCGTTCTTGAATCCTGGGATAGTGTGCAACCCGAGCGATTTCATCCAGGACCGCAGGCGACAGCACCAGCTCGTAGACACCTTGCTTCCAGAAATCCAACACCTGAGCCATCGCCCCTTGGGGTGTAATCAAGGCGCTGATGACCACATTGGCATCCAGCACCACCCGCATCGTCAGGCCGCCCTGGTGTGTTGGCGGATGGCCTGCTGGGCATCAAGCACATCGGTGAAAACCTGGTCCGGATCGGCGTCCGCGTTCTGCGCCCGCGTTTCCTCGATAAGGTCAAACAGCCGCTGCCTTCGTGCTTTCCACTGTTCGTAGATTTCGACAGGAACGATAGCTGCCACCGGCTTGCCCTGCTTCTCGATCACGTAGCTGCTGTTGCGATACATGACCTCGTTCACGATTTCTGAGAACTGGCGCCGTGCTTCCGTGAGTGCGATTGTCTTGTCCATAGTCACGATCTCCAGATGACAAATCTGTACAGAAATAACACTTGTGACAGATTAACACACTCACCCAGTGCGGTCAAACCACACTTCCACAGGGTATCGGCCTCAACCCCGGATGAGAGCGAGCACTTCCGGCAGCAGGGCCTGCGTGGTCGCCAGCGCCTCACCGCCGTAGATGGTGCGGTTGCCCGCCCAGTCGCCAAAATAGCCGCCTGCTTCGGCCAGGATCGGCGGAAAAGGACCGCAATCCCAGGCGTTCATCACCGGGTCCAGCATGATCTCCAGCCGGCCCGTCGCCACCAGGGCATGGCCGTAGGCGTCGCTCCAGCCGGCGCGGTAGTAAGTGACCTGCTGCAAGCGCGCCCAGGCATCGCCGCGGTTGTGCCTGGCGAAGCTCGATGCGTCGGCATGTCCGACGAAAGCCCGGTCCAGGCGGGTGGTCTCAGACACCCGGGCGCGGCGGCCGTTCCACCAGCAGCCCAGGCCGGTAGCGGCGGCGATCATGTCGTCCAGCGCCGGGAAGTAGGCGACGCCGACCTCGACCTTGCCCTCGATCTCCAGACCCAACAGCACGCCGTACAGCGGCACCCCGCGAATGAAGGACTTGGTGCCGTCGATGGGATCCACGAACCAGCGATGGGTGGCGTTCGCGGTCTCCTTGCGGCCATATTCCTCGCCGACGATGGCATGGCCGGAGTACTGCCGCTCGATGCGCTGGCGGATGAGCTCCTCCGCCTGGCGGTCGGCGACCGTGACCGGGGAGTCATCGGGTTTGAAGTCGGGGCGAACCCCGGTCTGGAAGTGCGCCAGGGTCAGGCGGCCGGCTTCGTGAGCGGTGGCGACGGCAAAGTCAAGATAGGGTTGCAGCGAAAACGACATGAGTGACTCCGGAGCAAGGGGCGAATCCCGGTCGCGTCATCGATTTCGCGTATTCTTCGTGACGCGGGCTCGTCAGAAACAAGAGACCCCACCGGGCGGCGGGGTCTGAAAAGATCAAAAAGGAGTCGTCAGGAAACGGGTTCAGGCGGGACGGCCGGCAGAGCGTCCACCGCCATCGCCTGCCAGCGCGTGCCCTCGTCGATCAGCATGATGGGGATGTCATCGCGGATGGGGTATTTGCGGCTGCACGTGCGGCACACCAACCAGACCCCGTTGGTGAGGTCAAGCTTACCGCCGTCGTCTGCCTCGCGCACACAGACGGGACAACGCAGGATTTCCAGCAGGTCAGGAGAAACAGCCATGGCAGTGGGTCCTTTCGATACGGGGTGTCATCTGCACCTAGGCCAGCGGCTCCACACAGGCAGGTACGTCGTTGGCGGCGTTGTTGACCACCGTGCTGACAGGGTAGGTGATCATTGCTTCCGCGGGGTAGGGGTGCAGGAGATGGAGAAGGTAATCGACGTGGGTGTTCGAGTCCAACCAGGTGGTGTAGTCAGCAGGGTCGAGGATCACAGGCATGCGGTCGTGCAGAGGCCGGACCAGAATGTTGGCCGCCGTTGTCAGAATAGTGCAGCTATCGAGGATGCTGCCGTCTGCCCCCTCCCAGTGTTCCCACAGCCCGGCAAAGGCAAAGGGCCGGCGGTCCTGGAGGCCGATGAAGAAGGGCTGCTTGCGTCCCTCTTGCTTCTGCCACTCGAAGAAGCCATCAGCCGGGATCAGGCAGCGACGGCGCTTGAAAGCCGTGCGGAAAGAAGGCTTCGCGGTGACGGTCTCAGAGCGGGCGTTGATCAGACTGTTGCCGATGGCGGGGTCTTTGGCCCAGGAAGGGATGAGACCCCAGCGCATGAGCGCCAGCTCGCGGCCCACACCCTCCCGCGTGGTGCGCACGGTGAGCACGGCCTGCGTCGGAGCGATGTTGTAGCGCGGAACCAGGTTCGGAACCCTGTCGAGGTCGAACAGCGTCGCCAGGTTCGCGGTAGGGGTGGTGAGGGTGAATCGCCCGCACATAAGAAGTCAAACGCCTGGGGTCAGAAGGGCTGCAAGAGCAGCGCACCGAACGGGATGCAGCCCAAGGAGGCGCTACGCCGGGACGGCCCCTGCGGCCTTGGGATCAAAGCCCTGCGGCCAACCGGTTCTGTCGTTGTAGAGGACACCCGTGAGCACCGTACCCTTGAGATGGGAGTCCGAGAGATCGCAGCCCGTGAGGTCGGCGCCGGTCAGCACGGCTCCCTCCAGATCTGTCTTGCCGAAGTAGGCCCGCGTCAGGTTGGCCCCGCTGAGGTTGGCCCTGGTTAGATCAGCACCCTGGAGATTGACGCGCATCATCCGCGTGCCCGACAGGTTGGCGCCGTTCAGGTTGGCATGCTGCAGATTGGCGTCGGTCAGGTTGGCGCCTTGCAGATTGGCATGCGCCAGTTGGGAACGCTCCATCCTGGCGCTGGAGAGGGTGGCGCCGGCGAAATTGGCATGCTGCCCGTTCACCTGCCGCATATACGCTCCCTGGAGATTGGCTCGCTGCAGGTTGGCCTCTTCAAGATCCGCGCGGTCGAGCTGGACCCCGACCAGGTTGGTTCCTGCCAGTTTGGCGCGCAGGAGCATGGCACGGCTCATGCGGGCGCCGACCAGATCGGCGCCTGTCAGGTCAGCGCCGCGCAGATCGGCCTCGCTCAAGTTGGTCCCCAGGAACCGCGTCCCCGTCAGGTTGGCTTCCCAGAAGTTGGCCCCACGGAGGTCAGCCTTGCTGAAGTCAATGCCAGAGAGGTCCAGCGAGCTCAGATTGGCGTGGGCCAGATCGCTCAGGTCGCCGGACAGGATACGAGTCCGAAGCTCTTCCTTCATGGACAGGACAATATCGGTGGCCATTCTTTCTCCATCGTACAGCGTTGATCGCGGTGCTCAACCGGCGGTTATGTTACCGCAGCCGCGATGAGGCTGTCAATTGCTTCCTGACTTCGTGTTTCGTCCGCTGGTGCCAGGGGCGATATAATCGGCGCATGTTCCCTGCCGCACATGCGCCCGACGACTTCTGGCAAACCTTGCTTGGACGACGATCACTCCGGGTTTATGCGGCGACGCCTGTGCCTCGCTCCGTGCTCGAGCGACTGCTCACCGCCGCCATTTGGGCGCCCAATGCCCACAACCGCCAACCCTGGCGCTTTGCCGTGACCCATGATCGGGTGCAGCAGCAGCGCCTGGCGGAAACAATGGCGGCCTATTGGGAGGCGGCATTGGCGGCGGACGGCGTCGACGCTGACACCATTGCCCGGCGGACAACCCTCTCCTACGAGCGCATCAGCGGCGCCGGCGCGCTGGTAGTCGGGTGCCTGACTATGGCGGAGATGGATGCGTATCCGGATGCCGGGCGCCAGCGGCTCGAATGGCTGATGGCTGTGCAGAGCACAGCGCTGGCCCTGGGCAACTTACTCCTGGCCGCTCACCATGAGGGCCTGGGCGCATGCTGGATGTGCGCCCCTCTCTTTGCCCCCGATCGGGTGCGGGAGGCGTTCGACCTGCCTGCCGACTGGGAGCCACAGGCGCTGATCACACTGGGCTATCCGGCGGAGACGCGGACGAAGGAGCGGAGGCCGCTGGCCGAGGTAGTGGCGTGGCGGTGAGGTACGGCGACGCTGGCAGGGATCGCTTCGACGGTATGCCTGCGTCCCCCCACATCGTCGCTCTTGCCGGCGGCGTGGGTGGGGCGAAGCTGGCGCATGGGCTGGCCCAACATGTTGACCCCGGTCACCTGACCATTGTGGTCAATACCGGCGACGATTTCGAACACCTGGGTCTGCTCATCTGCCCTGACATCGACACCGTGCTCTACAACCTGGCCGAGGTCAACCATCCGGTCCAGGGCTGGGGCCGGGTGGAAGAGAGCTTCCAAGTCCTGGCAGAGGTACAGCATCTGGGGCACGACGCCTGGTTCCGCCTGGGCGATCGCGACATCGCCCTGCACCTGCTGCGGCGCCAGAGCCTTGACGCCGGCAAGACACTCACAGCAGTCACCGCCGGCCTGGCGCAGCGTCTCGGCGTGGTGCACCCTGTCTTGCCGATGAGCGACGAGCCGGTGCGCACCATCATCCACACCCCCGAAGGCGACCTGACCTTTCAGGAATACTTCGTGCACCGGCGCTGCGGGCCGGCCATGCTGGGCATGACGCTGGCCGGGCTGGACCGGGCGCAGCCTTCCGCCCAGGTCATGGCGGCGTTGGCCGCGGCCGATGCCGTCATCTTCTGCCCCTCCAATCCCTACGTCAGCCTCGATCCCATCCTGGCCCTGCCCGGCGTGCGCGCAGCCGTGGCCGCCGTGCCCGCCGTCGCCGTCAGCCCTATCGTCGGTGGGCAGGCGCTCAAAGGCCCGGCCGCGAAGATGATGTCCGAGCTCGGTGTGGAAGTCAGCGCCCTGGGCGTCGCCCGGCACTATGGCGACTTGCTGACCGGGTTTGTCCTGGACCAGACTGATACATCCCTTGCGCCGGCGGTCGAGGCTTTGGGCATGCGCGTGCTCGCGACAGATACAATCATGGATGATAAGGCCGGGCGGGCGCGTCTGGCGGCCGAGGTCTTGGCAATGCTTGGGAAAGGACGTTCATGAAGCGCCCACTTGCGCGCCTGGGTGGGCAGTGGCATCTGGACGACCTTGCTCGCCGGGCAGTGGTGGCAGCACGCCTGTCGGGCGAGCGGGCCAAGTTCGCCGTGCGCGGACGTCCGCACCCAGGCGCCGCCATCGTCCTGGCCTCGATCGGCCGCAGCGGCTCCACCTGGCTGGCCGACCTCCTTTGCGCGGCGCCGGGCATCCAGCAGATCTTCGAGCCTCTGCATCCGGAGACAAGCGCCGAGCTGCGCCGGCTGCTGCATTGGCAGGAAAAGGTAGGCGAGACCTATCGCCGCCTCTATCTGCGGCCGGGCGCCGAGCATCCGGAGTGGCGGGCCTTCCTGGCTAAAGTACTCACCGGCCGGGTACGCAACTACCGCACCGACTATGCCCGCACCAGCTACTTCCCCGACCGCTACCTGGTCAAGTTCATTCGCGCCAATTTGATGCTTGGCTACTTGTATGATTGCTTTCACCCTCAAATCATCCTGCTGACGCGGCATCCCTGCGCGGTGGTCTATTCCCGGCTGCGCAAGGTGCGGTCACCCTGGTATGCCGACGTGAGCGACCTGCTGCGCCAGGAGGCGCTGGTCGAGGACTACCTGCGTCCCTGGGTGGCAGACATCGAGAAGGAAACAGACCTGCTCGGAGCCCATGCCGTGTGGTGGGCGGTGGAAAATCGGGTGGCGATGCAGGAGATGGCTACGCGACCGCACTACCTCGTGTTCTATGAAACCCTTTACCTGCATCCCCGGCCCACGCTCGACCCCTTGTTTGCCTGGTTGGGGCTGCCGTCCTTCGACTTACCCGCGCACCTGGTGGCCCGGTCCAGCCGCGTCGCCCGCCACCGCCAGGATGGTGCGACCGAGGACGAAGCGGCCATCCTGGCGCAGCTCTCGGACTGGCAGCAGGGTCTGACCGCCGAGGAACAGCGCCGCATCGTGACCTGGGCGGAGCGGCTGGAGGTTCCCTGGTACACGACGGCAGCGCTGCCCACTTCGAACGGCGGGCTGGTGGCAACCGCAAGCGGTATGGGCGTGGCATGAAGCGGGAGCTTCTCGCCGTCATCGTCCCGATGAAGTCGCTGCGGCTGGCCAAGCAGCGCCTGCGTCCGGCCGTGGCCGACGACGAACGCCTGCATCTGGCGCGAACTATGTTGGCGCACGTCCTGACCGCGATCGGCGCCAGCGGCGTGGCCGACCTACCGGTGGTCGTCAGTCCCGACCCGGAGGTGCTGGCCCTGGCGCGGGTGCAGGGATTCGGCGCGCTCTGCGAACGGCAGCCCGGGTACAACGAAGCCGTCACGCAGGCCGCCCGCTGGGCGCAGGTGCGCGAGGCTGCCACCGTCCTGGTGCTGCCCGCCGACCTGCCCCGCCTGGAGCCGGGCGACGTGCGGGCGCTGGTTGTCCTGGCAGGCGAGGGATCACGGGCGGTCGTCATCGCTCCCGACACCGGCGAGACAGGCACCAACGCCCTGCTCGTGCGACCGCCCTTCCTTCTGCCTTTCAGCTTCGGGCCGGCAAGCTTCGCCCGCCACTGCGCCTTGGCGCGGGCGGCGGGTGTGGAGCCTGCCGTCTATCGCTCACCCTCGCTGGCGCACGATATCGACCTGCCGGACGACCTGCGGTATCTGGGGCAGGCGCTTGCCCGGGAGTTCAGGTCGCATCTGCCTGGGCATTGACGATTTCATAGCGCAGCCAGACGAAACCATCGCACAGCGGGCTGGCTTCCAGCAAGCGTAACTTGATCACGCCGTCGCCGCCGCTGAGATCGGGCGCGACGAACAGGGAGCAGGCGCTGACGCCGGCATGCAGCACGACATGGGGTCGCATCGTGTGGGGCTCCTTCGGGTCAGGGCGACGCGGGGACGAGCGCCTTCGACGACGGCATTTCCGCAAGGGTCAGCGAGCCGATGCCGTGGTCGATGTCCACCTCGAGGCGGTTGGGCGCCGCCGGATCGTAGCTGCGAGTGGTGTAGTAGTCGCCCATGCGGGTGAAGTCACCCTGCACCTGCCGGCTGCCCAGACCCGAATCGATCTTGATCCGCGCCGGTGTGCCGGTAGGAATGATGACGGTCTTGTCGCCGATGCCGCCATCGATCTTGGCCTGGAGCTGGCCCTGAGCAGGCAGGGTCAGGGTCATCGACCCGATGCCGCCATCCACCTTGAGCGAGGTCAGGTTGAGCGTGCTGAGGTCCATGATGTGGTTGCCGATGCCGCCGTCGATCTTCAGGCGTGTGGGGATGGTTGGATTCAGGCTCAGGTCCCAGCGGCGCTCGTTGTTCAGCCACCCGCCCGTGAAAACAAAGTACCAGGGCGCTACCTGCTTGATCTTGATCCGGGCTTCGGTCCCGGCCAACCGGAAGGATGCCCCAATGCTTTCGTCAGGGCCCACCGTGGCTGTACCTGCCATCAGGGCATCGGTCGTGGCCCCGGCGCCGAGTTCCAGGCGACCCAGGCCCGGTTCCAGCTTGATCTCGGCCGAGCTGGCGCCCTGCAAGGGCTGAAGGATGGTCTCAGTGCGGGTGGCTCGTTGGCGGAAGCGTGAAAACACGAGCACGTCCAGCCCGATCCCGACCAGGAACAGCGGCCAGAGTTTGCCCAATGCCCGCCACATGTTCCAGTCCACGACGCCGAAATTCGCGAGCAGGAACCCGGCGGCGAAAGCGATCAGGGTCAGGGGAAAGAACAGGCTGCCGCCGCCCAGGATCATGCTCAGGGCCAGAGCGACCACCAGCAGCGGCCACAGGCCGATGAGCACGTCCCAGGCGCTGGAGCTAAGGATGCCGAGGTTGGTGAAGAGAAGGACGAAGCCGGCGATGATCAGGATCAGCGGCCAGATGAGGTTGCTGAGTCGTTGGCGAGCATTCATGGTTGAGAACTCCTTAAGGGGCGAGCGCGAGGGACGGGTGGAGACGAGCACCGGCTCTATCTCATTCTCCCCGGTAGGTTTCGACCGTCACCTGTCCGATGCCGGTGCTAATGGTGATGTCCACCCGATTGCTGGCGGTGCCGTAGTCAGGGGAGATGTAGACATCCCCCTGGTGTTCAAAGTCATCACTGACACGTACATCGCCGATGCCACTATTCGCCTGGATGCGGGCAGCCATGCCTTTTGCGATACGAAGGCGCAAGGCGCCAATCCCGCCTTTGATGTCAGCGTCATACCGGCCGCGCTGGGGCAGGTTCACCGTGGTGGTGCCCACACCGACCTTGACGCCAAGGCCCGTGAGGTTCATCCTTTCCAGGTGCAGCGTGGATTCGCCGACGCCGGTGACGACGGTGAGATCGGTGGGGACGGCCTGATTGAGCTGCAAGTCCCAGGTTTCTGCCTTGTCCCCTGGCAGCATGGGGACCAGGACGGTGGCGCCAGGGGCGGCAAGCCGATAGTCGGCCGTGTCGCCGTCGAGGTTGAAGCTCTGCTCCAGCTCGCGATCCGACCGGAGCCGGACAACACCGGCGACAAGCTGGTCGCTTTCAGGCAAGGGATTGAGCTGCAGCGCACCCGCCCCGGCCTTGATCTCGAACCGGGCGCGTGTGGCGCCGTCCAGGGGCTGGTTAATCGTGTGGGACGTGACGCTGGAGGGCGCACCCAGGCTGATGCCACTGCCCGCGCTGAGATACCAGACACTGCCGAAGATGAGGGCCAGCGTGATCAGTCCCACCGCCAGGGAGCCGATGGTCGAACGCCGCCCGATGATGGCGTCCAGACCGATGGCAATCAGGATGATCGGCCACAGGTTGACCAACAGGCGCCAAAGGCTCCAGTCGAGGACGCCCAGGGTGTTGAGCAGGAGGAGGAAACCGGCAGTAATGAGCAAGATGGGGAAAACCAGGCCGCGGCGGCGTTCATGGTCCATGGTTGTTTCTCTCTTTCAGGTGGCGTCAAGGTGACGGATGTGGCGTAATCAGGCGCGCCCTACTTGCGGGCGATGGTATTGCGATAGAGGAGATAGCCGCCGGCGATGATGAGCGCCAGGGGACCGACGACCGCGGCCAGGGTCACAAACTGCGCCGAGAAGCTGCTGAACGCCATGAACAGGCCGATGACGAACAGGACGCCGCTGGGGATGAAGGCCCAGGTCATGCGGCCCTGGGGCGTAGGCAGGAGCGCCACCAGGAGGAAGGTGAGCGCCATACCAAAGAACATCACGCTGACACCCAATGGCTCGGGCAGCAGGGGTTCCAGGAAGGTCAAGGCGGCGACCGAAAAGAGCACGCCGCCGGGAATGACGGCCCACCACTGGTCGCGGCGCACGGCGTACACAGCCCAGAAGCCGAGGCCGATGCTGCCCAGGAACAACGGCGCCCCGATGCGGCCTGCCAGCGATTCACTCACCAGACTCAGCCCGATCAGACCGCTCAGGCCAAGCAGGGTGAACCCTGGGATCAACGCCCACCAGTTCTCGTTATCCCGCAGGAAGACCGCCAGAAAAGCCAGGCCGCCGACGGCGAAAAGCAGCGTCCAGAAGGCGTCCCACAGCCAGTTGAGGTTGACAAGCCCCAGGTTCTGCAGCAAGAGGCCGATTCCGGCGACGATGAGAAGGCCGCCCCACAAAAAAGCGGCATTGGTGCGTTTCATGATCTTTTGACTCCTTGTTGGGAATGATTTGCTATGACTCATCCCAAGTATAGGCAGCCGGCGTCACGGTGCACAGTACCGAAAGTCATACCCAGGGTCATGTGACTCGACGGCAGACGGCGGACAACCGACGGCGGACAACCGACGGCAGACGACCGATTGGTCAGCGGTCAGTGGTCGGTTGTCGTCCGGTCAGCGGTCGTTCGTCGGCGGTCAGCGGTCGTTCGTCATCCGTCGGCCATCAGCGGTCGTTCGCCGGCGGTCGTCTGGCCCGTCTCGCCCACCCAGCGGGCCATGCCCAGGTAGATGGCCGCGGCGAGCAGACACACGAAGAAGGCCCCGTACCACACCCAGTTCGGGTTCAAGTTGTCGATCACCAATCCGGCGAGCAGCGTGCCCAACGCCGTAGGCAGGATCCAGCTCAACCCATAGACGGCCATGTAGCGGCCGCGCATGTCCTCCGGTGAGAGCCGGGCCACGATCGCCTGCGACATCGGCACGGCGATCATCTCGCCGATGGTGATGATGACCATCGCCACCATGAACATCGGGTAGCTGCCCACCAGGCCGTACATGCCGAAGCCAATGGCATAGAGGAGGACGCCCAGAGTCATCATCAGGAAGCGCGGGCGGCCGCGCAGCTGCCGCGTCACCCAAAACTGGAACAACACCACAATGGCGGCGTTCATGCTCAGGAGCCAGCCGAACCCCTGGGGTGGGACGCCATGATAGTCCCGAAGGTACACCGACAGGGTGGTGTTCATCTGCATGTAGGCCAGCACGGTCAGGATGCTGGCAATCAGGAACACGACCATCACCTTGTCGCGCAGGGCAACGCCATAGCCCCGAAAGGTCTGCCAGATGCTTTCGTGGACCTCTGCCTCCGCGCGCTCGGGCATGGACTCGGCCAGAAAGCGCATCACAATCAGCGCCGTGATGGTGCTGGCAATGGCGTCGGTGATGAACAGTGACAGATAGGAACGCGTGGCCAACAGGCCGCCGATGGCCGGGCCCAGCACCACTGCCAGGTTGGACACCACACGCTGCAAGCCATAGCCTTCCGCCCGTTTCTGCTCCGGCAGCAGATCCGCCACCATCGCTTGCTGCGCCGGTCCCCCCGCATCGGCGAACAACCCGGTCGCCAGCGCCGCCAGCAGGAAGAGGGAGAGCGTTGGCGCCAAGCCCATCAGCAGCGTGATGGTGGCGCTGCTGACCAGGCCGAAGATGAGCATCTTCTTGCGGCCCAGGCGGTCGGCCAGCGCCCCGCCGATCCCACTCCCCACCACGCTGCTGATAGAGAACAACCCGAAGATCAGGCCCACCGTAGTCATCGTGACGCCGTAGCGGGCGGTGACATAGAGCGTAAAGAAGGGAAAGAGCAGCGCACCCCCAAGACGGTCAATGAAGGTGGCCGCCATCAATATCCAGAACTGCTGGGGATAGTCGTCGTAGGTGTGCCGGATTTGCTGAGAATAGCGCGCCAGGGCCATTGGTGCTCCTCCTCTCAGGCCAGGACCGGCTTCATATCGCCCAAATGGTCGAATTGCTGCTCCATCTCGTGCCGGAACTGGCGCGTGTACAGCCGGTAGTAATGGCCGCGGCGCCGGATCAGCTCGGCATGGCTGCCCATCTCGGCAATGCGGCCGCCGTCCAACACGATGATGCGGTCGGCGCGGCGGATGGTAGACAGGCGGTGGGCGATGACAAAGCTGGTGCGGCCGGCCATGAGCTGCTCCATCCCCCGTTGGATCAGGGCCTCGGTCAGCGTATCCACCGAGCTGGTGGCCTCGTCCATGATAAAGATGTCGGGCTGGGCCAGGATCGCCCGGGCCAGGCTGACGAGCTGCTTCTGTCCCACCGACAGCAGCACGCCGCCCTCGCCCACCTGCGTCGCATAGCCCTTCTCGAGCGTGGCGATGAACTCGTGGGCGCCGGCCAGCTTTGCCGCCTCCTCGACCTCATCATCGCTCGCGTCCAGGCGCCCGTAGCGGATGTTCTCGGTCACCGTGCCGGAGAACAGATGCGGCGTCTGCAAGACGATGCCCAGGCGCGATTGGATGCCTTGCAGGTTGAGCTCGGTGTAGTCGCGGCCGCCGATGCGAATGACCCCGCGGCGCGGCTCGTAGAAGCGGCAGAGCAGGTTGATAACGGTGGATTTGCCGGCGCCGTTGGGGCCGACCAGGGCGATGGTCTCGCCCTTCCGCACCCTCAGTGAGAAGTTACGCAAGACCGGCTTGTGGGGGTCGTAGTAGAAATCGACGTGGTCAAACTCGATCTCCGCCGCCAGCGTGCCGGGATCAAGGGCGTTGGCCTTGTCCTGCACCTCCGGCACGGCGTCGATCAGCGAGTAAACCCGCTCGGCCGAAGCGATGGCCTGCTGCGTCTCTGAATAGACGCGGGCCAGGTCCTGAATAGGCCACATCATGAAGGTGATATAGGTGACGAACGCCATAATGCCGCCGATGGTCATGGCGCCGTACTCAGCCTGGAAACCGCCGATGATGACGACGGCGCCGACGGCAAAGGCGCTGATGATCTGCACTGCCGGTAGAAACAGGGCCGACAGCCAGGCCGCGCGATAGCCGGACCGGTAACGCTGGTCGGACATGGCGGCGAACTCGGTCAGGTTGGCGTCTTCCCGGCCCAACGCCTTGACGACACGCACCCCGGTGATGTTCTCGTTGTAGGCGCCGGTGATCTTCGAGTTCATCTTGCGCACCGTGCGGTACTGCGTCAGGATGCGTTTCTTGAACTGCACGGCCACCAGGAACAAGATCGGGATGATGGCGAGGACGATGAGCGCCAGCCGCCAGTTGATCAAAGTCATGAAGAAGAGGGCGGTGGCGATGTTCATCACCGCCCACACCACGTCCAGAAGCCCCCAGCTCACCAGCCAGGAGATACGCTCCGAATCCGAGGTCAGCCGGGCCATCAGCCAGCCCACGGGGGTGCGGTCGTAATAGGAGAAGGACAGGTCTTGCAGGTGGTCGAACATCTTCTTGCGGATGTCGTACTGCACCCGCTCGCCCAGGACACCGGCCAGGTAGATGAAGGCGAACACCGCTGTCGCCTGCACGGCGATGAGGCCGGCATAGCGCGTCACCAGCCCGAACAACGTGCTCGTGTCCTTCGGGACGATGGCCGTGTCGATGATCTGCTTGCTCAGGTAGGTGAAGTAGGAATCCAGCGCCGAAACCACGGCAATCGCGACCAGAAAGCCCAACGCCATCGGCCGATGCGGCCGCAACTGCGCCAGCGTGCGCATCAGCGTCTTGCCGTTGAAGTCGGTGGTAAATTCCTCTTCTTCGAATTCGTAGCTGTCGTCTGACATGGCTCAGGCAAACATGGGTTCGGCGGCGGCCAGCTCGTGCTCCAAGGCATCCTCGATGGCAGTCTGCACCTCGTAGATGCGCCGGTACATGCCCGGCTGGGCGAGCAGCTCGGCGTGAGCGCCGCACTGGACGATCTCGCCCTTGTCCAGCACCAGGATGAGGTCGGCGCTCATCACTGTCTGGATGCGGTGGGCGATGACAAACGTGGTGCGACCGGTCATCAGGCGCTGGAGCGCCTCACGGATCTCGCCCTCGGTCTCGGTGTCGACCGAGGAGGTGGCGTCGTCCAGGATGAGGATGGCGGGGTCGCGCAGGACGGCGCGGGCAATGGCCAGGCGCTGTTTCTGCCCGCCCGACAGCGTGATGCCCTTTTCCCCCACCAGCGTGTTGTAACCATCGGGGAAACCGGCGATGCTGTCGTGGATGGCGGCGGCGCCGGCGGCGGCGATGACTTCCTCGTCCGTCACCGGGCGACCCACACCGTAGGCGATGTTCTCGCGAATCGTGCGGGAGAAAAGGAACGGCTCCTGCTCGACGCTGCCGATCTGGCTGCGCAGATAGTCGCGAGGGAATTCCTTCAGCTCGACGCCGTCCAGGGTGATGCTGCCGCCGCTGTATTCGTAGAAGCGGGGCAGCAGGTTGACCAGGGACGTCTTGCCCGAACCGGTCGAGCCCAGCAGGGCCACGGTCTGCCCCGGCGCGCAGCGGAAGCCGATCCTGTGCAACACCTCGGCGTCACTGCCGTGATAGGCGAAGCTGACGTCCTCGAAGACGATCTCGCCCCGCACCGGGCCGCCGGGATGGTGGTCGCCCTGGTGCAGCGGCTCCTCACGCTCGCGGATGATCTCGGACACACGGTTGAAGGAGACCAGGCCCGTGGAGGTCTGGACGATCAGGCGGCCCAGGTTGCGCATCGGCCAGATCAGCCACACCAGCATCCCGACATAGGCCAGGTAGGTGCCGGGCGTGATCACGCCGTTGATGGCCATGAGCGCCGCCACCGTGAACCCGGCAACCATCTGCAAGCCTGCCAGGATGTCGGAAGCGGGCCAGTAGAGCGAGTGCAAGAGCATCAACTGCTGGCCTTTGCGGTACTTCGTGTAGTTTGCTTCCTCGAACTTGCCGCGCTCGTAGGCCTGGCGGGCAAAGGCTTTCACCACCCGCACGCCGGTCAGGTTCTCCTGCAGCACGGTGGTGAGCGTCGCCTCCTGTTCCTGGTAGACCTCGTAGCGCTTCGAAACGCGCTGGAAGAAGAAGTAGGAGACGACGATGAGGACCGGAATCACGATGACCGAGATCCAGGCCAGCCGCGCCGACAGATACCAGATAGCGGCGAAGTTGACGGCGAAGAGCAGCACGATGCGCCCCAGCCCGATGGCCTGCTCGGCGTAGAAACGGCGCACTGCCTCCAGGTCCGACGTGCAGCGCTGGATCAGCTCGCCGGTCTGCATGCGGTCGTGGTAGGTGAAGCTCAGGCGTTGGATGTGGTCGAAGAGGTAGTCGCGCAGCCGCTGGGCCACGCGCTCAGACGTCTCCGCGGTCCAGCGGCCGCTGACGAAGGTGAGGGCGCCTTCGACCATGGCCAGGAGCACGAACGAAGCGCCGAAGAGCACCAACACCTGCACGGTGGCGCCTTTTCCCAGGACATCGTCGGCGTAGCGCCGCAGCAAGAGGTAAGTAACGGTCTTGGAGAGCGCGGCCAGACCCAGCAGCAGCATCGCCGCCACATAGAGACCTTTTTGCCCGGCCATCAACCGCCAAAGCCCCTGTAAGCGGCTGCCGGTGATGACCTCTTGCAGATCGAAAGCGGAAGGTTGGTTCTTGCCAGCCATAACAGGGAAGGGAGGTGGGCCATCCGGACAGCCCACAGACCCCGGTCGCCGCACCGGCAGGGTGTAGAGCCAGATGTCGCTTGCAGGCCCGAAGCGTGACCCAGTCAACAACAAGCCGCTCGCAATCGCTGCGAGCAGAGTCCCAAGTATACGACGCACCCCCAACGCAGCCCAAACGCACCGGGTTGCGGGTAGGGACGACCCCCTGTGGTCGTCCGACCTCTGTCTTCTGTCTTCTGTTCTCTGTCTTCTGTCTTCTGTTCTCTGTCTTCTGTTCAGTGATATGATTGCCATTCGCTTTCTCCCGGCTACGATGAGCAACCGTTTCTCCGTCGCCGTTCACATCCTGGCCCAACACAATGTTCAAGCTGCACAAGAGGTAATCATGCGATACAAGCTATTTGGCAAGAGCGGCCTGCGCGTCTCCGAGCTGGCCCTGGGCACCATGACCTTCGGTGAGGGCTGGGGCTGGGGCGCTTCCAAGGAAGAAAGCAGGCTGATGTTCGATGCCTATGCCGAGGCGGGCGGCAACTTCATCGACACCGCCAACCGCTACACTGATGGCACCGCCGAAACGTTCGTGGGCGATTTCATCGCCGCCGATCGCGACCACTTCGTCGTCGCCACCAAGTACACGCTGTGGGACCGCCGCAATGACCCCAGTTTCAGCGGCAACCATCGTAAGAACATGATGCGCTCGCTGGAAGCCAGCCTGCGCCGTCTGCAGACCGACCACGTGGACCTGCTCTGGGTGCACGCCTGGGACTTCACCACGCCGGTGGACGAGGTCATGCGCGGGCTGGACGATCTGGTGGCCGCAGGCAAGGTGCAATACGTGGGCGTCTCCGACACGCCCGCCTGGATCGTGGCCCAGGCCAACACCCTGGCCGACCTGCGCGGGTGGTCCCGTTTCGTGGGTCTGCAGATCCGCTACAGTCTGGCCGATCGTGGTGCCGAGCGCGACCTGCTGCCCATGGCCCGCGCCTTCGACCTGGCGGTGACGCCCTGGAGCGTTCTGGGCGCGGGCGTCCTGACCGGGAAGTACGGCAAGGCCGGGGACGGCGACGCCAAGGGCCGCGCCTCCCGCTGGGGGATCGGCGAGCGCGAGCTGGACATCGGCGATGCCGTGGCCGAGGTGGCGCAGGGGATCGGCTGCTCGCCCTCGCAGGTGGCGATCAACTGGGTGCGGCAGCAGCGGGGCGTGATCATCCCCATCCTTGGCGCCACCAAGGCCGGCCAGCTCCGGGACAACCTGGCAGCGCTGGACTTCACCCTGGAACCGGAGACCTTGCGCCGGTTGGATGAGGTGAGCGCCATCGACCTCGGTTTCCCGCACGAATTCCTGTCTTCCGAAGGTGTCCGCGATGTCGTCTCCGGCGGCACCTACGACTTGATCGATAACCACCGCGCCTGAAGCGAGCAGACCTCCCGGAGGTCGACAAAAAATGAAAGTTGCCATCTTCGGCGCCACGGGCGGCACCGGCCAACAGCTCGTGGCGCAGGCTCTGGACGCAGGCCACAGTGTGCAGGCGCTCGTCCGCGACCCCGCCCGCCTGACAAACACCAACCCCGACCTTACTCTTATTACCGGTGACGCGCTGGACGCCAACGCCGTCTCCGCCACTATTCAGGGCGCTGATGCCGTGATCGTCACCCTGGGCAACACGGCCAACAACCCCGACTGGATCGTCTCCGACGGCACGCGCGTCGTCGTCGAGGCCATGAAGCAGCAGGGAGTGCGCCGCCTTGTGGTGGTCACTTCCCTGGGCGTGGGCGACAGCCGGAGCCAGGCGCCGTTCGCCTTCAGAAGGCTGATGAGCACGGTTCTCAAGAAGCCTATGGAGGACAAGGAACGCCAGGAGCAGCTTGTGCGCGAAAGCGGGCTGGACTGGATCATCGTCCGCCCCGGCGGCCTGACGGACGGACCCAGAACCGGCGTCTACGAAGCAGGCGTAGACGGCAAGATCGGCTTCGGACAGATCTCGCGCGCCGACGTGGCCGACTTCGTGCTCACCCAACTCACCGACGCTACCTACCTACACCAGGCGCCAGCGGTATCGTGAGCAGGCACAGCACAGTCACGATACCTTGCCTGTGAAAAGCAAGGCACAGGTAAACACAGGCTTGCCAGCATTGCAGATTGGCCCCATTTCTCCAGCTCGGTGTACACAAAACACCGACCGCCTCCCATGAATCACTCACGTCAAGTTGCCAGTGTGGCGCGCTGGCTGCCGCTTCTTCTCCTTCTGGCGCTGACCGGATGCCTCGGCGTCGAGCAAACGATGTCGCCGCCGCCGACTGCCGAGCCTACCGTCGTGGTCGCCACGCCCTCCGGCAGCCGGGGCGAGGAGACCTCGCCCCTACGTACACCGACGGGTACGGGCGTGGTTGCCACGCCTACCTCAGCCCCAACACGTACGGGCGTGGTTGCCACGCCCACCCCAACCCCAACGCGTACAGGCGTGGTTGCCACGCCCGCCTCAGCCCCAACACGTACGGGCGTGGTTGCTACGCCCACCTTAACCCCAACACGTACGGGCGTGGTTGCCACGCCCACCCCAACCCCAACGCGTGCGGGAGGGGTCGCTACGCCCCCACCTCTCAGCCTGGCCCCCTTCGTGAAGGCTGAGAGCCCGATCACCTACCTGACCCACGCCGGCGACGGCAGCGGCCGGCTCTTCCTGGTCGAGAAAGCCGGGCGTATCCGCCTCATCCAGGACGGCCAGCTACGGACCCAACCCTTCCTCGACATCAGCGACCTGGTGCAGGCCAGCAGTTCCGAACAGGGCCTGTTGAGCGTTGCCTTTGATCCGCAGTTCAGCGAGAACGGCGAGTTCTACGTCAACTACACGGCCAAAGCCAGCGGCGGCGGCACCGTGGTTGCTCGTTACAAGGTGACGGACGACCCGAATGTTGCTGACCCAGGCTCGGGTCAGGCCATCCTGGAGATTCCCCAGCCCGCCCCCAACCACAACGGCGGCCAGCTCCAGTTTGGGCCGGATGGGTACCTCTATGTGGGCATGGGTGACGGCGGCTCCGCAGGCGACCCCTGGGGCAATGCCCAGAACCTGAACGCCCTCCTGGGCAAGCTTTTGCGGCTGGACGTACGTGGCCACGCCGCCTATGCCATCCCGACCGGCAACCCCTTCGCAAGCAGCAGCGACGCCCGGCCCGAGATCTGGGCTTACGGGCTGCGCAACCCCTGGCGCTTCTCCTTCGACCGGCAGACGGGTGACCTCTATATCGCCGACGTGGGCCAGAATGCCTGGGAGGAATTGAACTTCCAGCGGGCGGGCAGCGCCGGCGGCCAGAACTACGGCTGGAACACGATGGAGGCGCTGACCTGTTACCGGGCCAACGCTTGCGACATGGACGGCAAGGTGCTGCCGGTGGCCGAGTACAGCCACGAGCAGGGGTGCTCCGTGACCGGCGGCTACGTCTATCGCGGCCGGGAAATTCCGGGCCTTCAAGGCATGTATCTCTACGGCGATTATTGCAGCGGCACCGTGTGGGGGCTGCGCCCTGATGGCGAGGACGGCTGGCAGAGCACCGTGCTGTTGGCCGGCGGCGCCAACATCGCCTCGTTCGGCGAGGACGCACAGGGCGAGCTGTACGTGCTGGACCTGGGCGGACAGGTGTATCGCGTGGTGGAGAACCCATGAATTCCTTGCCCACCATTGCACCCATCAGTGACATGCGGGTGCGCCAGGCTGAGATCATCGCAGAGGCGCACAAGGGACCGGTAGTACTGGTTGAGCGTGGCTCCAAGCCGGCGCTGGTCGTGGGGTAGAGAGGTAGTGGTGCCAGAAGAGCCGGGCGGCGACAGCGCGCCAGGGTCGCCACGACTCGCTCAGATGGTCAAGCTCGGCGGGCAAGGGCCGCGCAGCCATGCCCTTGACGCGCTGGACGGCAGTGGCCAGGGCCAGGTCGCCACTGGGCCAGGCATCGGGTCGCCGCAGCGCCATCAGCAGATAGATATCGGCTGTCCACCGGCCGATACCCTTCACCCGGGTCAACGCTTCGTGTACGGACTCGTCGCTCATGGTCTCCAGCGCTGCCAGGTCGAGGGAGCCGTCAAGCAGTGCCCGCGCCAGCCCGCGTCCATAGGCCATCTTCTGACGGCTGAAGCCTGCGTTCTTGAGACTGGCGTCGTCCAACACCAGAAAGCGCTCCGGCGTCAGCGGCGAGGCCAGGGTCACCAGCCGGTCGAAGGCAGCCTGCGCCGACGCCAGCGAAACCTGCTGTTCCAGAATGATGCGGACGAGCGTCGGAAAGCCGGGCGCTCGCGGCCACAGGGGCGGCGGGCCGTAGGCCTGCACGATTCGCGCCAGGTCGGGGTCGCGATTGCTCAGCGCCGCCACGCCCGCGGCCAGTCCGGCTTCGTCCAAAGGAGGATGCGCTGTCAAAATGAAGCGGGGATGTAGGTCCCCCAGCCCGCAGGGCCGGCCAGTGCGCCATCCCGCACCACGGCCTGGCCGCGCACGAAGGTATCGCGCACCCGTCCTGTCACCTTCATGCCGGCGTAGGGCGTGAATCGGCCCACGGTGGCCTGTTCGGCATCGGCCAACATCCGCTCGCCCTTCGGGTCGTAGATCACCAGGTCGGCGTCGGCGCCGGGAGCCAGGCAACCCTTCCGGGGGTGCAACTTGAAGATGCGCGCCGGGTTCGTGCTCATCAGCCGCACCAGGTGAGGCCAGGAGAGGTGACCGGGCAGCACGCCGTAGGTGACCAGCAAGGGGAGAGCTGTTTGCAGGCCGGGCAAGCCGCCAGGCGTCTGCGTGAAGGGCAGTCTCGGGGCTTGTTGACTCAGATCGACGCCCTCTAGTTCCTTTGCGGCCGCTTCCAGGACGGTGTGGTGCGCAGCCAGCTTGCGCACAGCCTCTAGCTCACGCACGCGCACGGTCGGGGGATCGAGGTTCAGAACGTGCGCCGTTTCTTCCAGGCTGCGCGGGCGACCGTCGAACAGGCCCAGCCGGGCCTCCAACACCGCCTGCTGGTCAGGTCGCAAAGCGTCGAGGGCGGGCTGGAGATCGGGGTTGCGATAGGGGCGAAAGCCCAGTTTCTGTGCGATCGTGTAGTCACAGTGATCGGTGCCCAGAGCGCTGATGCTGCCGTCGCTGAGGAGCTGCCAGAGATGGGCGGGTTGGTAGGGGTCGCGCAACGGAGGCTGCATGATGTAGCGCCAGGCATCGGCTCCGGCGTAGCGACGCTCATCCAGCAGCAGGTACTGCGGACAGGTTTCGGCATGGACCGGCTGGCCCCGCTGCCGGGCGGCGGCGATCAATGCCGCACTGCGGCCGACCGAACAGTGCACGACGTACAGCTCGCAGCGCGCCTGGTCGGCCAGGAAGAGACAGCGGTGTACGGCCTCGACCTCGGCCAGGGCG
>CAZHTZ010000002.1:0-55119 GCA_964535455.1 uncultured Caldilineales bacterium
CGACGAGGACGCCTACGTGCACTACGTCGAGGGCTGCACCGCGCCGATCTACTCGTCCGACTCGCTGCACAGCGCGGTGGTCGAGATCGTCGTGAAGAAGGGCGCCCGCTGCCGCTACACGACCATCCAGAACTGGTCGAACAACGTCTACAACCTGGTTACCAAACGCGCCGTGGCCTACGAGAACGCCACCATGGAATGGATCGATGGCAATCTCGGCTCCAAGGTGACGATGAAGTATCCGGCGGTTTACATGTTGGGCGAACGCGCCCATGGTGAAGTGCTGTCCATCGCCTTCGCCGGCAAGGGCCAGCATCAGGATGCAGGCGGCAAGGTCGTCCACGGCGCGCCCAACACTTCATCGAAGATCATCTCCAAGTCCATCAGCAAGGACGGCGGCCGCGCCAGCTACCGGGGCCTGCTCAAGGTCTCCAAGGGCGCCAAGAACTCCAAGTCCACCGTTGTGTGCGACGCCCTGATCCTGGACGAGCACTCCCGCTCCGATACATATCCCTACATCGAGATCGATGAGGATGCGGTCGAGGTAGGCCACGAGGCCTCGGTGAGCAAGATCGGCGAGGAGCAGCTCTTCTATCTGAAGAGCCGCGGTATCAGCGAAGAAGAGGCAGCGAGCATGATCGTGGGCGGCTTCATCGAGCCGCTTGTGAAGGAACTGCCCATGGAATACGCGGTCGAGATGAACCGCCTGATCCAGTTGCAGATGGAAGGAAGCATTGGCTAGTAGGGGCGACCGGCCGGTCGCCCCTACTACTTGCCACCTGCCACCATGGAGAATGACCGTGACCGTCAAAACACTTACACCCTTCGGGCTTGAGCCCGTCAGGGCGAAGCCTGATACTATCTCGCTCTCTGCCGTTGCGGCGATCAGCGAAAGCTTCAATGAACCGGAATGGCTGCGCCAGACTCGCGGCGCTGCCTGGGAAACCTTCGAGGCCACCCCCTGGCCGGACTACACCGAGGAAACCTGGCGGCGCACGCGCCTGACAGGCTTCAAGCTGGGCCACTACCACCTCGTCACCTCGCCGGTGGCCCGAGTGGCCACCCGTGACGAGCTGGGACGCAGACTTAGTGGCGAGCTCAAAAAGATCGACAGCGCCGGCGCTCTGGTCTTCAAGGACGGCAGCCTGTTGTACGCCGAACTGGACGAGACGCTGGCTGCAAAAGGCGTGATCCTCACCGACTTACGCACGGCGCTGGTCACACACGAGGAACTGATGCGCGCCTACCTCGGCGCCCAGGTGCTGGCGAGCGATAACAAGTTGGCTTCCCTGCACTACGCTCTCTGGCAGAACGGAACGTTCCTCTACGTGCCTCGCAACGTAAGCGTGGAAAAACCCTTCCAGGTGCTCATCCAGTTCAGCGGCGGCGGCAAGGCCGCTTTCCACCATAGTCTGATCATCGGCGACGAGAACAGCGAGCTCACCATCGTCGAAGACTACTCGGGCGCGCGTGGGGGCATGGTCGACACCGCCATTGAGCTTTATCCGCTGGCGGCCTCCCGGCTGCATTACCTGCACCTGCAAAACCTGGACACCTCAACCTGGAACTTCTCCAACATGCGCTCCGGCGCCCAACGCGATGCGCTCTACCGCCACCTGCAGGCGTCGTGGGGCAGCCGCCTGAGCAAGGTCTGGATCGACCTGAACATGGAGGAGCCGGGCTGCCACGGCGAGCTGCTGGGTCTGTACTTCCCACAGGGTCGCCAGCACATCGACCACCACACCAACCAGATCCACAAACGACCCCGCGGCACCAGCGACCTGCTGTTCAAGGGTGCGCTCGATGAAGCCAGCCGCTCGGTTTATCAAGGCGTCATTCACGTCCTGCCGGGCGCCCAGAAGACCAATGCCTATCAGAAGAACGACAATCTCATCCTTGACGAGCGCGCTCGGGCCGATTCCATCCCCGGCCTGGAGATTGAGGCCGACGATGTGCGCTGCACGCACGGCGCCACCAGTTCGAAGGTTCAGGATGAGTATGTCTTCTACCTGATGGCGCGCGGTCTTACCCGTAGGACGGCCAAGCGCATGATCGTCCAGGGCTTCTTTGAAGAAGTACTGAACCGCGTGCCGGTCCCCGGTGTGCGCGCCAAGCTCGAGGCGGAGATCGCACGTCGCGTCGGCCTCGAGTAAAGGTTTAGAACCCCTGGCTTCGTACCTGACCTTTGCTTGGGGCACGGCGCTGGCGCCGTGCCCCAACGTGATCCACGTCCCTATTATCTCGGAATTTCCTTGCCCGACTTCGCCGCGGTTCCGCACCTTTTCCGCCCCTTTGCCACGGTGTGATACGATGAGCGTAATGTCCGTTACCCGAACACTGAGTCTCATACCCACCGTTGCCGCCCTCCGCAACGACTTCCCCATCCTGCAAAGGCAGGTTCATGGACTTCCTCTGATCTACCTGGACAACACGGCCTCAACACAGAAGCCGGTTCAGGTTCTGGACGCCATGGATCATTATTACCGGCGCCTCCATGCCAACGTCCATCGTGGGGTGCACACCCTGAGCGAAGAAGCGACCACAGCCTACGAAAACGCCCGGCTGCACGTGGCACGGTTCATCAATGCTCCCAGTCCCAAAGAGGTGATCTTCACCCGCAACACCACGGAAAGCCTCAACCTGGTAGCTTATAGCTGGGGTCGGGCCAACCTGAAGCCGGGGGACGAAGTGCTCATCACCGAGATGGAGCACCACTCCAACATCGTGCCCTGGCAGCTTGTCTGCGAGATGACGGGAGCGACGCTGCGGTATGTGCCCATTACGCCCGGCGGCGAGTTGGACGAGGACGCCCTGGCGCAGTTGCTCACGGAGCGCACGAAGGTGTTCGCTTTCACGGCGATGTCGAATGTCCTCGGCACAATCAATCCCGTGGCCGAGCTGGTTGCCCGGGCGCACGGGGTTGGGGCGATTGCCGTTGTGGATGGCGCCCAAAGCGTGCCCACGCTGGCCACCGATGTCCGGGCCCTTGACGCTGATTTCCTGGCTATCTCCGGCCACAAGATGCTGGGGCCCACCGGCATCGGCGTCCTCTACGGCAAGCGCAAGCTCCTTGAGGCAATGCCCCCCTTCTTGGGCGGCGGCGACATGATCCGCGAGGTGAAGATGAGCGGCAGCCGTTGGAATGAGCTGCCCTACAAGTTCGAAGCGGGCACGCCCGCCATCGCCGAGACCATTGGTCTGGGCGCGGCCGTGGACTATCTGGGCGGCGTGGGTATGGACTGGGTGTTCGAACATGAGCGCGAGCTGACGGCCTATGCCTGGAGCCGGCTGCAAGAGGTCGAGGGACTGCGCATCCTGGGTCCGGAGCCCAGCCGCCGCGGCGGCCTCCTGGCCTTTGTTCTGGGCGACATTCACCCCCACGACATCGCCGCCATCGTGGATCAGGACGGAATCGCTGTGCGCGCCGGCCACCACTGCGCCCAGCCGATCCACGACCACTACGGCCTGCCGGCCACCACCCGGGCCAGTTTCTACATCTATAATACCGAAGAAGAAGTCGACCGCCTGGTGTTGGCGCTTTACAAAGCCAAAGCCCTCTTCGACCTTTAGCGTTCACACGTTTACACGTTTACACGTTTACACGTTTGCACGTTTGCACGTTTGCACGTTTGCACGTTCTAACGTTCTAACGCAATTACCGCCATGGACGACCTTTACCGCGAGAATATCATCGATCATTACCGACACCCGCGCAATAAGGGTCATTTGGACGCGGCCGACATCCATTACCGCGATGTCAATCCTTTCTGCGGGGATGAGATCACCATCGAATTGAAGGTGGTGGACGGTCGCGTGGTAGAGGCTGCCTTTGATGGCAAGGGCTGCGCCATCAGCCAGGCATCAGCGTCCATGTTGACCGAAGAGATCCTGGGCAAAACCCTGGAAGAGCTCAAGCTGTTGGAGAAAGAAGACGTTCTCGAAATGCTCGGTATCCCCATGGGTCCGGTGCGTTTGAAATGCGCACTCCTGCCCCTCAAGGTGCTCAAGGCCGGCGTCTGGGGACTGGAAGAATGGCCGGAGTAACGTTACACGTTTGCACGTTTACACGTTGCACGTTTCTGAACGCAATTCGCAATTCGCAATTCGCATTTCGCAATTCCTAATGGCTAAATTCAAAAAAGTTGCCAAACTAACGGAAGTTCCTCCCGGCGGGCGCAGGCTCGTCGAAGTGGATGGTTCTTTAGTTGCCCTCTTCAATGTCGACGGCGCCATCTGCGCTATCGAGGATGTCTGCACCCATGATGGCGGACCTTTGGCCGAGGGCGAAATCGTTCGCCCTGGCGTGATCGCCTGCCCTCGTCATGGCGCCGAGTTTAGCCTGTGCACAGGAGCAGCTCTGACACTGCCGGCGTTCGCACCTGCCCGGACCTTCGAGGTCAAAGTCGAGGGCGCTCACATCTACGTTCTGAGCGAATTCTAACTGCACACAGCGAATTTAGCTGCACACACCCAGGAGGGTGATTCCAATGCCCAATGTGAATGATATTCGCGAAGTCCTGAAAGACGTACGGGATCCCGAGTTGATGCTAGACATCATCAACCTGGGCCTGGTCTATGAGATCACGCCCCGCGCCGGCGACCGCATCGTCGACGTCGAGATGACGCTCACCAGCCCTGGCTGCCCTGCCGGACCCCAGATCCTCGCCGATGTGCACCGCGCCATCCTGCAGGGGTTCCCGGAGGTAGAGGACGTGAACGTCAAGCTCGTCTGGGTCCCGTTTTGGAACCCGGACATGATGAGCGAAGAAGCCAGGGACGAGCTGGGGATCTTCTAGCGGTCACGCAAACGGCCGGACGTCTGCATGGCGTCCGGCCGTTGTTTTTGTGGGGGTAGTGCGGCTCCGGCAGCGGCTTAGGCCGGGACAGATTCGGTATGGCGGGCGAGGACGGGTTGACGGGCGGCGCGCACTTCATCGAGTCGTCGCAGCGGCGCCGAATGCGGGGCGCTGTGCAGCAGCTCCGGATCAGTACGGGCCTCACGAGCGATGTCTGTGAGGGCATCGACGAACGCGTCCAGAGTTTCCTTGGCCTCCGTTTCGGTCGGCTCGATCATGAGCGCTTCCGGCACGATCAGCGGGAAGTAGATCGTGGGCGGATGGTAGCCGAAGTCGATCAGACGCTTGGCGACGTCCAGAGTGTGCACACCCTCGGCGCCGGCAATCTTGCCCTGGGCCACCACCTCGTGCATACAGAAGCGGTCGCCGTGCGGGATAGGATAGTCGCCGCGTTGTTTGAGCAATGCCTGGATGTAGTTAGCATTGAGTACGGCGTCTTCGCTGATCGCTCGCAGCCCGACGGCGCCGTGCATGCGGATATAGACATACGCCCGCACGAGGGCGCCGAAGTTGCCGTGGAAGCTCTTGACCCGACCAATCGACTCCTCTGGCATGCCCCAGAAGAACTCGTCCTCGTCGTTCAGGCCCACAATCGGCCCTGGCAAGAACGGCTCCAGTTCTTCCACGACGCCCACGGGACCGGCGCCGGGACCACCGCCGCCGTGCGGGACGCTGAAGGTCTTGTGCAGATTGAAGTGCATGACGTCGATGCCTAGATCGGCAGGTCGCACGATGCCCATAATGGCGTTCAGGTTGGCGCCATCGCCGTAGACAAGACCACCGACGTCATGCACCATCTGGCAGATGGCGACGATGTTCTGCTCGAAGAGACCCAGCGTGTTGGGGTTGGTGATCATCATGCCAACCACATTGGCGCCGCGCCCGTCATCCAGGTGCGCCTTGAGGGCCCCGATGTCGACGTTGCCATCCGGCGCGCTGGGGATTTCGATCACTTCCAGCCCGGCCATGGTCGTCGTCGCTGGATTCGTCCCGTGGGCTGAATCGGGCACCAAGATCTTGTACCGCTGTGTCTGCCCACGAGCCAACTGGGCCTTGCGCATGATCAGCACGCCGGTCAGCTCACCGTGCGCGCCAGCAGCCGGTTGCAGGGTGACTGCGGCGAAGCCCGTGATTGCAGCCAACATCTCCTGCAGCTCGTACATCATCCCCATCGCCCCTTGCACCGTCTCGGCGTCCTGCAAGGGGTGCAGGTTGGCGAGGCCGGGCAGCCGGCACATGCGCTCATTGACCTTGGGGTTGTACTTCATGGTGCAAGAGCCCAGTGGATACATGCCCTTGTCCACGGCGTAGTTCAACTGGCTCAGGCGCACGTAGTGGCGCACCACTTCCGGCTCACCGATCTCTGGCAGAGCCAGCTCGCGGCGCAGGTATTCGGCGGGAAGCGGCGTTTCGGGCACGTCCGCATCGGGCATGTCCACACCGCGCCTGCCCGGCACGCTCAGGTCGTAGATGAACTTTTCCATTAGAACAGCACCTCCAGCGGGATGACGTCGTCCTGGGTGAGCTCGGCAAGTGCTGTCACCAGATCATCGATTTCGTCGCGAGTGTTCATCTCCGTCACGCAGACCAGCATGGCATGACCCAGGTGGGGATAGTCCTCACTGAGGTCGTAGCCGCCGATGATGCCATATTCCTCGAGCAGGAAGCTGTTGACCTCCGACACGGGGCGCGGGCAGCGCACGACAAACTCCTTGAAGAATGGCTTGGCGGACCCAGAGTACTGGGCGTCCGACCCAGAGTACTGGGCCACCTCATAGCCTTCGATCTCGGCGATTTGACCGGCGGCGTAGTGCGCCTTGTGCCAGCACAACTCGGCGGCCTTGCGCAGCCCCTGCTTGCCCATCACCGCCAGGTAGCTTGCGGCGGCCAAGGCGTTCAGGGCCTCATTTGTGCAGATGTTGCTGGTGGCCTTGCCCCGGCGGATGTGCTGCTCCCGAGTGCTGAGAGTGAGCACGTAACCGCAAGCGCCGCTCGCATCGACGGTCTCGCCGACCAACCGGCCCGAACTGCGGCGCAGAAGCTCCTCCTGAAAGGCGAAGATGCCCAGATAGGGACCTCCGAAATTCAGGCTGTTGCCGAGAGATTGGCCTTCCGCCATCACGATGTCGGCGCCGTATTCTCCGGGGGGAGAGAAAAGCCCAAGAGCGATCGGATCGGTGGCAACTGCCAGCAAGGCGCCGCAGGCGTGGACTGCCTCGGCCAGATCCCGCAGTTCGGCAGGGCTGTGTAGCTGGCCAAGAAAATCGGGATTCTGCACGACGACCAGGGCGGTGTCATCGTCGCACAGTCGCTGTAAGGCGTGGAAGTCGGTGTCTTGTTGGTCATCGCCGGTGATGTTCAAGCCCATGCCCTGTGTATACGTCCGCGCCACATCGCGGTACATGGGATGGACGGTTGGTGACATCAGAACCCTGCGGCGCTTGAGTCGGTACTGGTTGACGCCCATGATCACGGCCTCGGCCACGGCGGCGGCGCCGTCATAGTGCGAGGCATTGGCGGCGTACATCCCGGTCAACGCCGAGACCATGCTCTGGTACTCGAACGTAGCCTGGAGCGTGCCCTGGCTGATCTCGGGCTGGTAGGGTGTGTAGGCCGTATAAAACTCGTTACGGCTGATGACCATGTCGACGACCGACGGGATGAAGTGGCGGTAGGCGCCCGCGCCCAGGAAACAGGCGTACTCGCCCGGCTGGACGTTCTCGTCCGCCAGGCTCTGCATCTCCCGCACGATCTCCATCTCCGTCAGCGGTTCCGGCAGGTCCATCTCCGGGAAGCGATAGGCCTCCGGAATGTCGACAAACAGGTCGGCGACGTCCTTGATGCCGATGGTCGCCATCATCGCCTGCCTGTCAGCGTCGGTGTGTGGGTTGTATCGCATCTTAGCCGGCCGCCTCCTGCTCGGCGACAAAAGCCTCGTAGTCGGCCGCTGCCATCAGCTTGTCAAGCTCGGCCAGGGCCGATGGGCGAACCTTGTAGAACCAGGCGCCGTAGGGGTTGCTGTTGACGGCCTCGGGTTTGGCTGCCAGGTCGTCGTTGACGGCCACGACTTCGCCCGAAATCGGGCTGTAGACGTCTTCCGCTGCTTTCACCGACTCGACCACGGCTGCAGCTTTGGCCGCGCTGACGGCGGCGCCGACGGGCGGCAGCTCGACGAACACGACGTCGGAAAGCGAGTGCTGGGCATAGTCGCTGATGCCGACGACGACCAGGTCGCCTTCGACCCGCGCCCACTCATGCGACTGGGCATAACGTGCATTGGAATCGAACTTGTAGGACATAGATCACTCCTTCAAAGTGAGATGGTAACAAATAGAAAGGGTGTCACGTGTCAAGTGTCACGTGTCACGCATTGGATATCACGTATCACGTATCACGTATTGCATGCAACGTGTGAACGTGCAACGTGTAAACGTGCAACGTGTGAACGTATGAACGTGCAACGTGTAAACGTGTAAACGTGCAACGCTTTATCTTCGATATGCCGGTGTGTAGAACGGTCGCTTGACGACCTTCGCCTTCTTGGGCTGGTCGCGAATGACGACGTCGACTTCGGAGCCAAGCTTGGCATTGGCTGCGGGCACATAGGCCAGCGCCAGAAACGCATCCAGGGTGGGCGCTTTCATGCCGGTCGTCACCCAACCCACAACCTGTCCATCGATCGCCACAGGATAGTGCTCGCGGGGAACGCCGCGGTCGACCAGCTCCAGCCCCACCAGGACGAGCTGCGAACCTTCGAGCTTGGTCTTGAGGACGGCCTCGCGGCCGATCCATGAGCCCTTGTTCCAGTCGCACACCCAGGCCAGGCGAGCGCCCACCGGCTCGACGCCGGCCGCGATCTCGTGGCCGTACAACGGCAGGCATGCTTCGAACCGTAACGAGTCGCGAGCAGCCAGACCACATGCCATCAATCCCTCCGGAGCGCCAGCCTCAAGCAGGCTTTCCCACATGGCCACCGCGTGTTCTTCGGGGAAGAAGATCTCGTAGCCGTACTCGCCGGTGTAGCCGGTAGCGCCGATGAGGGTGTCGATGCCCGCCACCTGTATCTGCGCCGCCGTGTGGAAAGCCACCTGACCGAGATCGTGGCTGGTGAGCTTCTGCATGATGGCCTGGGCTTTGGGACCCTGCAGCGCCAACATGCAGGTCGGGTCGGAGACGTCGACGATATCGACGTCAAACCCGGTCGCATGAGTGTCCAGCCAGAACAAGTCCTTGTGCCGGTTGGAGGCGTTGACGACGACGAACCATTGGTCCGGTAGGCGATAGATGAAGATGTCGTCCACGAATGTGCCGTCGGCATAGCATAGGAAGCTGTACTCTGCGGCCCAGACTTCCATTTCGCTGATGTCGCGTGGCTGCACGTACTGCAGGAAGGCCTCGGCATCGGGCCCGGTGACCTGCAGTTGGCCCATGTGGTCGATGTCGAAGAGGCCGGCAGCCGTGCGCACGGCGTGGTGTTCGGCCAGCGGTCCGGTCGGATACTGCACCGGCAGTTCGTAGCCGGCAAAGGGCACCATACGCCCCCCCATGGCCACATGGCGGTCGTATAAGGGTGTGCGGTTGAGTTCGGTCATGGAGTCCTTCGGTAGAAGCAGATGGCGGGTTGCAGGCAGCAGGTGCGGCAGCGGCAAATAAAAAGAGCCACAGTCATCGCTAGACCTGGCTCTTGTCTCTGTCCTGGAACCTGAGAGATTGGGCCGGAAGGCAACTCCGGCCGACTACCCCTTCGGTGCGGGCGCGCATCCTTGCCGCGCCCAACTCTCCAGAGTGCTGTCGGCATGCGATCCTTTTGCCTGAGAGTTTGGCGGGCCGGCGCCGAACCGGACCGCTTGCCCCTTCGGCGTTCGATGCCAGGGCTTGCCCTCGCACCGACTCTCTCTCACATGCCTCAATCAGCGGGTATGGTATTTGTGAACCCCTAGTTTACATCGTTTCCACCAGATGCGCCAATTGGCCGCGACGCCCTGCCCACGCATACAATGGTTGCACGTTTGCACGTTTGCACGTTCGCACGTTCGCACGTTGGACCGTTGTACGTTGGCAACCCTGCCGACTCCAGCCAACCGGTCGACCTCGCAACCCCTCACCCTTCCCTCGCAACCCCTCACCCTTCCCTCGCAACCCCTCACCCTCCACCCGCATCTCTCCTCTCGCCCCTCCCATGCTCATCGGCATCGACGCTTCCCGGGCTCTGCGCGCCCAACGCACCGGCACCGAGCGCTACAGTCTGGAGCTGATCAACGCCCTGCACGACCTGGCAGGCCAGCACCGCTTCCAGCTCTACGTGCCGCGCATCCCCTCGACCGCCGACCTGTTCCGGCCGGATGCCGAGTTTGTCGTCATTCCGGGCGAGCGCCTGTGGACCCACACCCGGCTCGGCCCGTACACCCGACGGCGCCCACCGGACGTCCTTTTCGTCCCGGCGCACGTGCTGCCGATCATGGGTCCCCCGCGCACAGTGGTCACCGTTCACGATGCCGGCTACGAACGCTTCCCGGAGGCGCATCCCTACCGCCAGTGGTATTACCTGCAGTGGAGCACGCGACGCCATACCCGCAAGGCGACTCGTCTCATCGCCGACTCCCAGGCCACCAAGGACGACCTGGTGTACTTCTACGGCGCCGACCCCGAACGTATCCGCGTCGTCCATCTGGCCCCGGACCCCGATCTGGCGCCCGAGCGCGACCCTGCCCGCCTCAACCGCGTCCGTTCCTCCTATGGGCTGCCGCCCGATGCCGAGTACATTCTCCACATCGGCACCCTACAGCCGCGCAAGAACCTGGCACGCCTGATTGAGGCATTCAGCCTGGTACGCCGTCGCCTGCCCGACCGTAAGCTGTACCTGGTGCTTGCGGGCAGTCCGGGTTACGGTAGTCAATCACTATACGAAAAGGCAAGAATATCCGGCCACCAGGAGTACATCCGCTTCACCGGCTTTGCCAGGGTGCACGACATCCCTGGTTTGTACAGCGGCGCCGCCTGCTACGCCTTTCCCTCCCTCAGCGAGGGCTTTGGCTTTCCGGCGCTCGAGGCCCAGACCTGCGAAACCCCACTGGTGTGCGCCCGCAGCTCCTCCCTGCCCGAAGTGGCGGGCGATGGCGCCCTCTATTTCGACCCGCTCGATGTAGAAGACATGGCAGAAGCGCTTTTACGGGTGCTGACTGACGCTGATCTGACGACCGATCTTGTCGACCGGGGCCGCGCCAACCTGGCGCGTTTCTCGTGGGCCAAAACGGCGCGGGAAACCCTGGCTGTCCTGGAGATGGCGGCCGCGGACTGAGGGGAGAAAAAGCCGGGAAACCGGCTTCCCACTCTCCTGGTCTACCCCGGCTCCAGGTTATAAGTCAGGGCTGTGATCTGCCAACGCCCATCCTGGCGGCGTAACACCCACCGGTCACCCCCAGGTGAGACCTCATTGCCAATGCGCGTCGTCGATCGCGCCGTCGCCTGGTCGCCTGTGACTTGAATCTGGACATCGCCCGGTTCAGCGTACTGCGGGTTGCCTGGAAACACCACCACCATGTAGCGGTCCAGGACGGCGTCGATGCCGCGCCACACGGCATCGTCGTTGGCATCGGCAGGCGTATGGTGCGCATCCGTCACCGTACTGTCCTCCGCCCAAAGCTGCGCCAGACGTTCGATGTCCTTGGCCACCACCGCCTCGCTCTCGGACCGCAGCAGTCGCAGGATCGCCTCGCGCTCGTCCGTAGGAGCGGTGGGTTCCGGACGGCCTGGGGTCGATGCCGTCGCCGCCTGCGGTTCCCGCGCCTGTCCGGTGCACGCGCCTAGCAGGAACAGGAGAAGCACCGCTGTTTCAATGACAAGTCTCATCCATCGCCTCCGCGCTGAGGATACTGGCGCCTTGAGAGTCGTGTCAAATAGCCCGACCTCCGGGAGGCGCTGAGCAAACTTCCCGCCCAAGCAATGCCTGCGCAGTGGCTCCCGGAGGTCGCCCGCATGCGGCCCACGCAGCCTTCGTGTAAGTGACCGATGTCTCGTCGTTGGTGTTGCCAAGCACAGTCATGGCTTCCACCTCACCGATCTCCAAGCATCGCAGAGCCTCACAGTCCGGTGGTTATCGCCGCCAGGGTACCACGACCCCTCTGCGGGTTTAACTGTGCGATCAGTTTAGTGAGAATCAGGATGCGCATTTGCCAACCCTACAGGGATAACAACGCCAGTAGGGCAGCGTGTGCATAGCCAAGGGCGGGTCGCAAACGACCTTGGCGCAACTTCCAGCGGGCAATGTTCAGCCCCCACCCGACGAGATTGCGCCGGGCCAGGCTCCGCACTCGGGCACTGACGGGGGCACGAGGGTAGCGGGCGAACGCCAGCGCAAGCGCCAATCGTAGTTCCAGGATCTCCTGCCCCTGACCGGTGAAGCGGGAAGTCTCTTGTCTGGCGTGGATGCGCTTACCGACCAGCGGTTCGTCCAGGTAGCCCACATCGTAGCGTCCAGCGATGCGCATCCACATTTCCATATCAAGGGTGTAGTGTAAGCCCGTGTCGAAGCCACCCAACTCCTTGTAGCAGGCAGCTCGCACCATCACCGTGGGGCAGGAAACGAAGTTCCTGTGCAAAGCCATGTTCTCGAAAAAGGCTTGGCCGGTCTGCACCTGATCCTGGCACGGCTGCAATGCCCAGTGGCCCCCGATGACCCGGTGATTTGCATCGATCCGTTTGATGTTGGAGTGGACCATCCCCACGGTGGGATGAGCAGCCAGCAGATCAACCTTGGCCTGCAGATTACCCGGGTACATGATGTCGTCCTGGTGGAAGATGGCCACGTAGTCACCCTGCGCCAGATCAAAGCACTTGTTCCAGTTACCGGCGAGGCCGAGATTTGTTTCGTTGCGCACATAGGACATCCGCTCGTCAGTGAAGGCGCCTATTGTCTCTGTGACTGGCTCTTGCGAACAGTCGTCTACCACTAGAAGCTCGAAGTCGGTATAGCTTTGTGTAAGAACACTTGCAATGGCAGGTCTCAGGAAGTCGCCAGGGTCGTAAATAGGGATGCAAACGCTGACTTTGGGCACGTGGCCTACCTTCAGAGTACGTTGACTTCACCACCGGACAGCTTGCGGTATACGCCTGTCAGGGTTAGTCCTTGCGCCGCACGCCTGGGTTGAATGGTTTCATTGTATGACATGAGCAACTCTCCACGCTTGAATAGTACACTAAATTCAGCGGGGAGGTTGTCGCAGCCATCATTGAGACACAGGGTTACACCTGTTTTTGTAGTGGCGACTTCAGTCGCTTGAGCGGCAAAGCAACGACTAAAGTCGTTACTACGGGTGGCCGAACGCCGGTGCATCGCAGCGCTATTGGCCCGCCAGGTCGTCAGACCCGGCTGGAACAGAGTCCCCGTGGTGACTGCGCAAAAACGTGAACCGCACCCGCGCAGCCGCGCCCCTTGCCCGTCAGATGCACCTGTGATAGCCTCTTGAGTTGCCATGGCACATTCACGCCCCTTTGCTCTGGTCTCGGTAGTGTTCGCCGTTGTACTCTTGCTGCTCAGCGCCTGGCAAGCAATAGACCGCCCGGCCAGCGCCCTGGCGCCAGATCTCGCGCACCCTCACATCGCTCTGCAGCCGGTGGTGTCAGGTCTGGCGAACCCGGTCCAGATCACGAATGCCGGGGATGGCAGCGGCCGCCTTTTCGTGGTCGAACAGCGGGGAAGTATCCGCATCATCGAAGATGGAGAGCTGATGGAGACGCCCTTTCTGGACATCCATGACCGCGTCGGCTGCTGCGACGAGCGAGGGCTGCTCAGTGTGGCCTTTCCGGCGAGCTTCGCCACATCAGGCTCATTTTACGTCAACTACACAGACCTGGCGGGTGACACGGTCATCGCACGTTTCCAGGCGCCTGCGGGCACGCCTGATAGTGCCGACCCGGAAAGCGGCAAAGTGCTGTTGACCATTTCTCAACCGTATTCCAATCACAACGGCGGCCAGATCGCGTTCAGCCCGCGTGATGGCTATCTGTACGTCGGCATGGGTGACGGCGGCGACGCCGGCGACCCCCAGAACAATGGCCAGAGTCCCGATTCTCTGCTTGGCAAGATGCTGCGCATCGACGTCGAAGGCGGCGCTGCGTCCTACGCTGTGCCACCCAGCAACCATTTCACCCAGACCGCCGCCTACCGCGGAGAGATTTGGGCCATGGGGCTGCGCAATCCCTGGCGTTTCAGTTTTGATCGGGAAACCGGAGACTTGTACATCGGCGACGTCGGCCAGTACACCTGGGAGGAAGTGGACTTCCAGCCTGCGGCCAGCGCTGGCGGCGAGAACTACGGGTGGCGCCGGATGGAAGGAACGCACTGCTTCAAGCCGGCGGACTGTGATCCAAGCGGCCTCACGCTGCCCGTCACCGAATATGGACATGGGCTGGGCTGCGCTGTCACGGGCGGCTATGTCTATCGGGGCCAAGAGGCAGTCGACCTGCGAGGGTGGTATCTCTACGGCGACTACTGCAGCGGTCGCATCTGGGGCCTGAAGCAGAACGAATCGGGCTGGCAGAGCGAGGAACTGCTGCGGCCGCCGATCCTTATCAGCAGCTTTGGCGAGGACGAAGCCGGAGAACTGTACGTGGCCGACCATCGCGGTGGCGTCGTTTATCAGGTCACGCTACGCTACGAACAGTGGCTGCCTGCCATCCTGTGGACGTGATGCCATGACTCCGGGCACCTTTGCCGAGGCTATTGCGGCAACACCTATCGATCTGGCCCTGGCGGCGCTGCTCTACGCACGCGAGATCGCCTACCCTGACTTGCAGACATCAGCGTACCAGGAACGGATCGAGCAACTGGCAGTGCAGGCCGCGCAACGCGTAGGCACAGGTGGACCTGCTGAACAGGCTGAGGCGCTGGGGCTTTTCCTTTTCGGTGAAGTAGGTTTTGAGGGAAACGTCGATGCCTACTACGACCCTGCCAACAGCTATCTTAATAGGGTCCTGGATCGCCGCCTTGGCATTCCCATCACGCTCTCCGTGATCTACATGGCTGTTGCAGAGCAACTGGGCCTGGTGGTGCATGGCGTCGGTCTGCCCGGTCATTTCCTCGTGGGTGTAGAGACTGGCGTCACCACCGCCTACTTCGACCCCTTCCATGGCGGCATGCGCCGCAGCAGCGCCGAATGCGCCCGGTTGGTGACCCAGGCCACCCACTATCAGGGACCATTCGAGGAGCGTTGGTTGCAGCCAATCTCCACAAAGGCCATTCTGACCAGAATGTTGAACAACCTGGTCAATGCCCATACTCAGCGGCAGGAGTGGCTGCAGGCGATAGGGGCGGTCGAGCATTTGCAGGTTGTCGAGCCTGACGAGCCCACACACGTGCGCGATCTGGGACTGCTGCTCTCCCAGGAACACCAGTACCGGCGGGCCTGTGAAGTGCTCGAAACCTACCTGCGCCTTAACCCCAGCGCCGCCGATGCTGCTTCCGTCCGCCAACGCATTGTCGACTTGAAGGGACGACTGGCCCGGCTGAACTGAAGCCTCCATGCCGACCCACCTGTATCTCAGTTCCCATTCCGAGGAGCAAGCATGAAGCTTCGCACCCATCACACCATCTTCCTGGCGGCCGCGCTTGTCGTAAGTGCCTGCGCTGTTCCCCCCGCACCACCTCCCTCCGCCACCGCTGTACCGCAGCCGACGCCTGGCCCCACCGCCTCCGCCACATCTGCTCCAGGCGCTGCGGCGACGCCTGCGGCGGTTGCCAGTGGCGTGGCTCTTCCCCCCGCCTCCGTTCGCTCCTTTCGAAGCAAGGGCGCTTTCAAACTGGAGACGACGCCATCTTCGGGGCAGCCTGCTGAACAGCGTCTCGGCTTTGATGCCAACTGGAAACGTGCAAGCAATCCCGAGGGCTTTGACCTCGAAGTCCACATGACGGGTCTGCAAGCCATGGATTCAGTCTCGGGCGATCCCAGCAACATGTCAGTGCTCATGGTAGGAGACAAGGTCTACGCCGATTTCGGCGACAATAAGTGGCTTTCGAATACCCGCGACCAGGCGCCCCTGGACCAGCTTCCGTACTTCTTCGCCAATCCCGAGGCCATTGTGCCGCCTTTGGACGGGTTGAGACAGGCTGGAACGGAAACGGTGAACGGCGTCGAGGCCATCCATTACACCTTCGACGACTCGAGTGTGTTCGATAGGTTCTTTGCCGCCGTGGACGCCGCCGCGAAAGGCAGCGTCAGCTCGACGCACGGCGACATCTGGGTCGCCGCCGACGGCGCCTACCTGCTGAAAATGGCCTTCACCGCCACCGTGGACGACAAGCCGGTCAAGGATGCCTCCGGAGCCACCGTGCCGGGCAAGGAGACTCTTGACTGGAGCTACGAGCGCTACGATCTGAACGCCGATTTCGAGATCGCGCCGCCCGGGGCTGCCAAGCCGCCTGTGACGGTTCATCTCCCCGGATTCGACCCAGGTTCGCTGCAACTTCCCCCTCACTCAGAGGCCAGGGCGCTTTCGGGCACGATGGTCATGCTTGTGAGCCAGATACCCCCGGCCGAAGCGAAGGCCTTCTTCAGCCAACAATTCGCCGATCTGGGCTGGCAAGAGCAGGGTGGGAATCCACCTACCTGGACGAAAGACAACCTGCGGCTTACACTTGTGGTCAACGGTCCCGAAAACGGACCGGCGCGTTCAGCGCTCACCGTTGACGCTGTGGGAAAGAAGTGACGCCGCTATGCTGACACACCGCATCCATCTACCAGAACAGCCGGAAGACGGCATGCCCCTACTGGTACTCTTGCACGGTCGCGGCGCCGACGAGACGGATCTCCTGGCGCTGGCGCCCCACCTGCCGCCTGTGCTCCTGGTGGCGCCGCGTGCACCCTTCCGGGCGGCGCCGTGGGGCTATGGGCCAGGCTATGCCTGGTATCGTTTCCTGGGCGACGTCCGTCCCGACCCTGATCACTACCAGCGCTCGCTCGACGAGCTTGAAGACTTGCTCGCGGCGCTTCCTGGCGCCCTACCGGTGCAGCCGGGACCGCTCTTCCTGGGCGGTTTTAGCCAGGGGGGCACCGTGAGCCTCGGCTATGCGCTCAGCCATCCCGGTCGCGCGCACACCGTCCTCAATCTCTCTGGCTTCCTGGCCGATCACCCGGCGGTCAAGGTGACCCCTGACACGGTAGGGAGCGCACGCTTCTATTGGCCGCACGGCCTGCTCGACAGATCGGTGCCGCACGCCTACGCCCAGCAGGGCCGAAGCCAACTTCTGGCCGCGGGCGCATTCCTGGCGGCGCCCGACTACAACATCGACCATTCCCTCATCCGTGAGGAATTGGAGGACATCGCCGAACTGATTCGCACCGTCTGAATCTGCGCCAGCACTGCCGATCCGTCTCCCCGCTCAACCTGGAATCCTATGCTAAAGGTCCGCCCTCTCGACACGTCCGGACGCCAGGACGTCAAGGCCTGGATCACCCTGCCCTATCGACTCTACGCCAACGATCCGCTTTGGGTGCCGCAAATGGTCGATGAGGCGAAGATGCAGACGAGCCGCAGCAAGAATCCGTTTTTCCTTCACTCCGACGCCGATTTTCTCGTCGCCGAGCAGGACGGCGAAGTGGTAGCCCGGCTGGCAATACTGGAGCACAAGCGCTTCAATGCCCTGCGCAGCACCCACCATGGCTTTTTCTACCTGTTCGAGAGCGTCGAGAACTTCGACGTCGCCGAAGCGTTGTTCAAAACAGCCTTTGAGTGGTGTCGCCAACGCGGTCTGGACACCATCGTAGGTCCCAAGGGGTTCTTGACCGCTGACGGCATGGGCATGCTGGTCGAAGGCTTTCACCGCCGCCCCGCCATCGGCATTGCCTATAACCCGCCTTACTATCATGACTTCCTGCAGCGACTCGGATTCGAGCGCGAAACCGACTTCATGTCCGGGTACGTCAACATCCTGGGCTACGAAATGCCTGTGCGGATCCTGCGTCTCTCTGACAAGGCCAAGGAACGCTACGGCTATACAGTCACGACCTTTAACAGCAAGAGCGAACTCAAAGCCATGGTGCCGCAGGTCATTGAAACCTACAACGCCGCCTTCGTAGACAATTGGGAGTTCGTTCCGGTCACACCGGAGGAAGGCGAGGTCGTTGGCCGGCGGCTCCTCGACATCATCGACCCCAAGATGATCAAGCTGGTGTGCAAAGATGACAAGATCATCGGCTTCGTTCTCGTCTACCCCGATATCTCGGCTGCCATCCAACGCACGGGCGGCCGACTGTGGCCGTTTGGCTTCATCCATTTCCTGCGCGAGTTCAAGCGCACGGAATGGTGCAACGCCAACGGTGCGGGTGTGCTTGAACAGTACCGTGGCCGGGGCGTCGATGCACTGGTGGCGACTGAGCTCTACAAGACCTTCAAGGGCGGCTCGTTCAAATATGCCGAGATGGTCCAGGTCGATGAAGGCAACGGCAAGATGCAGGCAGAGATGGCGGCTCTTGGCGTCAAGTGGGACAAGCGGCACCGCATTTTCCATCGTCGCTTGTAAACGCCTTGCCTTCCGCCTTTACAGGCCAGGCCGACCGTGAACGCCAAGCAGCAAGATAGGCATCCAGGCTGGCCTGAGCAGCGCCGATTCTGAAAGCACAACTTGTCACAAAGACGAACCCTACCGATAGAGAGGAATACAGATGCCGACCGTCGCCCTCGAGATCGCCATTATCCTCGCCCTCATCGCCCTCAATGGCATGCTTGCCATGTCCGAGATCGCCGTCGTCTCGGCCCGGCGAGCCCGCCTGCGGGAGAAGGCCTCGACGGGCAGCCGCGGCGCCAGAAGTGCACTGGCATTGGCGGAGAACCCCGGCCCTTTTCTATCTACCGTGCAGGTCGGTATCACTCTCGTCGGCATTCTGACCGGCGCACTAGGCGGGGCCACACTGGCTTCTGAGCTGGCGCTGCTCTTTGCAGGTAACCCCGCTCTGGCGCCCTATGCCGAGGCCCTCTCCATCGTCGTCGTCGTCGCTGCAATCACCTTCCTCTCCCTTGTTCTGGGTGAGCTGGCGCCCAAGCGCATCGGTCTGGGCCATGCCGAGGCCGTCGCGGTGCGCGTCGCCCCCATCATGCAGCGTTTGGCGCGGCTTGGCTCCCCCCTTGTGCGGCTCCTCACCTTCTCCAGCGATGTGGTCCTACGTCTCCTTCGTATTCGACCCTCCGAAGAGCCTTCCGTCACCGATGAAGAAGTCAAGACCATGGTCAGACAGGGTGCGGTTGAAGGCGTTTTCGAGCCCGTCGAGGGCGACATGGTCTCGCGCCTCTTCCGCTTGAGCGACCAGCGCGCCTACGACCTCATGACCCCGAGGGTCGAGATCACCTGGCTCGATCTCGACGAGTCAGGCGCCGATCACGCTCTCACCTTGCTCAGAACAGGCCATACACAGTACCCGGTGGCGCACGGCCAGCTCGATCACGTGGCCGGCGTGGTGCGCTCTCGCGACCTCCTGGCGCAGTGCCTGAGCGGTGAGCCGCTGGACATCGCCGCGGCGCTCCTGCCCCCGCTTCTGATCCCTGAATCGGTGCCGGCCCTCGACCTGCTGCAGCACATGCGTCGCGAACAGACCGGGATGGCGCTTGTGATCGACGAGTACGGCGGCATCGAGGGGATGGTGACGCTGACCGACCTGCTGGAGGCCCTGGTCGGGGACATCGCCACCCAGGAGACCGGCCCAGACGCCATCGTCCGTCGTGGGGACGGAAGCTGGCTGGTCGATGGCCGGATCACCGTCGACGATCTGAAGGAACTTCTGGAACGCCGTAAGCTGCCCGAAGAGGATGAGCGACGCTACACTACCGTTGCCGGGTTCATGCTGGCCATGTTGGGGCGGGTTCCGGCCACGGGAGAGTCCTTCAGTTGGGAAGGCTATCGCTTCGAAGTCGTGGACATGGACGGGGTGAGAGTCGATCGAGTCTTGATCACGCCACCCCCTCCTGCGGTCTAGCGTGCGGCCTGGCTCAAGGTCTCCTTCAAGCGCTTGGCCTGCTTCTCACGCTCGGCCTTGTCCATAACCCGCTTGCGAATGCGCAGACTGAGTGGCGTTACCTCAAGAAGTTCGTCCTCGGCCAGGTATTCGATGCACTCGTCCAGGCTCATGTCCAACGGCTGCTCCAGACGCTCGTCAACTTCCTTGGTCGAACTGCGGATGTTGTCAAGGTGCTTGCGTTTGCATACGTTGACGTCGAGATCGCCGGGGCGCTGGTTCTCGCCCACCACCTGACCCTGATACACCTCGACGCCGGGTCCCACGAACAGGGTTCCACGCTCTTCGGCGTTGCGCAAGCCATACGAGGTTGTGGGGCCCGTCTCCCAGGCAACAAGCGACCCGCGGGAACGGGAGATGATCGGCCCGGCATGGGGCAGGTAGTCGTGGAAGATGCTGTACAGGTTGCCCGTGCCGCGAGTGGCCGTGAGAAATTGGAAGCGGAAGCCCAGCAGTCCGCGCGTCGGAACGAGATAGCCAATGTGTACGCCGCCGGTGGCGGTGTCGGTCATGTGCAGCATCTCGCCCCGGCGTCTGCCCAACATCTCGACCACGGCGCCCACGACCTCGCGGTCGCAGTCGATGTGGACTTCCTCGAAGGGCTCCAGGGTCTCTCCGGCCTCGCCCGTACGGAAGATGACCTCGGGTCGCGACACCTGGAACTCATAGCCCTCGCGACGCATGGTCTCGATGAGAATGGCCAGGTGCAGCTCACCCCGGCCAGAGACGAGAAATGTGTCGGCGCTATCCGTCTCCTCGACACGCAGGGCCACATTGTGCTTAAGCTCCTCAAACAGACGCTCTCGCAGCTTGCGCGAGGTGCCCCACCGCCCTTCACGGCCGCCAAAGGGTGACGTATTGACGCCAAAGGTCATGCGTACAGTGGGCGCCTCGACCTTGATGACGGGGAGCATAATTGGATTCTCCGGGTCGGCCAGGGTCTCGCCAATGGCAATGCCCTCCAACCCGGCAATCGCAACGATCTCACCAGCGTCCACGGTCTCCGCTTCGACGCGGTCCAAACCCTCGTGCACGTACAGGTAGCGCACGCGCTCAGGGATGTTTTCTCCTGCCAGTGTCAGCCGCGCCACAGCCTGATGGGCATGAAGTCGACCGGCGAAGATGCGGCCAATGGCGGTCAAACCCCGGTAAGGGTCGTAGCCCAGCGTTGTCACCAGCACTTGGAGAGGAGCATCGAGATCGACATGAGGGGCGGGCACCTCGGCCAGAATCGTGTCGAAGAGGGGCTGCAGGTCAGGACCGACGTCAAAGGTCAGACCGGCCTGACCGGTAGTGGCGATGGAGTAGACCACCGGGAAATCCGCCTGCTCCTCGGTGGCGCCCAGCTCGATGAACAGATCAAAGGTCTCATTCAGCACCCGATCGGGTTCGGCGTCGCGACGGTCCACCTTGTTGATCACGACAATGGCGCGATGGCCCATCTCCAATGCCTTCTTCAGCACGAAACGCGTCTGCGGCATCGGGCCTTCGGCGGCGTCGACCAAAAGAAGCACGCCATCCACCATGTTCAAGACGCGCTCCACCTCACCGCCAAAGTCGGCGTGGCCGGGTGTGTCGACGATGTTGATCTTGACCTGTTGTTGGGTGGTCGCATCCCAGATGCTGATGGCGGTGTTCTTGGCCAGGATCGTGATGCCGCGCTCGCGCTCCAGGTCGTTCGAGTCCATGACGCGTTCGACGACCTGTTGGTTGACGCGGAACACGCGCGCCTGCCGGAGCAGACCATCCACCAGCGTGGTCTTGCCGTGGTCGACGTGAGCGATAATGGCGATATTGCGAAGATCGGTGCGATCGATGAACATGGGTTGCCTATCTGAAAAACGGAAAAACAAAGACCTCGGCAAACGGCCCGAGGTCTCTTGCAACCCCCATTCTAGCGAAGAAACCTGTAGGACACAAACCGGCTCCTTTGTTTGAAAACAACCGGCCGCTACGGGCGATCCTCTCCTTCTATTCGGCTGCCGGGTAACCACTCGTAACCGAACGCTGTCATCAAGGCCGGATCAAGGTAGCGGTTGATGAAGTCGATAGAGCGAGTCGTCAAATTCGCCTTCCAGCGTTCATACAAGTAGGTGTCCTGGTACGACTGGAAGTCTCTTCCGGCCTCCCCCTTTGTCGACGACGTGACGTTCCGGAAGGGCCCATCGTGCATTGCCAGATCGCAGGCTGCGGTTGCCCCTCGCAGTGTGGCCTCCGGATCGGCCAGCAGGTCCTCGTACTTCAGGTTGGCGCAGGGTGCGTCGCCGCCTGCCAGGGCCAGATACGAGGCATTCTTGACGTTCCACAAGGCCACTGGGTGCGGAAAAACCCCGGTGTGACGCTCGCGGCCCACCGTTTGCCACGGCGTCTCCAGGAACGCCTCGAACGTTGGCTCCGTCCCTTGCTGGTGATAGGGGTTGCGGTGCAGTGAGAGCAACCATGAATAGGGGTTCTTGGTCAGTGTAATGACGGCCAGCCGCTTGGCCCACGCCCCCTTGCGCTCCAGCACCTGCGGCGATGGCGCCACCGCGTGCTTCCAACCCAGGTTGCGCGACCACGTGAGCCGGAAGTAAACATCGCGCCACCCCTCTCCCTCGCCGAGCAGCCGGCGCAGCCACGGCGGCGTGGAACCCGGCAGCACCGTTGCGTCCAGGTTCAGGGCGGCGAGCCGCTCGAGGTAGTTCGTACCGGTGTTGCGCTCACCGTAGAGCTTGAGGAGGGTCCGGGTCATGGCCCACGCTGCGGGCGGTTCAGTCCTGGCCCCAGGTCGCCGCAAGGACGCTTAAGGAAAGAAGACGATCCGCCGGCACATCTCGCAGTTCCTGCCGTTGGCCATCGGGCCAGCGCACGACCAGGCTGTCGACGACTGCGGCAGGCCCCAGGCCAAAGTAAAGACGGTAGTGCCCCTGCGAGAAGTGGCTGCCGTCGGCCCAACCAGTGCCCTGCAACTGCTGGCCTTGAGGGGTCGTGAGGGTCACGGTGGCGCCCACCGCCTCGCGATTGCCGGGCGGCCCCGTCAAGACAATTTCGAGCCAGTGGTTGTCGTTGGCGACAGTGTTCCGGTAGTAGTGCGTGCTCCAGTTTCCACCTTCATCTTGCCCTGTGATCTGGTGTGAAGTGATGGTCTGTAATGAACTGATGACATCGCGACGACCGTCGTTGTCGGCATCGAACCAGAGACTGCGCACCTGGCGGGCCGGCGTCACCGCCTCTTCGGCAAAGGACTGCTCCAGAACAAAGCGACCGGGCGCCGCCTGCCGGTACAAACCCTGGGGGGGGACGTGCAGGTCGAGCCGGCCATCGTTGTCATAGTCGACCCAGTTGGCGGTGAGCCCCGCCGCAGGAAGGCCCACATCCGCCAGCCGGACGGCGGCGAACCCGTCGCCGGTGTTGTGGTAGAGGGCGTTCTCAGCCCCAGACGCCGCGAACACGTCCGGCTTTCCGTCGCCGTCGTAGTCACCGACGGCGAGCTTCTGCACCCAGGGTTGCGCGTCTGCCACCGCCTGGCGCTCGAAGCTATTGCCAGCGTTGCGGTACACGGCCACCCCATCGGTCCCTGACCAGAACAGGTCGGTCTGGCCATCGCCGTCGGCATCGAACCAGGCAAAGACGCCGTCGGCAGCGATAGCGACACCCAACGCGGCTGCCTTCTCCACAAAGCGGCCATCTTCCTGGCGGATCCAAAGCTGGTTGGGCGCTTCCCTCGCGCACGTGATGTAGACATCCAGCCGGTTGTCGGCGTTCACATCCGCCAGACCCACCTGCCGGGCCGGGCACCCCTGCTTGCTCAAGCCCAGATCGGACGCAGCCGCACGGCGGAAGCTGCCGTCTGCCTGGAAGAACACCTCGTCGCCAGCCGTCGCTTCCTCCTGGCTGGCGGCCAGACCCAGATTGGCGCCGCGAACGACCAGGAGGTCCGGGCGACCGTCGCCGTCGAGGTCGGTCCAGGCCAACCCGTGGCGATCCTTGAGCCGCAGCGGGAATACTCTGCCGGCCGGGCTCAGGCGATCCCGGCCCACAAACACCCGCTGCAGGTCGGTAGGGGCGGCCAGCGTGACCGTGATCGGGGAGCCGACGCGCGGCGCCGGCTGCGGCTCGACGATGAGGTCACCCTGCCCGTTCGCCCTGAAGTCGAGCAGGGTGCGGTCGAGGCCGTCGCCGCCAGTGAGCGTCTGCGTGACGACCTCGAACCCGCTGATGGCAGTGACGGTGATGGGGGTCAGGAACTCGATTTGGCCGCGGAAAGTGTCATCCGCAACCGGCTTCTGGGCGTGCAACACCAACTGCGAATCGCGCCAGAAGACGTAAAGACCATCGGTCTCGAAGTCGGGCTGTTCGGCGGAGTCCTCAAGCCCTGGAAAGTCGGGCGACTGGCTGAGTCCCCAGGAAACCAGGTTGTTAGGACCAAAGCCGCCGTGACCGTCTCCAAGCAGAAAGCTCTGTCTGGCACTGTGATTCGAGGTCACCAGATCAAGCGCACCATCGCCGTCGATGTCGGTCGTTACCAGGTCGAAAAGGTGAAAGTCATCCAGAGTCAGGTCGCGGGCTGCGAAGGGGACGGCAGTTGCCGGCGGCTCGGGCTGGACACGGTATAGGATCAGGCCGAGGAAGATCGCCGTGAGCACGACGATCAGCGACGCACCCACGATCAGCGCCGGCCGGTTATTGTTTGCGCCCATGCCCATCGACCTTTTAGAAGCTGTTTGACAAGTGAAGGCTGGCGGTCAGCTGGTGGTATAGGTTGCGGTTGTGAACACTCAACTGTACCCCACTTCAAACAGCTTCTTAGCTCCTGGTCCAGTTTTCGGGGCCAACTATAAGGATAGCTACGACGGGCCGCACCCCAGGCGCAGTGTGTCCCACAAAGATACGAGACTACGTGAAACGCACGCATCATGGAAGAAGAAGGTAACAGCAGCAAGAACACAAGGCTGTGATAGGATGGTGGTAGCAACGATCCGGCGCGTCCATATTCTCCATTCCACATGATCTGAGGAGGAAGTATGTCATCACAGCATTCAGACAAAGGTCCATGCAGGAACTGCAATGGTAATGGTCAGACCGCCTGCAAGAACTGCGGAGGAACCGGGCGCCTGAGTAGCGATCCAAAGTATCAGTGTGCCTACTGCAAGGGCAGTGGACGGCAGACGTGTCTTTACTGCAAAGGAAGCGGCAGACAACAATAGCTGGGCGCTTGGCTGCGTTGTCAAGACCACGTCCGCAAGGTTACTTGTACGGGCCGGACTACTTACCTTCATACGTGACGTCATCGACGTCAGGCAACTACCGAAACCGGCGGCCGGATGTCGCTGTCGCGTCCGCCTTCGACCCATTCGATGTCTCCAGCCAACCCACCAGGCCCTTGACATCGAACAGCCGCTCGGCGAGAAAACGGGCTTCCAGGCTACTGGGCAGGAGGGGTTGGAATTTGCTGAGCCGACCGCGTGGTAGGGTTTCGACCAAGCGGGCGACGCGGTCCGGTGAGAAGAAATCGGGGTCTCGGACCTGATCGAGGGCCTGACGGAGACCAGTCTTATCGATGATCGTGCCAGACGCTGGCTTGATGGTGAGCGACAGTCCATCGCCGCTGACCTCGCAGGCCAGAACAAGGGCCAGGGCGCGCCCCAAGAGGAGGTTGATGCGGTCGCCAGCGAAGGTGAACAGGGTCCACTCGCGATCGGTCTTACGAAATGATAGGTCAGGTTCGGCGACGATGTCACGCCACGTTCGGCGCAGTGCCTCCAGGCGCGCATGGGCTCGATTGGTCAAGAACGGGTAGCGGTCTTCAGACCGAAGGACCGAGCGCATTTCGCTTGCCACCTCGCGGCCGAGAATTCCACCTCCGCCGCCCCATCTCGGCACTGCCCCCTTGGGAGCGGGAATGGCCATGATCTGGGCCTGTTCCAGATCCACAGATTGGGCTTGCCAAGCGCGACCCGCCAGCACAAATACGAAACCGTGTTCACCGCCGATTTGTTGTACAAACCAGGCCTCCAAGGTGCCGATCACGCGCCGATCGGGTCCGATGACGGTGATCTCTTCTGGGGTCTCGAACACGGAGTAGAGGTCAAGGAAGTTCTTGCGGCCGAACCGCTTCTCGCCCTCGCTGCCAAGCACAAACAGCCCGTCGGCTCGTGCCAACACGCCGATACCCGTCAGGTGGTTCAAGAGATCGTCCATTTCGGTGACGGAGATGCCGGCGAAAGGCCGGGCGGTCTCGGCGATCTCGAGCACTTGGCTCCGGCGGACCCCATAGAACTGCAATGCCTGTGCCAGCACCTGATGGGCAAGCACGTGCACGGCGTAGCTGCTAGGAGCGATCGGTTCAATCCATCCCCGCCGGGCCAGATTGACGAGCGCCACTGCCCGCAGCAGAGCCATCTCATCGCCACAGAAGAAGTTCATTTCTGCCTGCGCACCCGGCCGGCGACCTGTGCGTCCGAGACGCTGCATGAAGGAAGAAACTGTCCCGGGCGCGTCCAGTTGCAGGACCGCATCAAGATCGCCAATGTCGATGCCCAGCTCCAGGGTGCTGGTACAGACGATGCACTGGCTCCCGCCGCTCTGCGAAAACGCCTCTTCAGCTTCCTCGCGCAGTTCGCGACCGACCGAGGAATGATGCACAAACGTCATAGCGGTCTCCGCACCCAGGGCTTGTTTGACGCCTTCTGCCAGTCGCCGACCCTCGACGAAAAAGAGGGTCTTGCGACCGCGAGCCAGCGGCGCCACCTGCCGCGCCAGTTCAGCTTCGTCGTCGTGGACATCAATGCGAATCAAGCGCGAAACGGGCTGACCGGGGGGGTCGACCACCACAGACTGGCGGCGGCTGGAACCCTGCATCCAGCGGCCAATGACCGCCGGATCACCCACAGTGGCCGAGAGGCCGATACGCTGCACATCATAAGGCGAATAGCGCTGCAGTCGTTCCAGAACAGCCATGAGATGGGCGCCGCGGTCGCCGGCGGCAAAGTTGTGGACCTCGTCGATAACTGCAAAGCGAAGGCCCGCGAACAGTCGCTCCTTGTCGATCTTCGATGAGATGAGCATCACTTCCAGAGATTCGGGGGTGATAAGGAGGACGTGGGTAGGGTCAGCCAGAAAGGCCTTGCGCGCTGACTGGCCGACGTCACCATGCCACTTGAATGCCGAGGCTCCGACCAGGCCTGCGAGCCGGATGAGTCGTGGCTCCTGATTGTTGAGCAGCGCCCGCAATGGCGAGACGTACAAAGCCGTGACAGGGGCGAGCTGGTCACGATAGAGGATGTCGAGGATGGGGAAGAATGCCGCTTCGGTCTTACCACCCGCTGTGGGGGCCAGGACGACGGAATTGTGTCCAGCCAAGACGGAGTGAATCGTCTCCTCCTGAACGGGACGCAGCGATGACCAGCCCAGCGTGTGGGTAATCCCATCGCGCAGACGAGGGTTCAGGCGAAAGAAGGCATCCTGAGGCATTAGAATGAGAGGGGTTCGATGGTCTCCTGCTCGGCAGGTGCGAGTTCGGCCGCCGTGTCGCGATCGAACTCGTACTCCGCATTCGGATCATAGGCCGGGTGCAGGCGCACTTTGTCCAATACGTTCACGAAATCACGCAGGAATTGCCTTGGCACCACATCGACGCGGCCTCCGAACTTGCTAGTGACCTCAGCGATCATGAACTGGATCGTGGCAGGGCTGACCCTCACTCGATCCACCGGCGTGTAAGCGACATCGTAAATGCGAAGCACTTTCTCAGCTGCAGCCAGGAGTTTCGTGACATCGAACTTGGGGAGAACGATCTGCGGCAACTCCGGATTGGGAAAGGGATCATCCGGATTGGCCAGCCTGATACGGTCGTGCAGCGGGGGTAGGGACGGTACACCCTGGCGGTCCTCGAAGAAGCCGGGCGTACCGGTGAAGAGCAGGTAGGTGAACGGGAAGCTCCCGTGATCGACGGCGTCGACAAGTTGGCGAAGAGTACCGAGACTCTGCTCGCGTTGAGGTCCACGCAAGCGCTGTATGGTCTCTACCTCGTCGAACGCGATCACTAGGCCTGTGAAGCCTCCCTTGCGTGCGATCAGGTTAATGGCTCGCAAGAAATCCAGCGCCACGGCGTTGTCGATCTCACCGCGGATATTGACCTGGCGCTTCACCTGGGCGCTGATCTGCTGCTCCCCGGAGAGCCATCCTAACAAGGCCTGGGCAGTGGCATAATCGCCGGCCACCTGGGCGCGATAGTAGCCGCGAATGACGGCGCTGAAAGCAGAATGGATGAGCGCTACCTCACCTAGCTCGCTCTCGACCTGGGTCTCAACCCGGTCGGCCAATTCAGTGTCATCCTCCGCATACCCATCCAGTTCGATGGCTTTCTCTTCAATCCCGTAGAGCCAACGGTCGAGCAGCGCCTTGAGCGCGCCCTCGGCCTGACCGCGTGTGCGCAGGTTCGTGATGATGCGGTGGTAGATTGCTTCGAGCTTGTACAGGGGGGTGTCGGTGGACACGACCACATAGCTGACGACAAATCCCTGTGTCAATGCCTCCTCCAGAGCCAGTGCGCTGAGGAAGGTCTTTCCGGCGCCGTAAGCGCCGCGAACGAATTTGAAGTCTCCCCGGCCAGTGGCAACATGCCGAAGCTGCTCGGAGATCGTCTGCACTTCCCGGTCCAGGCCCACTGCCAGGTAGTCCAGGCCAGACTGGGGCACCGTGCCCCGGCGCAAGGCATTGATGATGTCGCGCGCAGTCGGCTGCGAAAGGCGGCGATAGTCAGATTTCAACTCGTGTTCCATCCCCAGGTCGGCGGTCACATGCTCCTCCTATGAAGACAGTAGCTCATCGCGAAACCGATAGATGGCGCCGTGCGGCCCGTTGCCCTTGTCTTCGATGTAATCCAGACCATGGCTGGCCAGTTTCTCCCGCAGGGCCGCCAGTAGACCGGCAATTCGCCGCGTTCCAAGATCACGGCGCAACTCGTCTTCGCTGGCCTCGCCGCGGTGCGCAAGTGCCTGCAGCAGGCGCGCTTAGGACGGCTCCAGGGAAAACGGGAGTTTCACGCGCACGGCATTGCCGGTGCGGAGTGTCAGCACCATCCCAACGAGACCGGACGCCTCCGTTTCAACGTCCTGAGCGGTCACAGGCAGGCCGGCTGGCAGTTCCCCCGTCGCCGGTGGTTGGCGGGTGAGCATGACACACGGCACCACAACCTCCTCCAAAGCTACGCCTCCATGGTAGCCGCGACGCGGGTTCTGGCCGAAGTAAGCGCCACTGGTTGCCAGCAGCGCCACACGTTGGCCGTCCTGGACGCGCACGATGTTGGCGTCGCTGGAGGCCACCGCATCTTCGGGCAGCAGCCCGCCAGAAGCAAGCGGGGCAAAGCGTTCCCCACCCCCCGGCACCTGGGGGCCCCGGCGCAGTTTCTTGTCGCGGTGCCAGGTATGGCCATGGTCCGCCGTTATCAGCACCGCCCAGTCGGCCTGCAATGCAGTCTGAACGGCGCGGTTAAGAGGGTCGAGATCCTGCAGTTCAGGCAACTTGACGTTCGTCGTGCTGTTCTTGAGGTCGTCATCGATGGCGTTGATGATGAGCGCGATACAGTCCAACGACGCAAACTGCAGCTCCTGTAACAGCTGCTCCGGTTCGAGATTGCCCTTGCTGTAGAGGTGCACCTTTCGTCCGTGTAACGCCTTGGCCAGCGCCTGGACCTCACCGGTGCGGGCTTTCTGCTCATACGTCTCGTCGTCGTCGAGCCGGTCTGTAGGCATGTTGTCCAGAAATAGGGCGCGACGCGAGACAGAGGTGACCGACGGAAGCAGAGCAAGAGCACTGCGCACGTGGGCAGGATACGCAGGGGTCTTGGCGCTGGCCCACTGTCGCATCATGTACCAGAAGTCGGGATAGCTCATGCCATCCACAACGATCAGAAGTACCCTTCGTCCCTCCTCCAAGAGGGGACGCACGATCCAACGCAGGATATGGTGGACGCCAAAAGCGCCATCGTGATAGTGCAGGGAGGTTTCATAACTGGCGAGATAGCGCGTGGCAAAGGCCCGGTTGAGTCCGTTGCGCCAATCCCAGTGGTCCTTGAGCACCTGGCTGATGGCAGCTCTCAGTCCCGCACCCTGGCCGTGGTAGCGCATCAGCTCAAGAGCGGCAAGATCGAGCACTGAGCCATATTGGGCATACCAGCCAGCCCACGCTGAGACTGCGCCTTGGTCCGGAGCCTTGCGCAGCAAGGCGACTGCGTCGGCCTGCTGCCGGCGCCCACTCACCGCCGTCGTCAACGTCTCCAGTACGTCCAGGCGGTCCACATAGTCCCCGGCAAAGAGATGACCACGCATCTGTTGAAGTCGTTCCGGGGGTGGGAGATGTCCTGCCGCAACGCCCTCTGCCAGGCGGTCGATCTCGGCGACAAGAGTCGTCGGAAACCAGCGCACGTAGCTGCCAGGCGGCAGGACAGCGACCAGATCGCGCTCGGCATCCTCGACGACGGCGCGCATCTGCGGCCGCGGAAGCAGTTCCAGCGCGGCGACGGCCAGGTCCATCACGCCGGACATGGCTTCGGCTTCCGGAATCTGTCGTGCGCCGACCAACTTCGCACGCAAGGAGGTGAGGCTACCCCAGTTCGGCGCCAGACGAACATCACGTTCGGCAGCCATCATCAGTCCCGTGCGCACCAGTGTTGCAGCGCGGCCTGCTTCTTCAGAAGCCCAGACCAACGTGTCGGCATGTAGTGGTAACGCAGCGCGCAGATGGGCCTCCAGGATGGCAAGCTCCAAGGCGCTGGGAGGGGAACCCCCGTGCAACTGGGCCACGATCAGGTCGGCCAGGAGCTGCGGCGAAGTACGCCCAAGGAGTGTGATGCCAAACGCGGCCTTCAGGAGAAGAGCCTCCAGGTCATTGTGCGAGATGGCCCAGTTGAGGGCGCCGGCCTGCACAACCTGTCGTACGAGGAAGTCAAGATGGCGCTCCACGGTAGTGCGCCATTCCGAGTGATCCACTTCGGGAGGCCACTCACGCCCCGTCAGGGCCTGAAGATAGGCGCGCAACCCCAGGCGGAAAACGGTCCTCCCGTGCAAGCGGGCGCGAACGTCCAGCGGCGCCTGTGCCGTGACGCCGCTCGCCAGTAACCAGATCACGCGACCGCCGGGAGCCTGACAAAGGGCGCGGCGCAGGACCAGCTCGGAGTCCGTCAGCACTTGCCACCAGATGGCGCCCTGGAAGGTGACGGGGGTGACCGCATCCGTGATCGGCGGTGTATGCTGCCCCCAATCCACTTCCAGAGCCAACACCCCGGCCACCGGCTCACCGATGCCGCCCAGATAGTGTTGCAGGGCTGAACTCAGCGTGTCAGCCATCGCCGCGCACCTGCGTGATCTCGATGCGAACCACGATATCCGATTTCGCCTCGTCGATTGCTACCCCGTCTTGCTCCAGGAGCGAGGCTATGGCGCTTCCCCACGTTTCTGCGTTCAGTTCACTGGTCTTGTCGTCGATGTCGATCTGGACTGACTTCACCCGTAAGGAGCTTCGGACCTCGCGCAGCGCCTTTCCATCGGGCTCAGGGACGTACCGCTGCGGGTCGCGTGATATGCCAGGCGCCTTCAGGGCGGCGTCGATGATTTTGTTGGCGCTCACCCGCCAGGTAGCAACGTGGCTGGCAAGGTCGGCCTTGGCAGCGGGAGACGCCAAGAAACTGGCAAGTTCGCTGAGGGCGGAGGCAGCGTCAGGGCTGCCGCCAGAGGCCAGAGTGGCGATGCGCCCGATCGTGTCGGTGGCCAGATTCTCAAGGATGGCCTTGGTAGCCTGCCGTTGGCTGATCCCATGGATGGCTGTGTCACGGGTAACAGTGTCACTTGTGACGGCGGTGGTCGGAGCCCAGGTCAACAGGGAACGCAGGCCCTCGTAAGCATCCAAATCGCTCTTGAGCGCAAGCGCGTTTAGATCCAGAGCCGCATCCAGCTCAACAAGGCGAGCTGCGCCTGTTGTGGCGCCGACCATCGTGAGAGCTTCCATCAAACGCTTGTGGGCGGCCTGCAAGTCGGATCGAGCAGTGTTGGCCGCGGCGTTGAGTTGCCGCCAAAGTTGATCTTGGGCTGCCACCGTCAACTCCACTGCTGGTGGCGTCACCTGCCATGCCACTTTCGCCAGCTCCCTGACATTCGCCCATTCGTGCGCCTGCAGTCGTTCCCCCCGCTCCAAGATGAGGCCGTCGAGCCTTCCATAATCCAGATCGGCGATGGGCACACCATTGCGCAGGGCGCGGTAGCCTCGACCGCGGATCAGGTAGAGAAGGAAGGTGTCGCTGAGATCGCGGTTGAACCCGAATGCTTCCGTCAGGCCCCGCCGCACCTTGTCCGCCTCAACGCGTTTGCCGACCGCCAGTTCCTCCAGCTTGCTGAGATAGCGCGATTGCAGGCGCAGGGTCCAGTTGGCCGCGCCCTTCTCGGCCAGTTCCAACGGTTCACCCAGTCGATCCAGCAAGATATCCAGATCGGTATTGCGGGGCCTGGCGCCGCCGCCCAGGGCTGCCGGCACCAGGAATTCATCCAACAGCCGGCGCAGCGCCCGCTGGTTGGCTTCGGTAGCGAAGCGGGGGTGAAACGGGTAGAGGCGGTCGCAGACGGCATCGGCGATCCGATCCAGGACACCGCCCACCGTCTCAGCATCCATTGACGGCGTGATGGCGGGGTCAAGGAAACGCACCTCGGCGCCTTGGCCGCGGTAGACCTCCTCCAGGCGCTTGCGCAGCGCAGTGGCCTTGCTGCCTTTCTGGCCGATGAGCTTGCTTTCCAGGGCCTGGCGCTGGCTGCGACCATAGTCCTCCAGATATAAGTCGGGGTTGCCCTCGATTTCGAGCAACCTGGCGTACTCGTCCAGGTCGCGCTGATCGTCGGGTGAGAACTCCGCCGGCAGCCAGAACCCGATGGGAACGCGTGGCAAACGGTCGCCCGCGCGCTGAATCGTCTGCTGGTCGTCGGCGCGGGTGTGTCCGGCATCGGCATCGAAAGGGTAGTCCACGAAGAGCGTGAATTCGTCGCCGTTATCGATCTTCATGTCGTTGATCGGGAGATCGGCGACGTTGGCGAAGCGAACGCGGCCGCGACGGCGACAACCACGCCAGACTCGCTCGTAGTTTGGGATCTCGGCGTTCTGGATAGGACACTCCATCACCTGTCTCATCAGGCCGACAAAGGCGTCCAGGCGTTGGCGCCAGTTGACCTGGACGCGTTTGAGGACGTCGAAAAGCTGCGCGCCCTCGGCCAGGGTGATACTGACAACGCCCAGGGCGGGGTTGGTGGGGTTGAGTGTGAAGAGCACCAGCTCGCTGCGATTGTCTAGGTCGGCTAGGATCTGGGCAAGGGCCTGATAGGAGCCGAAGGGTGTGCGGCCGCGCAGATCCTGGTAGTTGAGATGCAGGATGCGCTCCACGGTCACGGCGTCGCGCATGGTCTTGGACAGGCCGCATAGGAGCACCGTCTTGACGATCAGTTCCGAACGACGCGCCTGTTCGCTGTCACCGTACAGTTCCACGATGATGGGCTGCAGCCGCCCGTAGTAGGTCTGGCGCACAGCCTCCAACTCAGCATTGCGCGACCCGCCGGTCAGACCATCGGGCAAGAAGACAGCGTCGAATAGAGAGGCGTAGGGGACCAGACTACCGATAGGCAGGTCAGGATGCCGGATAATCAAGAGCTCATACAGCAGGCGGATAGCGGCGCGCTCGCGGCTGAGACGGGCGCTGACATCGATCAAGGTGCGGATCAGGGCCGGGTGGAAGGGGTAGACCTGCCTGAAAGCGTTGGGCGTGAAGTCATTGAGCAGGGTGGCGCGTACCTCGGGAGAAAGCCCATCCAGCGTCGTGCTGATCGTCTGAGCTAAGGGGGACGCCATGCCCTGACGAACTCGCAGGACACGCTCCTGGACGATGGGCGCCAGTTCGGTGTCGGCCAGCTCGGTGGTCTCGGGGAAGCGATCCTTGTGATGCTCCAGCGCTTCAAACACTTGCTGCTGGCTGGAGTCATCGGGCACCGTCTCGGCAATGTTGCGCTGTTTGGCAACAATGACCCAGAGCGGAACTGCACGGTCAAGAGCGGAGTTGTCAGCCAGCGCCACCAGGTCGTTGAACTCTTCCTGATAGGCGCGCCCACTCTTCCCTGTGAGGTAGAGAATCAACTCGTCCACCAGGAAGACGATGCCGGCGAAGCCCTGGTCCTTCGCATGGCGAGAAAGCGCTGCCATGCCGTCAGAGAATTTGTCAGGGTAGAGCGCGGTGCGTTCGGCGCGGCCAGCACCGCCGTAGGTCAAGATCTCAGCAGCCAGCTCATCACGTTCCTCCTGCGACCCAGCAGCCATGTGGTCGAAACGTCGACGCGCGAGTCCGGTTGACCCTTCGAACCGGGTGTAGACTACCTCGCCGTAACGATCAGCATCTGCGCGCAACGATGCAATGACCTTGTCGGCATCGCTGAACTCGCAAGGTGGATACCCCATCCGCATCAGTTGTGCATTAGCGGCGTTGTAGCAGGCAGATTGGAAACCGCTCTGCCCCAACATATACACCGGCACCACGAGGATGGGGCGAGCGGTCAACGTGTCACGATGTTCCGCGGCCACCGCCTGGATGGCCGGGTGGTCCGTCGTCCAGATGGCCGGGTGGCCGCGGAGGATGAGGCCAAGAATCGCCATGAAGTGCGACTTGCCGGAACCGAAAGAGCCGTGCAGGTAGTGCCCTTCGCCCGCCTCATGGCGATCGCAACTGGCGACAATCCGATCCACCAGCCGCGCCATCTCAGCGGCCATCCGCTCGGTCAGAACGTAGTCGCGGATGTTCTCCGCCAGCGTGTGCTCGTCATCGAAATCTTGAATCTTGACGATGCAGCTCGGAATGGCTTGGGGTAGATCAAAGACGTCAAGAATGGTAAGATTCATAGTTGCGTCACCCCGACAATAGTGAATCCGAAGGCTACCTGAATTGCACGGATCATAGCGTTAGCGCTACCTTCGTTTGATATCGATGAAGAGCCGGCTTTGATCACACTCCGCCTGGCTTCTGATGTCGACCATAACAAGAACGAATGAGCCGCGAGAAAGCTGTATATTGTAGTCGCGGGTGGTATCGGTATTGTTCCCAGCCGAAATGGAAAAGTCACCAAGTGAAGATGGTGCTCCCCCTGCCTGGCCAACATATGTTCCGACCCAGATCCCGTCACCGCAAGAGGTATCGACCTTGTGCGCGCGGACTTGGATGGTGACAGCACCATCGTAGGTACTGTCCCAGCGATAGGCCACGCGACCTGCCTGCCCTGGATGCACGTTCCCATTCTCACAGATGCGTACGTAGTCCTCAATAGGCGACCGATAGCAGTCAATTCCGTTATAGGGCACCCGTCTGTCAAAGGCTGCGAAATGGCCCGAGTTCCGCCCCTGTTCAAGTTGATAGGTCCAACCATTCTCCCCTTGATTCAGAAGAGCACCGCGATTTGTTGCAATGGCCTGTGGTGGCGCCGGCGTGGAAGTTGGCGGGATCGGGGGGCGTGCGATCTTGGCTACGCAGTCGGTGCAGCCGCTTTCGTCAACATACTCGGAATGGACCCAACCTGAGGGATTGGCGATCTTCCACCACATGGTACCGTCTGAGGCGGTATTCCATCCCACGATTGTGACGACAACCCCTTGTGAAAGGGTGGCAATTAGGGGCTGATATTCAACGCCAGGGCCCGATCGAACACGCAGATTGTCGCTGGCAACACGTCCTGTGGCTGGCTGTGTTCGATTGGCCTCCTCAGTGGCTGTCGCCCATTTGCTGAGCTGTGCCACAGCTGTGCTCGTTGCCAGCACCTGAATCGTTGCCTCGGCTGATACCGTGGCTTGTCGGCTGACTTCTGCGAGTGCGGTTCTTGTCGCTTCAGAACTACGCAGTGCGTCCGCCGTAGCCCTTGCTTGGCTGGTCTCTAAGGCGACTGCAGTGCTCGTTGCCGATTGGTTCCCTTGTGCTTCCACGGTAGTTGCGGCCTGGATGGTCTGTTCAGCCATCACGGTGTTGGTTGCCGATTCGTTCCGATATGCCACATCTGTGGCTTCTTTGTCTTGGAGTGCAGCAGCGGTGGCCGTCAGACGCTGGACTTGTGCCGCGCTCGCAGTAGCCGTTCCGTGCTCACGTGCAACTACCTGCGCGGTGGCGGTGACCTGTTGGCTCATTACTGCGGCAGCTGTGCTTGTTGCCCGCTCAGACTGGGCAGCCAGAGCAACTTCCGTTGACCGTTGTGTGCGGAATGTATCCCACTGATTCACTCCTGCACGAGCCAAGAACACCAATGAGGCAAATGTCACCAGGATGGCAACGGCCATGACTGAGCGACTGATAAGGAGCTGATACTGGTAGATGGACTTACCAGGGCCGTGCAAAAGAGGCGCATTGACATGACTTCCGCACCTGGCACAGTACTGCTCAAAGACCCAAAGGTTACTGCCGCACTCTGGACAGAGCCTTCTCGGTATGCCACTAACCTGCGGATGAAGTGAGTTCACGGCTCCGCGCAAGAATGCCAGGGAGTAGTTCGTATGCCCTGTGCACTTTGACTTCAGACACCTCTTGCCAATCTCCGTCCAACAAGACCAATGATACGCGCGGCGACACTGCGGACAGAAAACAACGCTATCCGAATCGTTGATTGTCTTACCACATTTTGGACACGGGAGTTGATGCTTGCTCATCGTCGTGTTGCCTTGCCTGGCAAAATGACAGACCCAGACCCTATCACCTGCTAGCCTTCCCTGTGGTTCGCTCCCAGAGATCCGAGTAGCGCCACCGGCAGCCGAACTTTACGCACTTCTGGCCTACTCCTATCCAGCATCTCGTGTGATAGGGACGTTTGCACTTTGGACACAACACGTACTCATCTTGCTCCCCAAGTTCAACTCCGCAGCTCACACAGGGAAGAGAAAGGGCTGTGTGTTCGGAGCGGGCAGCTATCAGGGCATGGTGGCCCTCCAGTGTTGGCGGTTTTGCATTCCGTCTTTGATACTCAGTCTCCAGTCGCTTGACTACGGGCCAGACCGCATGGTTCTTGTACAGCGACGTCAGGATACTGAGCTCTTGCTTCGACAGATTCTCGATAGGGGTTTCCGAGACCACTAGCAATTCGGCGACCGCCTGCAAGTACTTTTGGCGATTGAGCATGCAATCGGGGACATACATGAACAAATCGACGAAGTACCTAAGTTGGGCAGATCGGGTCAAGCTCAAGAGCACCTCTTTCTCATCAACGCCAAACTGCTGACCCAGACTGAGCAGCTCGCGTGTTGTCTCGGACGCTTCAGACTGTTCCGAAATCGCCAGAAACATGGAAAGTACCTGCTCGACTGACTCACGGCTCAGTGACGGGAGACCTGCCATCCCAACTGCAGAAGCCAATACTCGAATCAAGCGGGGAAGATGCGTGCTTGATGGCTTGCTTAGCAGGAGTTGAACCAGGAGAACAACAAACCTCTCATAGCCGGGTCGAGAAGAACGTGACACCGCGACCAGTTCAGTTACGACATTACGCGTATCGTCTTGCTCAAGATATCTCACCGACTCGCTCAACTCAACCAGTGACGGATGCCGTTCGGACAACTCCCGCAGCGCGTCTGGATTGGGAATGCGACCCTGCCGGACCAGCCTGCTAACGATTTCGTACAAGCTCTGTGGCTTGTTGGCATCACAAACTTGCAGGAACTGGTCTAGTTGAATCGTGCCAGAGACCAACCAGGTGTCGGCGCGAACCACATGTTCATCGTGAGCGAAACGCATTGCTTCCAACAAGGGTAGGATGAAACCACTCCATAGTTCACGACGAGAAGCATCGTGGCGTCTCAAAAGGGCATCGCATAGGTCCAGCACAAGATTGGGCTGTGTTCGCCAGTACTGCGGAAGCACATGCAAGGCAAGGTCCGCAGTCTGTTCGCTTCTCTGCAGTGCATCAGCCAAATGGTCAATGTAATTGGTCAGTATCTGTTCTTCAGTTGCACGCTCACCCAACCACACGGCCACCTGTTCCACTATCGCTTGTCTGCTCGCCGGTTGATCCTCCCGACTCCAGAGTGCCCGTATTAGAAGGTCACAGTCAAGCTTGCCGAGGGAATTCGACAGTTTGGATACCAGGCCAATTGCAGATCTGTCCCACAAGGCAGCGGCAAGGTCATCCTTGAGTCTCCTCCACTGTGCACCGCTATGAACTGGAAGCTCAGACAAGACCTCGATAAGACGGGCCAATTCCGCTCTGTCAGAGCATGCTTCACACAGCATATAGATTTGGGAGGCATAGCCAGGAATCTGGTAGCCCGCAAAAGGCTCTGGCTGAAAGGCTATCTCATTCTGTCCAGACTCGGACGCATGACAAAAGCACACTCGAAAGGGGTCTTCTTTCGTGGGAGTGACATTGGTTACAAAGCCGACCCTTGACCTCAGAGACTGCGGCACCAGCAGGTGAACCGCCCGAAGCACTGCTGCATCCTGGGCAACGTCTCCACTGGTTGCGACCGACACCATGCTGTCTTGGCCCACAAGCGAGTCCAGTATTCCGTATACTAGTGTCCTGTATGATTGCAGGGTAGCCCACAACAGCGTTGAATCATCTGATGTGTCAGTTCGGAACAGATCGGCTTCGGCCAGCTCATGTAGCGTTGCGTACACTTGTCCGAGCGGCAAGCTCGCTGACCAGAATCTGGACCCATGATCGGAAAAGGCCTTCGAATCCCAGACCACATAGTATTCTTGAGTGAAGTCGCCTCCTCCGGATTGCGGCTGTGCGCTTGTCTCAAACTCCATGAAGAATACAGTGCTGTCATCCGCACTTAGGGCAAAGACCTGACCGGGCGCCCGATTAGTTGGCAGTCTCAATTGTGACATCACGCGATGTCGGAGCGTCTCGGCTTGCGGTGCGTCAATGCCACGACTATGAGCTACGATCGTGTATCCCACGGAGGGTGAGCCGATGAGTTGACCCCAAACAAACACAACAGGGGCTGGCACTTTTTCTGCGCTCATGCGTCCATCCTATGTCACTTTGGAAAGCAGCCAGTTCAAGGGATCAAATACACCGATAGGCACAATGTCTTTTGTAACCAGCTTCGCGTTGGGATCATCGGGACCGTTGGAAAGGAGATTGGATTTCGTGCGGCTCTTGTCGGTGAAACCCAACGCTGATGTAGAAAAGAACTCCACTCTGTCCAAGACGCAGAAGCTTTCGATGGTTCGCTCCACCTGCTTGCCCAGGAGGTTGAGCGCATAGTCTTGCGGCTCGTTGAAGTGGGGAGAGTGTTCAGGGTGATCCATTTTGGTCAAGACAAACGCCATGTACTTGTCGATGCGCCCCTTGCCTTGGTTGTGCGTCTGAAAAATGCGACTCAGAGTCCTGAAGATCATCTGACGGTAGCTGCGCGCGTTCTCACCGGAACCGTATAGCGTGCCTGCCTGGATCGCGACAGGATCCAAAAGCCACATGATGCCTTCGCAGCCACTGAGATACTCGATCATGCTGAAGAGTCCGTGCTCAGGATTGGCGTACATCTCACCAGAAGCATCGGGCATTTCCAGGACGAACTCCTTCTGTCGCCATCCTCCCGGTTTCTGTAGAGCGAACCGATGTATAAAGGGCTTCACAACGGGCGTGCGCTCGGTGGGCTTTCCAAGTTCGAACAACTGCTTAGTGACGGCTTCCAGATAGTCAGATGTTTCCTTCACTGCTGGCAGGATGGTCCAACCGTAGCTATCACAGTACGAGTTGATCATTGCCAAAAGGGTTGTCTTTCCACTCTGAGGTGGCCCCCAGATAGCGAGACTGAGAACAGGTTTTCGGTTTGAATTGCCGAAGAGGCTTGAGAGTGACATGATTTCTCCTCCATTCAGTATCGTGACATTGGTTTGCGCATTGTCGACCCTTGGTGCGCTTTTGGCATCCTGGCATTGGGGCCCGGTTCTCTGACTTGCTGAGAGTCACCCGGTTATGGAAGCTTCTGCCGAAGAGTCTTGCGCTGCCTGGCTGAACCAGGGAGTTCAGATAGCGAGTACATCAGTGCAGAGACAATGAGCATCGCCAAGAGGAGCGCAATGTTCTCAAAAAGCGTGCGAGTGGAAAGAGGAACTCGCATGATGACGAATACAAAGACCAACAGCACCCCATGCCAGATCGTACTTGCTCCCAATGGGACAGCGAACCAACCGTGATCGGTAGGTTTGCTGATGAAGCGCAGGATTCCAAAGGCAATCAGCTCAACCATCAGGATTGCCCAGAATCCTACGTAGACCGCTGGCGAATAGTCGCCCAGAGTAAGAATCAAGGCGACGCACGCATATGATATGGCAGCAAGAAACGCATACACGTAGGCATAGAACCGCATGACCGCCCTTGAAGAGTCGAGTTTCATACCTCTTGCTCCCAGCAAAAGCAGGCCAATAGCTGCCACAAAGAGAGTGCCAAGGATAAGAAACCGTTCCCAAAGCTGGGCGGTTTGGCCGACGAAGATCACTCCTGCCGCGAGCACGGCAAGTCCAATTGAGTCGGCCAGAAGACCGACAACTCCTGCAACGGAGAGAGGGCTGCCGAAAACGATCTCTCTCCTGTTGGGCTTCGCTTTGTCGTTCATTTTGGCTCCTCCTTTTCATAGTCGCGTGGATGACCTTGTGTACATCCAAACATAATACGTCGATACAGACGGACTCTCAGATCTCCCACCTCATTTGCTCCGCCGTCTCGCCTTTCTTCTTCCGCCCCCGACCTCCAGGCCGCCGGGCATCTTCCTCTTGCAGCACGACTTTCACCCCCAACGCCTCCTCACCCACGCCCGGAACACCGGCCTCCCCGCGGGCAAAGGCATCGCGGTACGGCTGGCAGTAACAGGTCGTCGTCAGGCTGATGCCACAAATGCCGGCGATGGCCTCGAACTCAGCCCGATCAGAGGGGGGCAGATCCTTGAGGTCCGGCAGCAGATCGCGCAGGGCCGCGCGCAGGCCGCACTGCCGCCAGCGCACATCCCAACCAGAGCGTTGGGCACGGTCGAGTAAGTGGGCCTGGGCATCGGCGCGCTGCGCAGCATCCCAGCCGGCCCAGCCAAACCAGGGACCGCCCGACTCTGGCGCGTTGCCGTTCCCGCGCGACACATCAAACTCGGCATAATAGATGAAGCGCTCGCGCGGGATGTTCAGCTTGCCGCGCAGCCGCCAGGCAGTGGCGTCGGCGAAGTCCTCGCGAGAGTATTGGGGTACCGGCGGAGGGCGGTCGTCGTTCGTCCTTCGTCGTTCGACCAGCGCCGCGTAAAGCTTGCGCAGCCCCGATGCCTTCAGGTAGTGCTCCGGGCGGTTGGGGACGGCATTGGCCCGGATGACCTTGCGTAGTTCCTCCTCAATGTCGAAGGTGGGCGTGCCGGTCAGCACTTCCAGGGCCGCGTTGACACGTTCATCCTGCCCCATGGGGCGCGCCCACTCAGCCAGGCTGAGAGGCCGGCCCGCCTGCTCCAACGCCCATTCCAGCTTTTCGGCCAGCCACCAAGCCGCGGCCTCTCGGAACTCCTTGTCGTAGTCGGGCGGAACCCAGCGACGCTTGTAGAGCGGGTCTTCGAGCAAGGCGATGTCAGGGTTGCCATGGATAAGAGCGATGCGCGCGTCGGCCAGGGGGCGCAGATAGTCAGGCAGCGGCGCGGGCTGATAGTCGGGAGGCCAGTCGCCAGTATAGCCCTTGCCGGCCAGCTCGAAGGGGCGCTGGCCCAACTCCAGCCGGGCATCCTTGTACTGCAACGGCGACAGGTAGTCCTCGGCCAGCGGCGCCTTCTTGATCAGGCCGTACATCTCGTAGGCCAGCCAATCCATCTCCTCCTGTAGGAAGATCATGCGGCCGCGAATGTTATGGCGAAGGGCAGTCAACTGCTCCCGAGCCGTGCGTAGCTCGCGGGTGGTTGCGAATGGAGGCGGCAGCTTGGGATGCGGCGACACGTAGCCGTCAAGGGCGCGATTCCAGGCATGGTAGGCTTCACCGACGCGCTCAAACAGCTTGCTTGTGGAGAGAGCGGGCAGCTCACCAGAAAGTCCGGTCACCTCACCAGCAAGCACGTTCAGATGGAGATGACCGGAGGACAAAGACCGCACGGGAAAAACGAAATCGAGAACATGTTTTGCGTCAAATACGTAGTTGTCCCTCACACGGTCATTACCGGGCTTCTTGTTGAAGCACTTGCGTTTCAGATAGAAGCAATGCAGGTTCGTGTTTAGCAGAGCAAGGAAGAGCTCGGCACTATACTCACCGTTCTGCTTGGGGATCACACGGATGACGGTATTCTTCGCAACTGCCTCGGCACTCACCGTACAGAAGTGGTTATGGGTAGTTATGATCGGATATGCCAAGGTTGGAACCCCAGATCGTCTTGACCAGCTAATCATTGCATACTCGTACCAGTTCATACCTCTTTCCACGATGCTCTTTCCAAACCACTGCCTGCCCTCGAGATACGACTTGTATGGTAGCAAATAACGCAAAACGCTTTGGTATCGACGTATGTCGATTGGCTTGCGCTCCACATAAGGAAACAGCGAGTAGTGTCCGCGATCGAAACTCCAGTCACGAATATCCTCACCGATGACCATTTCTCGCAGCAGTTCTGTTGGCAGATGTAGTCTCCTCGCAGAGTCGGACGAGAGGGTGTAAAGGTTGTCAGCGATTATGACGATATCACATCCGACAAAACTGACCAGTTGTCCAACTGGTACGGATGCGGAGGAGAGGATTCGCTGGTAGCACCGGTTCTCTTCCCCTCCAAACTGCCATGGATGAATGGCCATCTGATCGCGCGTACGCGAAGTGACGTCAACATACTCGTCGACGTAGCCAACGCCAGCTCTGAAACCACATAACACGCTTTGCCACACCTCCCCTTGCGCGGCGTCGGCCGGGGTCCTGGGCTCACCCTTCAGGTTGGATAGCACAAGCAACGCGTCCGTTGATGGTGGCCGATTGAGAGCATAGAGAATCAATGTTGGCGTACTGTGGTTAGGAACATGGGCGCCGCTCAGGTCGATCACTGCCTGTAGATCATACTTGGGTAGCACATCTTCTATCAGCTTGCTGCCGAACTGCCGACGGGCGAAAGCGTTGGAATTAATCAGCCCCACGCGTCCACCGTCCGTCGCGAGATTGAGAAAACGTTCGGTGAACGGTGCCGAAAGCCCAAACTTGCTATGGGCCGAAACGTATTGCGTACGGTACAGGTCGCGCTTCATTGCATCCTGCGCCACGATGTAGGGCGGGTTGCCAACCACCACGTGATAGCGTCGCCTCAACACCGGCAGGGCACGCTCGATAGCCTCAGGCTGGCCCAATGCACGCGCTGCCGCAGTACCGGCCTGCACCCCGCCTGCCAGCAGCTTCTCGTAGGGAATCAGGCTGTCAATGGTGACGATGTTGAAGCGCAGGTCGCGGAAGTCTCGCATCGACGCGGGGTGGGCGTAGTCACTGGCAGCCAGGACCAGTCGAAAGCGGGTCAGCGCAGTGGCGTAAGGATTTATGTCGCAGCCAAACAGGTGCTTCTCGATGATGGCGCGGGCGATCTGCGTGCGCTCGGCCGCAGTCATCTGCTCGCGCGTCTTACCGGCCGCGGACTCGTATCGAGCCACGAACATCCAGAACGCATCGACTTCGAAGTGGCCGCTGCCGCAGGTGGGATCCATGAGCGTCACCTCACGGAAGTCCATCTCCTCGAAGCGTTTGAGCAGCGTGTTCTCCAGGATGAACTGGGCGATAAAGTCGGGGGTTTGCAGCAGGGCGTAGCGCTCGCGAATCTCGGGGTCCAGTTCCTGGTACAAATCCCCAATGAAACGTGTCTGGAACCCGGCGTCGCCTCGAGCAGTGTCGGACCGAAAATCGAAACGCAGCCAGCCGGAGTGATCGGCGTCCTGCCGCCGCCAGACATCATCCAGGAAGCGCTGCACCAGGTCATCGGCCGGGAGTGCCAGGTCGTAGTCGTTCGGCTCGAACAGGTCGGGAAGCAGGTGGGCGGCATCCCAGAAACAGAACTGAACATACCTTGCCGCGCCCAGGTTGCGGGTCAACTGCTGCCACATGCGCTGGCCATCGACGCTGCGCAGACGGGTCGCACCCAGGAGGTCGCGGTCCTCCAGCACGCGCAAGAACAGGATCCGCAGGATGAACTGGATGGCGGCCTGCCGGCACCAACGATCGAGCCAGACGGTCAACGGTTCGTCGGTGCCTTCGCTGTTGTAGATGCGCTCCACACGGCGCGTCAGGCGCGGCGAAGCCTCGATGCGGTGGCGGATGCTTTCGGCCACCAGCATGCGCCAGCGTTGCAGGAGGAGGCGAAGTTCGAGGTAGCGATCGAGTTCCATGGTTAGAGGAGCCGATCCTGGACCACTGGCGGCGGCCCCGGATGGTGCTCAGAAGGAGGCGGGACGACCTCGTAAGCCGGCGAACCAGCGCCGGTTTGAGGCAGCGTGCCATGGATCAGCAGCGTCTGCCCTTGCAGCCGGCCACCGGCGGCGATCACGCAGAGGCCGGCCTCGGTAGCGTCATAGAAAGCCGTGGCCACGTCAATGCCGTAGCGTACCGCCAGGTTGACGTTGCCGACCACCAGCGGCTGCCGGCGATTGATACGGACGGTAACGCCACGCAGCCAGTTCTTGGCCAGGCGCTGCCCGATGGCGAGGGTTCCACGCCTCTCCAATGCCACATGCTCATTCCAGTCGTCTGCTTCCATCGCCGCAAGCAGCCCGCAATCGAAGTCCACGTAGTGAGCGCCGAGCGCTTGCGCCAGGGCGGGTGCATCGCGGTGCGCGCTCTCCAGGGGCAAGGCTACAAGCACCAGGTTGCGACCATTAAGCTGACCGGCGCGCTCACAGAGAAACTCGATCAATTGGGTCATTGTCACACGGCTCTCTGTCACGAGGCGTCCTCACACGGCAGTTGGCGTCAATTGGCTGTATCTACTCAGGAAATGATTGCGGCGACGATTTTTGATATCGCATCGGGCCCGGCCAGCGTCACCTGCTTTTCCGAACCGAAGAAGTTGGTCACAACAAGACCTGCGGCCTCCGCCTCCTCTACGGCGTAGCGCGCAAACGCCGGCGTTGTGCCATAACCGACGCGCGTCCAGGAGGTTCCCGTAACGTAGTCCAGCGATCGGGAGGTCCACCCGCGCTCGTTGAACTCCGTCGCCAGCGAGAACCAGAAGGCGCGGACATCCGGTTCATAGAAGCGGGCAAAGAACCGCTTGGCGATGCGGTCGCCGGGCACGGCACGCGCCTCAAGCAGGCCGAACTTTGTCAGGTGAGCGGTGATGTGATTGCGGGTCTTCTCAGCCGTGCTTGGCGTTGACGTGGTGAGCCGGCCAGCCAAAAAAGCGGTCCAGTCCTCCACCGTGATCTCGCCCTCTTGGGCCTTGCCCAGGCCGCGGGTGCTCGACTCGGCCCTGGGCAGCACGAGGTCACGCAGTGCCTCCCAGACGAGGGATGTGGACCGCAGGTATTGGCCCAGCAACAGATCCCTTCGCAGCCGTGCAGGCAGGCCCTCGTTCCGCAACAGGATCAGAAGCGGCGTCACGACAATGCAGTCGCCCTCTACCACGAGAAACTTGGCCTGCACAGCGTGAACGATCTCCTGGCGTCGTTTAAGTGACGCTTGCGAGAGGCGCATCCGCGCCTCCTGGCGCCAGGCAGCTACGCCGGGATACTCTCGCGTGAGAGCCACCAGCGTAAGTGCTTCGTCGATGTCGATGGACTTCGTCAGCGGGCCGTAGCGACCCACGACAGCGGTTGCGGTCACAGCCACAGGGGTTGGCGTCCTTCTTTGTGCAGGAGACGCAGATCACGATGAGCATGGCGGGAGCTCAGGCCCACGATTTCGTGGTGGCTCGCACCGGACTTGAGCGTGGCGGTCAGATCAGTGTCGTCAAGCCGGATCGGCAGCTCAGTATTCGGCGGCGCGTCCAATCCCCAGGCAATTAACCCGGCAAAAAGCATCTCCAGCGGCGATTCACAGACGATAGTGAAGTTGTCCCAGAAATAGAGCTCGGCGCCGGGCCGGCTGCACAGCGCATAAGCCACCCAGCCACCCGTGCCCGGTAACTCCAACCAACGCTCGTGGCGGGCCGGAAGCGGAAGACCAGCCAAGGCTTCATCAGACGGCAGATCCACACCTAAGACGCCGGCCTGCGCTCGCAGATAGGCATCGCGCGGTTGCTCGGCAAAGGTAGGTGCCTTCTCTATCCACCCCGCCACCTCGGCGGGCGGCAGGTGCAATAGACCCCACTCCGGCCAGTCGGGCCACCAGTGCTCCGGTGCGAAGGGCACAGGCATGCCGGCGCCAGCATCTTGGATGGCCAGTGCAGCCAGGTCGGCGGCGGTCAACTCGTTGCGAAAGGTGGACCACACGGCAGGTCCTTCGCCAGTGAAGCGCAAAGGCACACGACCCTCAACTTCGGCTCGAACCAAGGCGCGCAGACTGGCCTGGACGAACAGATCAACTTCATAGGACTGAGTAGTGGCGGTCGATGGCATCGTGGCGTTGCCGGAAATGCCCAACGTCTTGTGGACTGCTTTGTCGTGCTCTTGTCTTTGCCCAGGCTGCATCGCGGCGCCTTTTCCAGAACCACCGGGCGGCCAGTATCAGCAGCGGGCCTTACAGTTGGACAAGCATAGCGCAACCTGGGGTGGAGGTCTAGATTGGGCACGGCTGTCACGATGGGGCCGGCCAGGCGCTCGATGATCCTGGCAGAAGAGTGGTCGTCCGAATGCTGTCCCACCCTGTCTGCACGGCGAACTCACCACCATGCCAGCTTTGTACGTGCCCAAATACGAAAACTGGTACTTGACAAGATAACAAAATTGTGATAAAAAGGAAGCAACGTCACGTCCGTTGGCGAGCGTCGCCGGTGAGGCGGACAAGCCTTAACAATGTAATAGGAAAGCCTATGGCCAAACCAGTTACCTGTTGTGTCCTATTTTCAAGAAACGACCAATCACGGTTCAAATAGGAGGCGCCATGACCAATCCATTCCCAGCTACTAGAGCGTTCCCGTATGTGTCTTTGAAACACGATTGTGAAGCGATAGTATGAGCGGGCAAACGTCACGGCAGCAATGGAGCCTGTATTTCTACGAGACTGATGGAGGGGCAAGTCCAGTTACGGATTTCCTCGAAGGCCTCACCAAAGCAGAGTGGGCACAATGCCTCAAGCACCTCGACACGATTCAGAAGTTGCTCACTGAGCATCAGGGACGTCTCGGGGAACCCCAGGCAAGCCACCTGCAAGGCGATCTCTGGGAGTTTCGTTTTTCGATAGCGCGCAAGAAGATCAGAATTCTCTACTTCGTAGCAGCACCGGGAGAAGTCATCCTCCTGCACGCTTTTATGAAAAAGACTCAAAAAACGCCCCCAAAGGAGATTGACACAGCCTTCAATCGTATGAATAGGCACCAAAGCACGAACAAGAGCAATAGCTAAGCTGTCGCTAATGGGTACGTTTTTTTAGTGTATTTTCTGGGAAGAGAAAACCACTTTTGATTTTACCGGTGTCTGCCAGGGAAGCGGTAAGAACCGTTTCCCTGGCAGCAATCCTAGTTATCACTTTCTTGCACCTCGAAGCGGACGTTTTTCCTCGAGGCTAGCGTTTACTCACTCACCTATTTTATGACCCTAAGATTCGACGACTACCTGTCTGCGAAGCTTGAAGATGTGGACTTCGCCGCCGCCTTCCAAGCTCTCGAAACGCGCTTTGCTGTAGCGAGGCAAATCATTGACTTGCGTCAACGCTTGGGTTTGACGCAGGCTGATCTGGCTGCACGCACGGGCACGAGACAGTCCGGCATTTCTCGTCTCGAAAACGCCACATCGTTGCCAACCTTGAGCTTTCTCAGTCGAGTCGCTGATGCTTTGGACGCCGATATCGAGGTTCGATTGGTTCTCAGAGAACGACTCTAAGTCACCGTTGTCAGGGCGATTCAACGGTTCGATAGCGTCCTTGCATTCACTTCGATGTGGCTCCTCAACGCTAGCGAGTGCGCAGGCAGCCGTTGAAAGCGAGACGAGAAACCGGGACCATAGGCTAACATCAGTTTGCTAAGTAAGTTGTAAGCCCGGACATACCTTAGCACATCCGGGCTCGGGGAAAGCCGCAAGCGACCGAAGGCCGCAGGCAGTGGGGAATCTGGCGCAATGCCAGAGATCGTCCTGGACAGTCCCGTTCCGTTGATTCGGCTGATGCTGCGCCGTTTGGCCCGTGACTGACCTTTTCAAACAGCTTCTTTGCGACCACCGTGCTAGAGCAGCCCCAGTTGCTGCGCCCACAGAGCCGCCTGGGTGCGGTCGCGGGCGCCGATCTTCCCCAAAAGATTGGTTCCGTAGTTCTTGACAGTGCCCTCGGCCAGATACAGCCGTTCGGCGATTTCGCGGTTGCTTAGCCCTTCGGCAACCAGGCGGAGCACGTCCAGCTCCCGGTCAGATAGAGGCTCCGGCAGTCCGGAGGCAGACGGTCGCGTGGGCGCACCAAGTCGCGCAAACTCGGCCACCACCTTACGGGTGACAGAGGGGTCAATCAGCGCACCTCCCGCCGCCACGGTGCGGATGGCGTCGGCTAGCTCGCCGCTGGAAACTGCTTTCAACAGGTAGCCCTGGGCGCCGGCGCGCAGCCCCTCGAACACGTACTCGTCGTCATCAAAGGTAGTCAGAATGATCACGCGTGCTTCAGGCCAGGTCTGGCGGATGCGGCGGGTCGCCTCGACCCCATCCATGACCGGCATGCGCACGTCCATGAGCACAACGTCAGGCGTACACTCGGCATAGGCCGTGATCGCAGCCTGGCCGTCCCCTGCCTCACCCACCACGTCCAGGTCAGGTTCCAGCTCGAGCAGGGTGCGCAAGCCGTCGCGCATGAGGCGCTGGTCGTCGACGACCAGGATGCCGAGCTTAGGCGTCATCGCCGTCTTCCAGAGACAGGGGCAGTTGCAGGGTCAACTCGGCGCCCCCACCCGACCGCGGCGCCAGAGACAGAGTGCCGCCGAGCTGGTTCGCCCGTTCCTCCAGCCCGCGTAGACCGAAACCCTGGTACCGCACGTCCACAGGCAGTCCGGCGCCGTTGTCGCACACTTGCAGGATAACCAAGCCGTTCTGCCGCCCCAGTTGCACCCACACCTGGTCGGCGTCAGCGTGGCGTTGGACGTTGGTCAACCCCTCCTGCATCGCACGGTAGAGCGCCAGCCGCTGCGGATCCGGCAAGCGCGGCGCCGGCTCGACGATGTCAAGATGAACGGCAATGCCGGTGGCCTCCTGAAACGCTCTTGCCAGGCGTTGCAGCGCCGTGGGCAGCGAGAGATCGACCTCGACCGGCGCCCGCAGGGTGGCAACCGTGCAGCGCAGATCCCCCAGCGCCTCCAGCACCTGCTCGTGCACGGTGCCCACCATCGCCGCCGCCCGGTCGGCGTCACGGGCGATCAAGCGTTGGGCGCCCTCAAGCTGTACTGCGGCCACTGTAAGTCGATGACCCAGGGTGTCGTGCATCTCCCGCGCCAGGCGATTGCGTTCCTCTGCCACGGCCAGCTCCTCGACTCGGCCGGCGTAGTCCTGGAGCTGGAGGTTAGCCGCCTGCAGCTCCAGGAGCAGTTTCTGGCTTTCGGCCTGGGCGGCCTGGGCACGGGCCGTGACGGTGGCAAACGATGCGAAGAAGTAATAACCGCCGGCGTAGATAAGCGACGTGATCAGGCCGAGGAAACCATCGGTGATGTAGAGCACCACGGCGGTGATCAGGGCAAAGGAAACGATGTAGGCGAGCCAGACGCGCTGCCGGAAGAGCATCGGCACGGTGCCGCTCAGCACGAAAAACAGCAGGGCGTAGAAGCCGTACAGCGGCGGGATCAGCATCAGCGCCACGATCAGGACTACTTGCAGCAGAATGAAGACATGCCGCAGCCATGGCCGCCGTGCCCACCAGGTGTTGATCTGGGCGATCACGCTCACACCGAGCAGGATCAGCATCAGGCTCAGGGCGATCCACCGTTCCGGACGCTGCTCGCCGAAGTAGAAGCTCACTGCCAGCAGAGAGACACTGAGGATAACGAGGAAACCGCCCATTTCGGGCAGGCGGCTCTTTAGAAAGGCGCGGAAGTGGGCAAGCATTTTTCTCGGCCGAGCCAAGGCGAAGGTTCTGTTGGACGCTGTCTTATGTTTGTCCGCGGCTGCATCATAATGCGTTCGGGAAGGAGGAACAAGAACGAGGGCGCAGCGTCTGCTCAGGAGCGAAGGCGCCAGACCCACGCAGTCCAGTAGCTACTCATAGCGAAACCTCCACAAGCCGATGCTCAAGTAGACCGCACCGAAGAGGAGCAAGAGCGCGGCGCTGGGCAGGACGGCCGCCAGGCCCAGACCGCGCACAATGATGTCTTGAAATCCCTGCATCGCCCAATAGGTTGGGGTGAGCCGGGCGAGCTGCTGCATCCACGCCGGAACGATTTCAATCGGCCACCAGGCGCCGCCAAGGGCGGCCACAGTGTACATGAGGATGTTGGCGAGAGCATTGGCCTGTGCGTAGGTGCGGGCGATGCCGGCAATAAGCATGCCCAGGCTGGTAATACTGAAGGCGAAGCTGAGCACCATGACCAGCAATGCCACCGGCGCCTGGCCCCACGGCACCCCGAACAAGAGGGCGCCGGCCCCGATGAGAATGGCGGCCTGCACCAGGCCGGCGACGTAGATGCCGCCGAGCTTGCCGAACATGATCGCGGCCTTGCGCATGGGCATGACCAGCAGCCGGCGCAGCGTGCCTTTTGGATAGTCGGTTGACTTCCACAATGGCGGACACGGTCAGCACTCCTTGAAAGGTTGCAGCTATGCCTACAGTATCGACAGGCGGGGTCATGTCGAGCAGTGCCAGAAGTCACGGCCGGGGTCACGTGACCGCGGACACAGCAGGCGATTGACAAGGCTTGACGCGTGCGCTAGTATGCGCCTCGACCTGCCAGGAACTCCACGCCTTCAACCACCATCAAGGAAGATCCATGAGCTGCACTCACCTCGACCAGATACACGACGTCACCCCGAGCGCCAAAGGCTGCGAAGACTGCCTGAGGATCGGAGGCACCTGGGTCCACCTGCGGATGTGCCTGACATGCGGTCACGCCGGCTGTTGCGATCACTCGCCCAACCGTCACGCCACCAAACACTACCACGCCACTGGCCACCCAATCGTCCGCTCCCTTGAAGAAGGCGAAACCTGGCGCTGGTGTTATGTCGACCAAGAATTGGTGTAGTACGCCAGGGTGGCGTCCAGGCTGAGTCGCTGCAGCACCAGCCTACTTGGTCGAAGACAGTACCAGATCGAAGCTTGCACTCGTCGCCCCCTGGCTCGGATAGTGTTGGGTGACCAGTGTTTGGTAACCGGGCGCCGTCACGCGTACGTGAATGTGCGGCGGGCGACCGCTGTACGGCGGCGGGCCGTGGCTTCTGAAGCGGTAAGCGCCATCCTCACCGGCAAACAGCGCAGCCCGAAAAGCATCGCTGTACTGTCCGTCTGGCCCTGCCAGCCAGAGCTCGATTTGGGCGCCGGGAAGGGGCAGGCAGTCAACGGCTGACCGCACCACGCCACTGAGAACGTAGCCCTGCCCGACGCTGTCGCGAACCGGGGCGCCCGGCACGTAGAAGGGACCGAGGGCATCTTCCTGGGTGGGAGAACAGGCGATGGGTGTCTGACCATGTACGGCCGCGGTGGACGCGGCCGGAGTAGGCGGCGCCGGAGGCCGACAGGCCGTGAACAGGCAGCCGGTCACCACGAACAGTGCCAGTGCCAAGAAACGCATGGGTCGGGTCATGGCCTCCTCCAAATCGTGCCGTCTTCTTCGATCCGCAGGCGCTCACCGGTCCGCAAGCTGGCGAAGTCGCTGCCGGCCAGCGCCAGCACGGGTAGGACGCGTCCATACATCACCTCGGCGACAACGGAGGCCAGGGCGAAAAAGGAATCGATGCCTGTAGTCAGGATGGCGGCAGGAGCGGTGCCCGCACGCACGGCTTCCAGCAGAACGGCAGTCGTGGTCGATGACCCGCGGGTGAAGGGCACCGCCAGGACGCGGCCCGCCGCGACCTGGCCCACAAGCGGGTGCCGGCGATCGATGATCTCGCCCGTGCGGTAGTCGTAGCCGCCCCAGAACGACAGCGGCTCGGTGGTCGCCAGGACGACGCCCTCAGCCGCACCGCGGATAATCGGCTGCGCCCGCAAGACAGGCTGTGACGTCACCTCGACGCCCATACGCCCTCCTCAACCACCACGCGGCCTGCTGCCGCAGAGCGCACGCAGTCGGTCAGGCTTCCGAACGTCACCTGCACGTCGAGCATGCCAGGTGCATAATAGGCGTACTTGGCGGAGTTCGTCATCAGGGTCTTGATATTGGCTGGGAGCATGGGCGTCGCCAGGATGCACGTATCTACCGTAACACTGCCGCCGAAGGCTTCCAGCGTCGACAGGTAGCCCGCCTGCCGGGCCAGCAGCGCCATCGCCCGGCTAGAAGTGACCAGGAAGCGCACGTCCGGATGTACCTTCTGATCAGCCACCAAAGGCGCCAGTTGCCGGAACTCAGCCAGCGAGAAGTGCGGACTGCCCAGCACCACCATGTCAAGCCGCTCACCGCCGGCCGTGGTCAGCTCAGCACGGGCAGTCCGCAAATCATCCATCGTGATATCGAGAGTCTGATAGGATGTGCGGCCCTGGAAGGCTGACACCAGATCGGACGCTTCCGGTGTGACGCCAACGATGTGAAAGAGCGCCACCGTCCCCGACGAGGCCGCCGCCGCACCCAGGGCCTTGAGTTGGTCTTCCGTGGGTCTGGCATGCAGCCCGTCGAGCACCGGGATGCGGTCCTGGGCGATCTTACTCATCAGGTGACCGAGCACGGGGTAGAAGGAGTCATCGCACTGCACGGTCGTGGGGACCTCGACCAGCCGGAGCAGAAGGTCGCCTGCCCGGTTCTCTGTGAGGTGCAGGCCCACCGCCGGCACGCGGCCGGTAATGGCGCAGCAGACGTCCAGCAAATCGGGGTAGCGCTCAGTGCGGGCGCCCAGCACGGAGTTGGCAAAGACGATGGCGTTGGATTCACCCCAGGCCACCTGCTGGCCGAAGGCCGGCCTGGAATCCGTCTGGTAGGGCGCACAGGTCCAGGTGGGCTCTGTCCCCATGCTCTGATAGGCGACCATTTGCCTGTAAGCGTTGGCCGCCCAATCTGGCGGCACCGGCCACTCCTGCCAGTGTTGTTCGTCCAGCCCGCTGACATTGAGGGTGGTGGGCACGGCGACGCGCGCACCCAGACTGGCCAGCCGCTCGGCGAATTCGAGCCCAGCCTCGCCGATGTAGATGGTGCTGTCGATGTGGGCGGCGCTGATGTCGATCAGATGGGCGGCACTGTTGACTTCCGCCATGCGCACCACGATCTGCATTGCCATCTGCACGGCCGGGCCATGCGCGCCATCTAGCTTGGCGCGGTCAGCGCCGGTCAGGTGAAGGGCCAAGGGTCCTCGGAACAAAACAAGTCACCACCACGCGCCCCGAAAACAAAAAAACACCCTCCCCGATAATACTGGCAGATGCCAGCATTCTCTCGCCCATCGGGGAGGGATGCCAGGCGGGGCTGCCTGGCACGGGCGGGGCGCCCGTCCGCAAAGGATTATAGGTCTTGTCGTTGCCAACACCAAGAATGCGCCTCCCGACCGCCGTCACTGCGCGCCCGGCGCCAGCAGGAAATCCACGACGCCCGACTCAAAACGCACGCGCACGGTCTGTCCCCGTCGTTGATACGGCTCGTCGAGTGTCCCCCGCGGGTCGAGGGCGAAGGCCGACTCCACCCACGTGCGGCGGCCGTCCAGGTCCAGCCAGAAGGGCGCCATGTCCGCAGCACCACGGGCGAAGCTGAAGGCGTGACGGGCCGTCCAGGTCGTGGGAATACCGCGATCCTCCTCGGCCGGGAAAGGCTGGTAGCTGGCGCCTTCGGCCGGCTGGGGATGCCGGGGCAAAGAAGGCGCGGCCAAAGCCGCCACCAGCAGACGGGCGCATGCCTCCGCCGCCACACGTTCGACCTCCAGACCAGAAGCGCCTTCGGGATAGGCGACTGGCGCCTGGGCGACGATGTCACCGGTATCAATCCCTTCGTTCATGTAGTGTACCGTGACGCCCGTTGCGGTCTCACCGGCACGAAGCTGCCAGAAAAGCGGGGCCGGACCGCGATAAGCCGGAAGCAGCGACGGATGCAGGTTCAAACAGCCCAGCTCCGGCAGCGCCAGCCAGCCCGCAGGCAAGATCCGGGGAAAGCAGGCAACACAGATCAGGTCAGGACGAAGGGAGGCGACCGCGGCCAGCGCGGCTTCATCCGACAGCCGGCCCACTTCCAAAACCGGGATGCCCTGCTTCCAGGCCTCGTGGCGCATGTCGGGCCGCACCGGACTGGCCAGCAGTGGCAGCTCACCGCCCGCTGTCTCCGGGGGGACCCAACGCGTGTTGGCGCCGGGAAGGACCACGGCTGCCACCTGGCGCCCCGCTTCCAGCAACGCCCGCAGCGGGATCAGCGAGAAGACGCCGCCCATCCCCAAGTAGACGATGCGGAGGGCGCGGCCACGTTTGTCCAGGATTGACAAGACGGGGTAAGGTTGTATCATCAGGTCACATCAGCCACACAGAGGTTCAGAAACGATTATGACACGAATGGTGCAGTGCGTGAAGCTGGGGCGATTGCTGCCAGGCCTGGCGGCGCCGCCGTCCAAGGATGAGCTGGGCCAGCGGATCTTCGAGAACATCTCGCAGGAAGCCTGGAACATGTGGCTGCAGCAGGCCACCATCCTCATCAACCACTACGGGCTGAATACCGTGGATCCCGACGCTGTTGCCTTCCTCAAGGCGCAGATGGAGGAGTTCTTTTTCAGCGAGGGAGCGGCCATGCCCGAAGGCTGGACGCCGCAAAGCACGCCCGCCAAGGGCGGCGGCAAAGGCGGCGGCCCCCGAGGTAAATGATTAAGGAAGTCACCCTCCTGGCCGAGCGGGCGTCAGCAAGCAGTGCACCTCCGGCGGAAGCGTTCGCCATTATTGCTCGTCTTGCCTATGCGAAAGCGGGGCGTCCGGCGCTGGCGCTGCCGGAACCCACGACCGCATTGCCGGCGCCGCCCCGGCTTACGGAAGACTGGTTCTGCTGAAGCGAACCCACAACCGGCCAGGTTGGCCGGATCGCTAGCGGGTCGTTTGGTCCGACATTTGCCATTACAGGCGCCCGCCGCCTACGGTTGAAAC
>CAZHTZ010000003.1:0-7502 GCA_964535455.1 uncultured Caldilineales bacterium
GATTGAGGACTGCGCATCTGAGACGTAAAGGGCTCAAGCGCGGTCGGCGAGGCAATCGCTACCTGTGCGGTCGACGAACAGCGGTTCATGGGCTCGGACTTGCGTCGCACCTGCGAGGTGCGACGCAAGTGGACTAAGGTCTTGACATGCGCAGCAATCTGCCGTATGCTATATCACAATGAAATCGATATCATGATATCGATATTCATCCGCCGTGGGACTGCCGTGCCGAGGTGATGAACGTTCGAGGAGACGTCAGATGACTATCGAAGCTCCGTTCCCAGAAGTAGATGAGCTGCTCAACCACGTGGGTGAGGCAGGCCACCGGTTGTCGGAGATCAACGCCAGCGAGGGAGCTGCGGGCAACATTTCCGTCTACCTCGGTTGGCCTATCGACCCCCGGCGCCGGTTCCCGCAGACGGAGACCATCGAGCTGCCGTTGGCGGCACCTGACCTGGCCGGTGCTTCTTTCCTGGTCACGGGTTCCGGCCGCCGGCTGCGCGAGATCATCCAGGATCCGGTGGCCAACCTGGGCTTCGTCGTGATCGGTCCCGACGGGCGCACTGCCCAGCTCTTCACCTCCCCGCGCCGGCTCTTTGCCCGCCTGACCAGCGAGTTCAACTCGCATCTGGCCGTGCACCGCGACCAGATCGGCGCCACCGGCACCAATTTCCATGCCCTGATCCATGCCCAGCCGCCACATATCACCTACCTTAGCCACGTTCCGCGCTATCGGGATCAGGACTATCTGAACCGCCATCTGTTGCGCTGGCAGCCCGAGCTGATCATCAACCTCCCCGAGGGCATCGGCGTTGTGCCTTTCTACATCCCCGGCTCGCCAGAGCTGATGTCATCGACGGTGGCCAAGCTCCGGGTTCACCGCATTGTGATTTGGGCCAAGCACGGCGTCATGGCCCGCTCGGATGTCTCGGTGAAGCGGGCGGCGGATCGCATCGAGTATGCCGAGACCGCTGCGCACTATGAATACCTCAATCTGGTCAACGGTGAGCAAGGCGATGGGCTGTCTCCTGACGAAGTGCGCACCATCGCCAGCGCCTTCAGTGTCAAGCAGAGTATCTTTTAGAGCTTGACAAGTCGCAGCTATTTCTGTAGTATTCCTGCCTGATGAAATCGATATCATGATATCGATTTTCACCACCCGCCCAGTCTCCCCTCTCTCGATGAGGAGCATAAGGTGACCACCATCAGCGATGTGGCAAGACGGGCCGGCGTTTCGCCGGTCACGGTTTCCCGGGTGATCAACAAGACCGGGAACGTGAGTGCGTCCACAGAGCAGCGGGTGGAACAGGCGATTGCGGAGCTTGGGTATGTGCCCAGTGGGGTGGCGCAAAGCTTGCGGTCAAAACGCACGCGGTCGCTGGCCCTGATCGTACCGGACATCGAGAACGAGTTCTGGACGACCGTCGCCCGCGGTGTGGAAGACGCCGCCCAGAGCTGGGGCTACAGCGTCCTTCTCTGCAACACAGATGAGAATCCGGCGAAACAGCAGCGGTACATCGACGTCGTCATCGGCCAGCGCGTGGACGGCGTCATCATTGCCCCTTACGACTCGGACGCCAACAACCTGGCCAAGCTGCGCAACCACGCCATCCCCACGGTGGTGATCGACCGCCGCATCGATGGCTGGGACGTGGACACGGTTGCCTGTGACTCGGTAGCGGGCGCTCGCGCGCTTGTGCGGCACCTCATCGGCCTCGGCCATCGCCAGATCGCCATCATCACCGGTCCGGCCGGCACCACAACGGCCTCCGACCGCGTTGCCGGGTATCGCATCGCCCTGGCGGAAGCCGGCCTTCCCTTCGACGAACGCCTTGTCAGGTACGGCGAGTACCGGTTGCCCAGCGGCGAGCAGCAGACACACGAGCTGCTCGACTCCGGTTTGCAGCCCACAGCCATTTTTGCGGCAAACAACGTTATCGCTGTGGGCGTGATTGCCGCCCTCGAAAAGCGCGGGCTGCGCGTGCCACACGACATCGCCCTCGTCTGTTTCGATGATCTGACGCACAGCTCGGTGTTGTTTCCCTTCTTCACGGTGGCTGCCCAACCCGTCTATGAGACCGGGGTCAACGCCGCTCAGTTGCTCCTGAGCCGTCTGGATTCCGAGGTATCGTTGCAGCCCAGGCATGTCGTGCTGCCGACGCGGCTTATCGTGCGCCTTTCCTGCGGCAGCAGACTGCTGCAGGGCGCCAACGATGTCTTCAGCCTGCCGCTCGCCTCACCCGTACGAAGCGAGAGCTATCTGGTGCAAAAACTCAGCCCGGAGATGCTCCGGATTGCCGCAGAAGGCGTCGCAGGAGGCGCTCTGTCGCTTCCAGGTCGCAGACTGGCGCTTGCGGATGCGGACAAGTCGGATGTGAACCGTCTGCTCAAGGTGCTGAGATTCGAAGAAGCGGATCGGGTGCCACACCTCGAATTCTGGGTCACCAGTCGCTCCGTGTACGAGTACGTGCTGGAGCACGAATTGGACTATGACATCATCGATGCCCGCACGGGCGGCCAATCGATTGCGCCTGAGGATCACATAGAATTCGCCCAGCGCCTGGGCATGGACGCTGTGGCTTGCAGCTTCTCCTGGCGACCAAACAACATCTTCCGCCGCGCCTCCGACGGCAGCGAGCACTATGTCGGCGGCTCGGTGCGCACGTGGGCAGACCTGGATAGGTTGGAGCCGCCGCGACCGCTGCTGGAGCAGCTCAACCACCTCGAGCGTTATCTGCGCGCGGCCCAGGGCACGGGCGTGGGTGTCGTGGCCAACTTCACTTCCTTCTTCGACAGCGCCTTGCTGGCGATCGGAGTGACCGAGGCCCTCTACCGCTTCTACGACGATCGCGCCTTCCTGGAACGCCTGATGGACATCCTGCTCCGTCATCAGGAGCGGGTCATGCGCGCCGTTTGCGACCGCTTCAGCGACGATCTGGCCTTTGTCTTAATCAACGATGACATCGCTCACCATGGCGGACTGTTGATCCAGCCCGACATGTTCATGGAGATCTTCCCCCGGCGCATGGAACGACTTGTGACTGCGGTGAAAGAACGCGGGAAACTGGTAGCCCTCCACAGCGACGGCCGCTTGGACCAGATAGTACCCGTTCTCCATGGCATCGGCTTCGACGCCATCCACCCGGTGGAACCGAAGTCAAACGACATCTTTGCTCTGAAGCAGCAGTGGCAGGGCAAGCTTGCCTTCATCGGCAACATGCCAACCATGCTGCTGGCCTACGGCGCCAAAGAAGAGATCGAAGAGCAGGTCCGTATGTATTGCCAACGTCTGGCGCCTGGCGGCGGTTGGGTGTTGGGCTCGTCGACCAGCATTATCGAAGGCATCCCTCCGGAAAACTTCGTGACGATGATCCAGGCCGTCCACAGATACGGGCGCTACGGCGCCGTGACAGAGCCACTGGTCCGGCCGTACGAAGTCTATTCACCCGTTCTCACGCCGGCGGCTGCCGCCAGTTAGCGTCCTGGAAGACGACAGCAAGGTACGACACCGTGACCATGACCTCAAGAGAACGGGTGCTGACCACGTTCAGGCATGAACAGCCCGATCGGGTCCCGTGCTGGCTGGGCGCTTCCCCTGAGTTCAAGCAACTGGCCCGAGAGTACCTGCACCTGCCCGACGACGAAGCTCTACTGCACTACCTGGGCGACGACTTCCGACGCCTGTTCGCCAGCTATGCCGGACCGGCCGGGCGCGGCCCCTTTGATAACCTTTCGCCGGAGTCCACCTGGCGTTCACCTTTTGACGTCGAACGTCACGGCTACGGCTACGGCATGCCTCTTACGAGTCCTCTCCGCCACGCCAGCCTCAAGGAAGTTCACGCCTACCCCTGGCCCGACCCTGAGTGGATGGACGTCGCCCACATCCGGGAAGAGGCGCGGCAGTACGACGGCCAATACGCCATTCTGGGCGGCGATTGGTCTCCCTTCTGGCACGACGCCATCGACCTCCTGGACTTCGACGGGCTCATCTACCAAATGTATGACGAGCCCGAGATCGTGGATGCGGTGATGACCCATACGGCCGACTATTACCTGGATGTCAGCCGCCGCATCTTCGAGGCGGCAGGAGATGCCATTGACATCTTCTTCATCGGCAACGACTTCGGCGCCCAAACGGGACCGATGCTCAGTCCGGCGCTGTTCCGCCGCTTCCTCCTGCCCCATCTCGAGCGCTTCGCCGATCTGGGGCACGACTATGGCAAGCTGCTGGTGCTGCACTGCGACGGCTCGATCCGGCTTCTCTTGCCGGACATGATCGCCATCGGCATCGACGGCATCCAGTCGGTCCAACCCTACTGCACCGGCATGGAGTTGATCGGGCTGAAGCGAGACTTCGGCAAAGACGTGACCTTTATGGGCTGCGTGGACACACAGGCGCTGATCGAGGCCACCGCCGAGGAGGCCCGGCAGCTCACTCTCATGACCCTGGACACGATGATGCCTGGCGGTGGTTTCGTCGCCTCACCCAGCCACGACTACCTGCTTCCCGAGACACCCGTCGAAAACGTCATTGTCATGTACGAGACGATCAAAGAATGCGGCGGATACCAACGTTCAAACGTTTAAACGTTCGAACGTTTGAACGTTGGCAACCTGCAACCTGCAACCTGCAACCTGCTCCCCGGAGGAACCCATGCAACGCTACGGTCAACTTATCGGCGTTAAGCCGGAAGTATTCGAGGAATACAAGAAATACCACGCTGCCGTCTGGCCTGAAATCCTGAACATGATCCGCCAGTGCAACATCCGCAATTACTCGATTTATCACAAAGACAACATGCTTTTCGCCTACTTTGAGTATGTTGGCGACGATTTCGCCGCCGACATGGCGAAGATGGGAGCCGATCCCATGACCCAGAAGTGGTGGGACATCATGATGCCCATGCAACAACCGATTCCCACCCGCAGCGAAGGCGAATGGTGGGCCAACATGGAAGAAGTCTTTCACACGGACTGAGGACTAGGTACAATGGAACGCACTGCCAATTGTCTGGCCAAAGTCGAGCGCATGCGCAAGACACTCAAACACCAGGAGGCGGACCGGGTGCCGGTCAGCGACTTCTTCTGGGGCAGCTTCCTGGCGCGCTGGCGCCAGGAACTGGGCCTGCCAGCGGATGCCAGTCCATACGACTACTACGATCTGGATTGGCAGGTCACCATCCCCAACATGGACCCGCATATCAAGGCCTTCGAGATGTTGAAAGAAACGGACGAGGATGTCGTGGTCAAGACCGGCTTTGAAGCCATCATGCGCAAGAAATTCGCCGACCCCATGCCTGAATGGCTGGAGTTCGGCGTGACCAGCATTGAACAAACCGAAGCCTTTCAGTTCGACGACCCCTGGGACGAGCGCCGCTACTTCAGCGCCGGCGACAACCAGCTCGCCGGGGTAGGTGACGCATTCACTCGCAACTCGCCCGCCTGGATCGAAACGGTCAAATCGCTGCATCCCAACTTCGCGGTCTTCGGCAGCGTGTGCGAAGCCAATGAGTACATGACCCGTATCGTCGGCCCGGAGAACAACCTCCTGTGGGTGGCGTTGTATCCGGACGAATATGCCCGCTTCATCGAACGCACGATGGAGTTCGCCATTGGCATTGTCCAGGCGCAGATCAAGGCCGCCGGCGGTTCGCTGGACGGCATGGTCATCTGGGGTGATATCGCCTACAAGAAAGACGTCTTCTTTGCGCCCGACTGGTGGCGCGCCCATTACAAGCCCTATCTGGCCGAGATGGTGCGTATCTGCCACGACGCCGGGTTGCCGGTCATCTACCACGGCTGCGGCAACGTCAAGCGTCTCATTCCCGACTTCATCGAGACCGGCATTGACGCCTACAATCCGTTGGAGGCCAAGGCCGGACTTGACGTCGTCGATTTGCGCCGCCAGTACGGTCACAAGTTCGGGTTCTGCGGTAACATGAGCGTGATCGACTGGGCTGACCTCAGTCCCGAAGAACTCAAGCCCATTGTCTTGCGCAAGCTGAATGCGGCCAAGGGCGGCGGCCTGATCTTCCAGTCCGATCACTCGGTGCCCACCAACGTGTCCGGCGCGAACTACGACTATGTGGTCAAGCTCGTGCGCGAATACGGCCAGTACCCGCTGCACCTCGGCGAGTACGACCTCCCCGACCTCAGCTAAGCTCTAACGTTCAAACGTTCCCATGCGTCTCCACCACCTCCTTCCCCATCAATTACGCCAGGCCATCTCTGAAGGTTGGCCGCTCCTGGTGCCCACCGGCTGTGTCGAGTACCACGGTCCGCACCTGCCGTCAGGCGTGGACACGATGATCGTGGAGGAGCTGTTGCTGCGGGTGGCAAAGCACTCTCCGTGCGTCGTTGCTCCACCGCTTTGGTACGGCCCTGCCAGCTATGCCGTCGAAGGTCCAGAGCTAGGCTCCGTGGACGTTTCTACTGAGCGCTTCGGACGCCATGCCAAAGACGTCCTGGCCGCTTTCTGGGACGCAGGCTGGCGATGGATCATCGTCGGTGTGCACCATCAGGGGCTGGAAGGACCGGAATCGCTGGCGCTCCGTTCGGCAGCGGTCGAGGTCGCGTTCGAGCGCACCGCGGCTGTGCGCGGCAATGCCTGGTGGGGCAAGGTGGCGCCCGCAGCCAAAGACAACGTTTTCGAGCGTATCCAGGTCTGGCCTTCAGTCCTGCCGTCTGTTGCTGGCAGGATCGAGATGGCGGACCACGCTGGCTTGTACGAAACCTCCTTGATCATGGCCGCCTATCCCGGTCTGGCCGACCTCAGCCAGTTGGGAAGCGATGCACCCTGGTATACCAACACCTCCACCAGTAAGGCCCGCCAGGCTAATGCCGAAACGGGCGAGCAGATGTGGGCGGTCATGGTGGAAGCCTGGCAAACGCGCCTGGCGAGGCTCAATTAGTCATCACACCTCTTGGAACTCACCCTATCTCATCCGACTCGTAAGGAGCTGCGCATGACGTGATCCACCCTTGGGCGCCAACCCAACCCCCACCAGGCTATCTCAGCCAACGTAGAGCAACGTTGCCCTACGCTGTGTCTTTCCCACCCCTACTCACTCTAAGAGGAGAAGGATTCACCATGAAGCAACGCAAGAACCTGTTTATGCTGCTTGCCGCCTTGACGGTGCTCGCTGTTCTGCTCGCTGCTTGCGGCGGCCGACCAGCGACCCAAGCGCCAGCAGCGCCCACCGAGGCGCCGGCCACCAAAGCACCAGAGGCGACGAAGGCGCCCGAGCCCACCAAGGCGCCAGAGGCGACGAAAGCGCCCGAACCGACCAAGGCAGCCGAGGCAGCCGGACCCATGATGGGACCAGACGGCCGCGCCACCTATGCCGGTCTGGATAAAGACCTGTCGGGCATCACCATCCGCATGGCGAACATCGGCGGCGCGCCCTATGAGGCCATGTACGCCCAGGCCAAGCTGTTCGAGGAGAAAACCGGCGCCAAGGTCGAGATCGTCAAACTTGGCGACGGCTTCGAGATCGACCGCT
>CAZHTZ010000003.1:7602-14507 GCA_964535455.1 uncultured Caldilineales bacterium
TCCCCGCTGCCGCCAAGAACCAGGAAGCCGCCGCCCAGCTCATCAAGTTCTTCACTTCTGAGCGGGTCGCCTACGAGGAGTCCAAGCTGGGCTTGCTGCCCGTGCGCGACGACGTGTGGGCCCGCATCATCGCCGATGCCTCCAAGTCAAAAGTGCCGCTGGATAAGAAGCGTCTGGAAGTCGCCCAGGGGCAGGTCTCCAACGACTTCTTCACTCCGCCTCTGTTCGCCGACTGGATCTCCTTCACCAACCTCTGGTTCCCGCAGCTCCAGAGCATCATCCTTGGCGACGTCGAGGTTCAGAAAGGCCTGGATAAGGCCGTGGCCGACACCAAAGCCATGATGACCGACGCCGGCTACTACGAGTAACCTCAGGGTTCCCATCCCGCACCCGGGGCGTGAGTCTCTCTCTATCGTTCACGACTTGAGCGCCCGCCCCGGGTGCTCCCTCTCACGAATGGAACCCACAGGAGCAAAGGCATGGCACCAACCGATCTGGCTCCGCCCGCAGCCGCCTCCGCCGGCGCAAAACAGCGAGCACGAACCAGCACTTTCCACCGCACACAGCGCTGGTTTCCGTACGCGCTCATCCTTCCGGCCATCGTCGTGATCGCATTGATCGTCGTGTATCCGATGTTGTACTCGGTCTATGTGAGCTTCACCCCGTTCAACTTGCTGCGGCCGGCGACGACCCTGGTTTTCACGGTCGACAAGATGTTCCGCAACTACCAGAAGTTGCTGCAGGATTCGGTCTTTTGGCGCTCAGTTCTGAACACGGTGATCTTCCTGACTATCACGGTGAATCTGAGCTTTTTAATTGCTCTTGGGCTTTCACAGTTGATGGCCAAGGTGACGCGCGGACAGGGCGTCATGCGCACGCTGTTGATGATCCCGATGATGTTTGCGCCGGTGCTCGTAGGTTTCCAGTTCGCCTGGTTCTTCAATGCCACCGTCGGGCTTGTGAACAACGCCGGACTGTCCCTGGGTCTTCTCAGCGAAACAAAGGCATGGCTCGTGGACCGGCCTACCGGGATGATCGCCATCATGATCGCCGCCATCTGGATGAACGTGCCCATGATGACGATCATTTTGCTTGCCGGCACCCTGGCCCTGCCGCGTGAGATCTTCGAGGCCGCTGAGGTGGACGGCGCCCCGGCATGGCAGCGGTTCCGGCACATCACCATGCCACTGCTGCGACCTTTCACCCTCATCGCCCTCACCGTGCTCTCGCTGGATGTGGCTCGTGCCTACGACATTGTCCGCATCATGACCGGCGGCGGCCCCGCCCACCGCACAGAGATGATCTGGACCAACGCCGGCCGCCTGGCTACCCGCGACTCGCAGTATGGATTGGCCAGCGCCATGTCGATGATCGGTGTCATCTTGGGCATCTTGTTCACACTCTATCTCTTCCGCCAGCTCATCAAGTCGAGGGTGGTGTACTAATGGCTACCACACAAGCAGCGCCCCGCCGCCGCGTCAGTCGACGCAGACTGCGGCGAGAGCTCTACAACCTGTTCGCCGTGCTCGTCCTCTTCATCATTGCGTTGCCGGCTTTCTGGATCATCTTTACGTCCTTCCGACCCGGGACAGAGGTGAATGTCACACCCCCCATTTGGATCCCGCAGAAGCTGACGTTGGACGCATTCGAATCGCTCTTTGGTCTCAACCCGGACTACGCCTCCGGCATTCCGGTTTTCAGCTATCTCCGCAACACGGCGGCGGTGGCGCTCATTGCCACTTTCTTCGCCCTCACCATCGGCACACTGGCTGGCTATGCTTTCTCCCGCTTCCAGTTCCGGGGCCACACCCTGATCTTCTTGGGCCTCATGTTGTCACGAGCAGTGCCGGGCGTCGCCCTGGGTTTGCCCCTGTTTCTGCTCATGCGCAGGTACGGGTTGATCGACACCGTCCACGGCCTGGCTCTTGTCTACATTGCCATCAACATTCCCTTCACGGTCTGGCTGATGGATGGCTTTTTCCGCCAGATTCCCAAGGAGCTGGATGAGGCCGCCTACATCGATGGCTGCGGCTACTGGAGCGCCTTCTGGCGCGTCGACTTGCCCCTGTCGCTTCCCGGCATGGCGGCTGCGGGCATCTTCGCCTTCCTGGCTGCCTGGAACGAGTACCAAATCGCCAGTCTGGTGACGAGTACGCCCAAGTCCAAGACGTTTCCTGTCGGCCTCTACGATTTTACCACCCAGTTCACCGTGGACTGGCGCGGGATGACGGCGATGTCTGTGCTGATGATCGTCCCTGCCATCGTCTTCGTTATCCTGATCCAACGCCGTCTGACCGAGGGCCTGACGTTTGGCGCTCTCAAAGGTTGAACGTTAACACGTTGCACGTTGCACGTTGGCGCCTCCGAGTTCCCTGAACGTGCAACGTGCAACCTGCAACGTGCAACCTGCAACATTTAACCTGCAACATTTCAAGCACTCAATTCAAATAGAAGGAGTCTTATCATGAATCTTGACGCAGTCTACAACGCCATTCTCAGCGGCAACGCCAAAGCCGCCACCGCCGCCACCCGGGCTGCTCTTGACGCCGGGGTGTCCGCCGAGAAGATCCTCAACGAAGGCTGTATCCCCGCCATGTCCGAGGTGGGCCGCCTGTTCGAGATCGGCGAGAAGTTCGTCCCGGAAATGCTCATCTCCGCCCGGGCCATGGCCGCCTGCACCCAGATTCTCAAGCCCTTGCTGGCGCAGGAAGGCGTGCAGCAGGTGGGGACGGTGGTGGTGGGCACGGTGGCGGGCGACCTGCACGACATCGGTAAGAACCTGGTGGCGATGATGCTGGAAGGGGCCGGGTTCAAGATCGTGGACCTGGGCACGGACGTGGCGCCGGAGAAGTTCGTGGCGGCGGTGAAGGAGCACAAGCCGGACATCGTGGGGATGTCGGCCTTGCTGACGACGACGACGAAGTCGATGATCAACACGATCGAGGCGTTGAAGGAAGCGGGCGTGCGGAACCAGGTGAAGGTGATGGTGGGCGGAGCGCCGATCACGCAGGAGTTTGCCGACAAGGTGGGGGCTGATGGCTTCGCCCCCGATGCCGGCAGCGCTGCCCGCCACGCCAAGGCCCTGCTCGGCAAGGCAGCATGAGAACGACGACCGACCGACGACCGCTGACGACCGACCGCTGACGACCGTCAACCACGTAACACGTATTACGCATTACGCATTACGCATTACGTAGTACGTGGCCGGTCGTCCAACGGAAGAGCACATGAGCAACGCAGCCAATGACGGCATTGAGCGCTCCGATGTGAATCGGCTCCTGAAGGCGCTGCGCCACCAGGAAGCCGATCGCATCCCGCACCTCGAATTCTGGGTCACAAGCTCGACGGTGTACGAATACGTCCTGGAGAAAAAGCTCGATTACGGAATCGTCGATGCGGCCCGCGGCGGGCAGTCGATTACGCCGGAAGACCACGTCGAGTTTGCCGGGCGACTGGGCATGGACGCGGTGGTCTGTAACTTCAACTGGCGCCCAAACAACGTCATGACCATGGCGTCCGACGGCACCGAGCACTACACCGGCGGTTCCTTCAAGCCCGGCATGGACTTCGCCGACCTGGAGCCACCCACTCCGATCGCAACCCAGCTTCGCTACCTGGAGCGTTACCTGAAGGCCGCGCGGGACACCGGCGTGGGGGTATTTGCCAACTTCACCTCCTTTTTCGACAGCACCATGCTTGCCGTGGGCGTGGCCGACTCCTTCATCATGTTCTACGAGGAGCGGCCCTTCCTGGAAAGTCTTATGGATGTTCTGCTCGCGCATCAGGAGAAGGTGATGCAGACGGTGTGCGACGAGTTTGCCGAGGAGCTGGCTTTCGTCCTCGTCAATGACGACATCGGCCACAACGCCGGTCTCATGATCCACCCGGACATGTTCCTGGGAATCTTCCCGCACCGCATGAAGCGCCTGATCGCGCCCGCCAAGGCCAGCGGCAAGCTGGTGGCGTACCACACCGACGGCAAGATGGACAAGATCTTCCCCATCCTCGACGACGTCGGCTTCGACATCTGCCACCCCATCGAGCCGGAATCGAACGACATCATCGCCGTGAAGGAGAAGTGGGGCAAGCGATTCGCCTTTGTCGGCAACATCCCCACCGTCTTGCTGGCCTACGGTCCCATCGAGGAGATCGAGGAGCGCGTACGCCTCTATTGTGAAAAACTCGGTCCCGGCGGCGGGTATGTCCTCGGCTCTTCTACCAGCATTATGGAAGGCATTCCACCCGCCAACTTCGTGGCCATGACCCAGGCCGTGCACAAATATGGTCGTTATGGGTCGCTTGGAAGAAAAGCGTGATACGTAACCTACCCTATAGGAAACCAAATCAACTATGAACGACTTTCCTCTTAATCCACCCAAAAACCGCCTCGTGGGCGACCCGCCCAAAATCGGCATTCGCCCGACCATCGACGGTCGCCTGGGCGGTGTACGTGAATCGCTGGAAGAGCAGACCATGAACATGGCCCGCTCCGTGGCCAAGCTTTTGGGCGAAAACTTGCGCCATGCCAATGGCCTGCCGGTCGAGTGCGTAATCGCCGACGGCACGATCGGCCGCGTAGCCGAGTCCGCTGCCTGTGCTGAGAAGTTCCGCCGCGAGGGCGTGGGTCTGACCATTACTGTCACGCCCTGCTGGTGCTACGGCGCCGAGACCATGGATGTGGACCCGCTCCTGCCCAAGGCCGTCTGGGGCTTCAACGGCACCGAACGCCCGGGTGCGGTCTATCTGGCGGCGGTATTGGCCGGACATACGCAAAAAGGCCTCCCTGCCTTCAGCATCTACGGCCACGACGTGATGGAATCCAGCGACACCTCCATTCCTGCCGACGTCGCCGGGAGGCTACTGCAGTTCGCCCGCGCCGGTCTGGCCGCGGCCACGATACGGGGCAAGTCCTACCTGTCCATCGGCGGCACCTCCATGGGCATCGCCGGCTCGATCGTCGACCAACCCCTGTTCGAGAACTACCTGGGTATGCGGGTCGAAGCCATCGACATGAGCGAGGTCACGCGGCGCGTCGAAGAGAACATCTATGACCCCGACGAGTACGCTCGGGCGTTGGCCTGGACCAAACAGTACTGCCGGGAGGGCAAGGACCACAATCCCCCACAGAAACAGCACAGCCGCCCCAAGAAGGACTGGGCATGGGAGATGTCGGTCAAGATGGCGCTGATCACTCGCGACCTGATGGTGGGCAATCCCCGGCTACAGGAAATGGGCTTTGGCGAAGAGGCCCTTGGCCACAACGCCATCGCCGGCGGGTTCCAGGGCCAGCGCCAATGGACCGACCACTTCCCCAACGGCGACTACATGGAGGCCATCCTCAACAGCTCCTTCGACTGGACCGGCATTCGCCAGCCCTACATCGTCGCCACCGAAAACGATGCCCTCAACGGCATCGGCATGCTCTTCGGCCACCTCCTCACCGGAACAGCGCAGATCTTTGCCGACGTGCGCACCTACTGGAGTCCCGAAGCGGTCAAGCGAGTGGCTGACTACGAGCTCTCCGGCGCCGCCGCAGGGGGCATTCTGCACCTGATCAACTCCGGCCCCGCCACGCTCGACGGCACAGGCGAGCAGAAGATCGACGGCCAACCTGCCATGAAACCCTACTGGCAGGTCACGCCGGAAGAGGCTGTGGCCTGCCTCGAAGCCACCAGTTGGCACACCTCCACGGTCGAATACTTCCGCGGCGGCGGCTGGTCGACGAAGTTCCTTACCCGCGGCGGCATGCCCGTGACTATGTGCCGTCTCAACCTGGTGAAGGGCATGGGACCGGCCCTACAGATCGCTGAAGGTTGGACCGTGAGCCTGCCGCCGGAAGTGCACTTCGTCCTTGACGAGCGCACCGACCCCACCTGGCCCACCACCTGGTTCGCCCCCCGGCTGACTGGCAGTGGCGCCTTCACCGACGTCTACAATGTGATGTACAACTGGGGAGCCAACCACGGCGCCATCAGCTACGGTCACATCGGCAGCGACCTGATCACGCTGGCGTCCATGCTCCGCATCCCCGTCTACATGCACAACGTGCCGGCCGCGGACGTCTTCCGTCCCAGCGCCTGGAACGCCTTTGGCACCGACGACCGCGAGGGCGCCGACTTCCGCGCCTGCGCCAACTTCGGACCGTTGTACGGGAAGTACTAACGAAAACCCTAAAGGTCTTTGAGACCTTTAGGGTTTGGTTTGCGTACCATGGATACCCCCTGGCTGGCCTGGGTGCGGCGCCTGCAGGCCATCGCCCAAAATGGCCTGACGTACAATACCAATGCGTACGACCGCGAGCGCTACGAACAGGTCCAGAGCGTGGCCGCAGAGATATTGGCGGCCCATTCCGATCTGGACGCGGCGCGCATTCCCAATCTGTACAGCGCCGAGCAGGGCTATGCGACGCCGAAGATCGACGTGCGCGGAGCGGTGTTTCGAGGTGACGACCTGCTCTTCGTCCGCGAGCGTTCCGACGGCCTGTGGACGCTGCCGGGCGGATGGGCAGACGTCGGCGACTCCCCCTCAGAGGCAGTGGAGCGGGAGATTCGGGAAGAGTCAGGCTTCGAGGCCAAGGTCTCCAAGCTGGTGGCGATGTATGACCGTGACAGACACGAACACCCGCCCATGCTCTTCCATGCTTACAAGGCCTTTTTCCTATGCGAACTGATAGGCGGCAGCGCCGCCGTAAGTGACGAAACCAGCGAGGTTGGCTTCTTCGGCAGGGACGACATCCCCGATCTTTCGACGGAGCGAATCACGACGCGCCAGATCGACAGGCTCTTCGCCCACCACGCCAATCCGGGGCTGCCGACCGAGTACGACTGAGGCGCCCTGCTGTCACACACTTTACCCGGCGCTTACGCTTCGGGTTCTGCCGGTTACTCCGTACCCGGCGCTTACGC
>CAZHTZ010000003.1:14607-51946 GCA_964535455.1 uncultured Caldilineales bacterium
GCGCTTACGCTTCGGGTTCTGCCGGTCACTCCGTACCCGGCGCTTACGCTTCGGGCTCTGCCGCACCATCCGTACCCGAAGCGTAAGCGCCGGGTTTCTTGGCCCTGCGACGTAGACCGTTTAGCGGACCACCACCGGCATGAACAACTGCGGATGCTGGGGCGCCGGAACATAGCCGGCGGGGATGGTCGCGACCAGCAGGCGACCGGCATCGTCGACGACAGGCACATTGCCTGTGGCGCCGCCCCCAAAGTTCACAGACTCGCTTTTCACCGTCGCTGCTTCCAGACCCAACAGGATGTCGCCGCCGGGCTTAAGCGTCGCCGACAGGGATCGGCGCTGCTCAGCGCTTTGGAAGAGTGGCCCCGGCTGGCTCCAGGTCTTTGCGTTGGGATCATACCGTGAGAGCCACACGTCCTGCCCTTTTTCGGTGCCCTCCGGCCACAGCAGCACCAGCTTGCCTCCGGCGCCTGCCAACAACCGGCCACTGCCCAGCATCGGGCCGACGCCGGCATTGCTGCCGAACCAGGTCTGCGGCGGGGTGCTCGTCGGATCGCCGATCAGGCCCAGCACCTCATCGCCGTGCCGCCAGGCCAAAACGGGTTTGCCGTCCGGCCTCAGGGTAAGCAGGGGTCCGGAGTCGATGACGCTGTCGTTGGTCAGCCGGTAGGGCGTCGCCCATCCGGAGATGGTGCGCTTGTAGACAGAGATCTCGCGGTCGGCTGCGGTGCCCATGTCGCCGTCCATGTCGACGTCGGCGACCAGCCAAACGCGATCGCCGTCAACGGCGGCGATATCCCAGAACAGCGTGCCCACCCCGTTTTGGCCCGCCATCTCGACCGTCGTCCAGCCCGAACCCGTCCAACGCGACGCCTGCAGCCAGTTGGGTGCGGCTGCGGTCCCGGCCATGTTGCTTCCCGGGCTCCTCTGCCACGCCAACCAGACGGTCCCATCCGCGGCGGCGCTCAAGCGAGGCGCGAAATCCATGACGCTGTCGGTGGTCAGCCGCCCGCTGTGGACGACCTGCCCCGTGCCAGGATCGATCTCCACCCAGACAATTTCCAGCGAACGGACAAAGGCTTCGGTGATGCCATTGGGGTCGGGCGCCCCTTGGGCCTCTGACCACGCCACCAACAGATTGCCGCCGGCAGCGAAGACGGCGGTGGGATTGAAGGAGGCGCGGCCTGCCTGGCTTACCGTGATCGCATTGCCCCAGACCGCCCCGTCATACAGGCGCAGGCTGACGGCATCGGCGGCGCCACTGGCGCTGACGCTGTTCCACACCAGAGCCAACCGGCCGTCCGCACCTGCCACCAGCAGCGGCCGCGCTTGTAGGCTGGTGTTTTCCACCAGCACCGTTTCGGGCAGACCGTTGGTTGTCTGCGCCTCGGACACGCTGCGCTCGATCAGCGGCACAGACGAACCATAGGTCATGACCGCTGCCAGGGCCTGCGGGTCAGCAGAGACAAGAACGGTCTGTCCGCCGACAGTACAGGTCAAGATGGAAAATTGGGCCTTCGCCGGCGGGGCGTTGAAACCAAAGGCTCCGGCTCTGGCCTGGAAGGAGAGCAGCACCTTACAGGCAGTGACTTTGACAGCAGGGATGACCTGCATACTCAACGACCCGTCGCCTCCACCTGTGAGGATGAGCGTTACCACCGGCGTGTCGATGCCGGCGGATGCCGTCACCCCCAGTCCGGCATCGAACCCGGCCTCGGTCAGCCCCAACTTGTCGCCGGTGACACCCAAACGCCCATGTCCGGCCATAGAGCCATGAACGTCGGCGGTCACACCCAGCGCCGAGTTCAGCGCCTTCAGCGCATCGCCAAGCACCGGCACGCTGAACAATGCCTCCACATCCGGTATCACCGAAAGCAGACCTATATGCTCCTGGAAGAAGATGCCAGAAGTAGACAGAGTCAGCGGATCAGATTCGAATTTCAGCTCATCGTGCGTGATCGTGCCGAAGACATTGCCGCTGGCAGCCAGCTTGAAGACGCGCTTGCCCAGGCCGAAACCGCCCTGAGCAGAGATGCCATCGCGCTCGCGCGTGCCGAGTGAGTCCGCCGAAAGCCCCACCTTGAACTGAGTGGGCAGCAGACCCCAGGTGCCGCCGACAAAGGGAATGAGAGCGGGAAGCTCCACGTGGGCATCCAGCGGCTTATCGGGCAGCCGGAGCTCACCCTTGTAGCCGACATGTTCAGCCTGCGGCTGCGGTTGCAGGTTGAAGGGCTTGGCCCAGTTTGGCACCGGCACCATGGTCAAGGGTCCAAGGCCGTCGCGGCGGTCGAGGCGGCCCTCGATTTCGGCTTCGACGCTGATGGGAATGTCGCCGGTGCGCTGGATCGGACCCAATGGCAGGTCGAAGGTGGCGCCGCTGGCGTTGACGCTCATGTTGGCCGGTGGGTTACCTTCCAGAATGAAGCTGGCGGAGCCCGGATCGGCGCCATCCCAGTCGATAGCTGCCGTGTAGTGGTTGGTCACCGGGATGCCGGCCAGGAAGAATTGGCGCAGGCTGGCGCTCAGTCCCTCCACCGTTGGCTGGGGCTTGCGGGTGAGCGTGAAGGATTTGTCCAGGGTGACCTGGTAGCCCTGGCTGCGGAACATCTGCGCCAAGGCGTCCCAGTCCTGACCCTGCGGATCATCGTAGCGGAGATGAAAATCCCCTTTGACGGTGCGGTCCTGCGGCGGCCCCGAGACGGAGAACTGCCAGGTGGCAGCGGGCATCCCGTTGCCCTCTATGCAGGGGCTGGTCACTGAGCCTTGGCCCCAGCGCACGTCCAGGCGCGGTTGGCCGTTGGAACCGGCGACAACGCTTCCCGTCGCCTGCTTGAGGTCATAGACATAGTTACACTCAACATGTCCCCCACTGAAAAAGTAGTCGATAGTACGCACTTCAGTGGCGTGATAGGTGCCCGCCGACACCCCGCAATCGACGGTCAGGGCGATCTGCCCATTGTGGTTGAAGACGAATTCCTGAAGTAAGACGCCATTCTCGATCCCCCTGACGTCCATCAGGACGTGAGTGGTTCCCTCCCAAAGGCCCTTGGGCAGCAGCGTCTGGCAGCTATCGGCCCGGGCAACAGCCGGGGCCGGCAGGACAGCCAGAACCAGCATGGATAGCAAGACAACAATTTGCACCAATCTGTTCATGTGTAGCACTCCTCCTGCGGTAGTGGGCAACCGCGGTGCGACACTATAAACGACTTCTGGCAAGGCGCAAAAAAGGAGATCGACCTGACCTCCGGGAGGCCCATGTTCGGATGGAGCTATCCTAACTCAACAGTCCGCATCGCGGCGTAAGTGCTCTTTGGCACAACTACTCTTGACTGTCGCGGTTAGGTACGGTATGATACATTTTGTCGAGGTCGTGAACACTGTAGGCAAGGAGTTCCCGGTCTTGACTTCCGCAGCGCAGCTCCGTGTTTTTCGTTAGAGTATCATCGTCGCTGCTTGGAGTTGTTGGTTTGCATAATGTCGCACTTTCATGGCGTGTGGGCATCGCGTATGAGTCGCTCTTGGCAGCGACTAGGCAGCGACGGCGCCGCACCGCCGGTTGCAGTGACGGGAAGGAGGTGACGGCGCGTTAGAGAAATCGGCGCTGGCCACGCTTCATGCTGTCGAATGTCCACTGACGCCCCGACGTCGTTTGCCGCGGGCGACCAATCTTCGGTCAAGGAGGACCAGAAGATGAAACGCGTATCTATTTTGCTCGTCGTCATTCTTGCGCTGTTTGTGTTAGCAGCGTGCGCTCAGCCAACCCCACCGCCTGCCCAGATCATCAAAGAGACCGTGGTGGTCGAGAAACAGGTCGAGGTGACCAAGGTCGTCGAAGTCGAGAAACAGGTCGAGGTGACCAAGGTCGTCGAAGTCGAAAAACAGGTGGAGGTCACGGCCACTCCTGTACCGACGGCTGCCCCCCAGATGTTCAGCGGCTTCCCCGCCGCCAATGAAACCGAGGGCAAGACCGCGCAGGCGGCCTGGGATGCGGCCGACAAGGGTAAGCCCGATCCGGCCTGGAAGGACCAGAAGTTCACCATCGGCGTCTATTCGGCGGGCCAGCGTGGCGCCATTTCCGGCCCCACCTATTTCTTCCGCGACAAGTTCCAGGAGCTGACCGGCGCTACCTACGACATCGTGGAGATCCCCTTCGCGGCAATGCGCGAGAAGATTTTCACTGATTTCCAGACCGGCGCCAACCAATACGACGTCATCCTCAACTGCTCCAACTTCTACGGCGACTACATCGCCAACGACTTCGTCCAGCCCCTTGACAAGTACTTCGACGACCCGCGCATGCCCAAGTGGGATCGCGAGTCGCTCCCGCCTTCCATCGCCAACTTGATGAAGTGGGGCGATAAGTGGTACGGCACCAGCTACGACCATGATGCCCAGATCCTCTATTGGCGCAAGGACGTCATCGAGGATCCCAAGTGGCAGGCCGAGTACAAGAAGGAGACCGGCGAGGACATGCCTGTCGCCATGGACACGTGGGAGGACGTCCTCAAGATCGCCAAGTTCTTCAATGGCAAGGACTGGAACGGCGATGGCGATGCGGACGACGGCATCACCCTGCACCTGAAGGTCGGCGGCCAGGGCTTCTTCCACTTCATGGCCTTGTCGGCGCCCTACGTCACGATCCCTGCTCCGGGTGATGATCCCACCAAGGTCGACAAGTATCACAACATCTACTACTTCGACCCTGAAACCATGGAGCCGCTGATCAATTCGCCGGGCCACGTCAAGGCCCTGGAGACGCTGATCGAGTTGTCCAAAGCCGGGCCGTCGGCCATGTGGGGCTGGAGCCTGGGTGAGGCCTGGGCGGACTTCCTCTCCGGCAACGCCATCATGACGTTCTCCTGGGGCGACGTGGGTGCGCTGGCGCAAGACCTGACCCAGTCCAAGATCCAGGGCAAGGTCGGCGCCCGCGGCATCCCCGGCACCAAGAGCCCGTATGACATGGAGACGAAACAGTTCCTGAAGCTGGACAAGCCCAACCTCGTCGGCAACCAGGTGGGCTGCTCGTGGCATCCGGTGCTGTCCAAGTTCGCCAAGAATCCCGATCTGGCCTACTACTGGATGGCCCTGATGGCGACCCCGACCATCAATCACTGGATGGTGACGTACGGCTGGACCGGCGTCAACCCCGGCACGAGCTATGACTGGCTGCAGCCCACCGGCAAGGCCACCATCGAGGACTACACCGCTGCCGGTTGGAACGCCGTCGATGCCAAGTCCTACGTGGACGCCTACACCGATAACTTCTTCAAGTACCCGATCTCCCAGACCTATATCCGCATCCCCGCTACCACGGAGATGATGACGTCCTGGGACATCCACCTGTCAGAGGCAGTCACGGGCCAGGTTTCCGCCCAGGAGGCGCTGGATCGCACCGCCGCTGACTGGACCGCCATCATCGACGACTTCGGGCGTGCGGACCTCCTCAAGCTGTACCAGGAGTCGATCGGTTACACGCCACAGTAGTCGAGCGTCATGAGCCAGACCCGAGACGTTGTTGGTGAGGCGATGTGGCCAACAGAAGCCGAATCAGATGAGCTTCGTCGATCACACCGTCCGGGCTGACGACTTCTCCGGGTCCTCGCAGAACTAGCCCCTAAGGGTTTCCGGCGCCGGATGGCTGGTTGCGTCCGGTGGTTCGGGAACCCTTAGGGTCTTCGATCGGAGGCGCCATGTACCAGCGCGGACGTGTCAAGTACTTGTTTGTGGTTCCAGGCATCATCTGGGTTCTCACGTTCACGATCTTCCCGCTGCTCTATTCTTTGCGCTTGAGCTTCTTCAAGGCGCGCCTGGGCCGGCCGCAGAAGTTCATCGGTCTGCAAAACTACATCGATGCTTTCCACGACTATCGCTTCTGGGACGCCCTGACGGTTACCCTCATGTTCGTGGTGGTCTGTGTTGCCATCACCGTTCTGTTGGGTCTCGGGTTGGCGATTCTCTTTAACCGCGAGATACGCGGCCAGCGCGTCTTTCGAGCTCTTTTCACGATGCCTCTCTTCACGTCGGCGATCGCCGTGGGCTACCTGGGCCTGACGATCTTCCACGAGCAGGTCGGCGCCGTCAACACGGTGTTGATTTCCCTGGGTATGACCCACCCGCCGGCCTGGTTCTCGAGCGTGTGGCTGGCCAGGTTGGCCGTCGTTCTGGTCTTTACGTGGCAGTGGACGCCATTTTCCTTCCTGGTGCTCCTGGCCGGCTTGCAGTCGCTGCCGGAAGAAATCTACGAGGCTGCCCGTCTCGATTCCTCGTCGGGCGTTGACGTGTTTCGCTACATCACGCTGCCACTCATTGCGCCCATCCTGCTGACTGTGGCGATCCTGCAGATCGTCGAGACCTTCAAGATGTTGGACATCCCCTTCAGCCTGACCAACGGCGGCCCCGGAGCAGCGACGCAGACCTATTCATTTTATGTTTACTTGGTCGGTCTGCGCAACTTCAACCATGGCTACGCATCGGCGCTGGCCTACATTCTACTCTTCATCATGATGATCGTCAGCCTATTCTTCTTCAGCCGCATGCGGAAGAACTACGAGTAACGGAGAGCCGCCATGACTACTTCTGCTGTTCCGCCGAAACGTGTCAAACGTAAGGGATCGCTAGCGGGCCAGATTTTCGTGTGGATTGCGATCATCATCGCCGTCTGCTGGGCGGCATTTCCGTTCTATTGGGCGATCATCACTTCTTTGAAGCCGCCCGCCGTGATTCTCTCCAAGCCTTCGCTCGTCCCTTTCTTGCAGTTCACGCCCACACTGTCCAACTGGGCGGCGGAGTTTAGCAATAGACTACCGGAGATCAGCCGCGCCCTGCGCAACAGCCTGATCATCTCCATTGGCGCCACGGTGGTCGCCACCTCCCTGGGCACGTTGGCGGGCTACGGGTTGGCCCGTTTTCGCTTTCGACGCTGGAAGAACAAGGACATGGCCATGTGGTTCCTGTCCCAGCGCTTTCTGCCGCCCGTGGTCACGGTGATCCCGTTCTTCCTTGTCATGCAGACGATTGGGCTGCATGACAGCCTGCTGTCGCTCATCTTGGCCAATGCCACCTTTACCCTGCCTTTCGCCGTACTGATCATGCGTGACGTGTTCAAGGACCTGCCGATAGAGATGGAGGAGTCGGCCTACGTGGACGGCGCCTCCCACTTGCAGGCTTTCTGGCACATTGCCCTGCCCTTGTCGAAGCCGGCAATTGCCGCAGCGGCCGTGATCGCCTTTGCCTTCTCCTGGAACGAGTTCCTCTTTGGCCTGGTTCTCAGTTTCAAGAACTCACAGCCGATCACGGTAGTGATTGCCGGCGTCGAACACACCCAGGGTATCCAGTTCTGGTTCGTAGCCACGCGCCTGCTCATTGCCATCCTTCCCCCAGCCCTTCTGGCTCTAACTGCCCAGCGCTTCATCGTGCGGGGTCTCACCTTCGGCGCCGTCAAAGGCTAGGAACGCCCTGAGTATCCCTTACTGTGGCACCGAGGACTGCGTATGAGCCTGCTGGGACTTGACGTCGGCATCACAGGCTGCAAAGCCGTGGCTTTTACGGCGACGGGCGATATCCTCGCCCAGGCCTATCGCGAATACCCGTTGTATCAGCCCCACGCCGGATGGATGGAGCTGGACCCGGCCGAGGTATGGGCGGGCATCCAGGAGGTCATCGGCCGCGTCACGGCGCAGGTGCGCGCAGACCCACCGGATGCCCTTAGCATCTCCACACATGGCGAGTCGGTGCTGCCGGTAGACGACCAGGGTCGTCCGCTGTGCCGCTTCATCACCGCCATCGACACCCGCGCCGAGAAACAGGCGGCCTGGTGGGCGGAACACGTCGGCCGTGAACGGCTCTTCCGCATCACGGGAATGCCGCTGCATCCCATGTACACGGCGAACAAACTCATGTGGCTGCGGCACTTCGACCCGGCCACCTTCCGGGCGGCCCGCCGCTTTCTCTGCATGCAGGATTTCGTCTGGCATCAGCTTGGCTTTGCCCCGGTCATGGACTATTCGCTCGCAGCGCGCACCATGGTATTCGACGTCAACCGGCTGGCCTGGTCCGAAGAACTCCTGGCGCTGGCAGGTCTGGAACCTGAGCGGCTTTCGGCCCTTCAACCTTCAGGCACGGTGATCGGCCAGGTTCCCCGGAAGGCGACCGCAGAGTTGGGTGTGGCGCCCGGCGCCGTGGCCGTCACCGGCGGGCACGACCAGCCTTGCGGCGCCCTCGGCTGCGGCGCCATCACCGCCGGAATCGCCATGGACTCCACCGGTACGGTGGAATGCGTGGCCGTTGCCTCGCCCCGGCTTGTCTTGGACGAAGCCCTGATGCGCAGCAACCTGCCGATTGCCCCCCATACCGCCCCCGGTATGTATCTCACCTTGGGCTGGACCGCCACCGGCGGCGCCCTCCTGCGCTGGTACCGCGACAATTTCGCCCGCAGCGAGCAGCAGGAGGCGGCGGCCACCGGTCGGGATGTCTATGATCTGATTCTTGCCCAGGCCACAGACGGCCCCTCGCCGGTGCTGGTCCTGCCGCACTTTATTGGCAGCGGCACCCCTGCCCTCGACGCCGCCTCCAAGGGGGCCATCGTGGGGTTGGACCTGAGCACCACCGCCGGGCAAATCATCAAAGGCATTCTCGATAGCGTGACCTATGAAACAAAGCTGAGCGTGGACGCTATGGAAGCAGCCGGAATCGCCGTCGACGAGCTGCGCGCCTTCGGCGGCGGGGCCAAGTCACCGCTGTGGCTCCAGACCAAGGCCGACATCTTCGGCAAGCCGGTGCGGGCAATGGATGCCGCGCAAGCACCTTGCCTGGGCGCCGCCATCCTGGCCGGGACGGCCACCGGCGTCTACGCCTCGGTGGCCGAGGGCGTGGCGGCAACGGTGCGTGGGGGCCGCGTCTACGAGCCCGACCCCACACTGCACCAACAGTACATGGACAAAGCCGCGCTCTTTGCCCAAGTCTACCCTGCCCTGGCTCCCCTGAGCCACCAGATGGGGGTCGGTGGCCAGTAGTTTCCACTACGAACCGGTCGGACGCTTCCCGGCTATCGAAGAAGACGAGCCGCCGCTGCACCTGCTGTGCACTGACTATTCGCGCCACTATCGACCTGCGAACCCATGACCTCTGCCGATACCACGCCACAGCCGATCGACGCCGTCGCCGCAGGACACATCTGCCTGGACGTCATCCCCGACCTCTCACAGACCACGTCCGACCAGTTCCGCCTGGCCTTTGGCCCCGGCCGGCTGATGCAGGTGGGCGCCGCCGCCTTCTCAACCGGCGGTGCGGTCTCCAATGTGGGCCTGGCTCTGCACAAGTTGGGCATCCGCACCCAGTTGATGGGCAAAGTCGGCGACGACCTCTTTGGTCAAGCCATTCTGCGCCTGGTCGCCGCCCGCGACCCGGCCCTGGCCGAGGGCATGGTCGTCGACCCGGCGGCCAGCACCTCCTACACCGTGGTCTTCAACCCGCCCGGCATCGATCGCTTGTTCCTGCACTCGCCGGGCGCCAACGACACCTTTGCCGCCGGCGACGTGCGCTATGACCGGATCGAAGCCGCCCGGCTCTTCCACTTCGGCTATCCGCCGCTGATGCGGCTCATGTACAGCGATGAAGGCGCCGAGCTGGCAGCAATCTTCCGCCGCGCTCGAGCCACCGGCGCCACCACATCGTTGGATATGGCCTACCCGGATCCGGCCTCGGACGCAGGACGCGCACCCTGGCCCACAATCCTGGCTGCGGCTCTTCCTTATGTCGACATCTTCCTCCCCAGCATCGAGGAGACTCTGTTCATGCTGAGGCGCCCGACCCTGGTGGCGATGACAGAACAAGCATCAGGCGGCGACATCCTTCCCCTGCTGACGCCGGACTTGCTCTCCGACGTGGCAGGCGAACTGCTGGCTCTGGGCGCCAGGGTCGTGGGGTTGAAGCTGGGCCACCGCGGCTTCTATCTGCGCACGGGGAACACCGAGGCCATCGCCGGCATGGGCCGGGCGACGCCGTCCGACCCCGCCACGTGGGCGAACAAGGAGCTGTGGGCGCCCTGCTTCCGCGCCCGGTTGGTGGGGGCAGCCGGCTCTGGCGATTCCACGATCGCCGGCTTCCTGGCCGGACTTCTTCAGGGCCTCAGCGCCGAAGAAACCGCCATCGCCGCTGTGGCCGTGGGCGGATGCAACGTCGAGGCCGCCGACACGCTCAGCGGCCTGCGGACCTGGGACGAGACCATGACCCGCGTGGCGGCAGGCTGGGAACAGTATCCGCTTGATCTGGCGGCGTTCGGCTGGGAGTACGACGCTCAGCAGCGGGTTTGGAGAAAGTAGGCAGAGCGGCGATTGTCACGCTGGCGTCCACCACTGTGCTGCTCATCGCCCGCGATCCTCACGGATCAGCTCGGCGCTGTCAGTGTGGGTCTGTCCGGCCAGTCGTTCACGCCACCCTTCAGCCACAAGCCGCGCTTCGTCAGGGGAAAAGGCGGCGGCAGCCTCCAATATCACCTTGACTTCGCCTTGTAGGGAGCGCCCATGCCGTCGCGCCCGATCCTTCAGACGCTGGATGGTTTCGGCAGCCAAATCTCGGACCAGGAGTTGGGGCATTTCACGGTCTCTCCAGGAAAAATGCTATGATAATGATAGCACCCCAATAGCTCGGTAGCAACCTTTGGCATGGACCCCACGCCCTGATAGAGGACACGGTACCCGGAGCGTTAGCGACGGGTTTCTTCCAGGTGGTTCAGGCAGGGTCATCTTGGGTGGACACGAACCTCACCCCAGACTGCGTCGTTCCGGCTCATGCATCATCTGCCTCTTGCTCCACAAGGGTCCCACCTGCACGAGCACACCATCGCTGCCCACCGCCCGATGCCTCCTGGCCTGGCGCGCCAGACTCCGCCTCTGCTCCAGCACGGCCACAGGGAGAGCGGTCGGGCCCTTTGCAGCCGCTTCGTAGATGAACCGGGCGACGCCGACGGTGAGATCGGCCTCGCTGATGTGCAACGTGCGGTACTGCTCATCACCAACCGTCACCCACGCCAGGTCCCCTATGTTCTCCTGCACCACAAGCAGGGCGAGCAAGGGACGGTAGTATTCGGCCAACAGTTCGTGTGGGGACAGGTCAAGGCTGATGGCGTCTTCCAAGGGGTCCGCAGGGTCCTCCCACGCCACATGCAAAGCCCCGGCCTGAAAATATGAGGCGATGGCGATGCGCAGACGCGGACTGCTGCCTCCGATATCGGCCAGATGTTGGGTCTGCTGTTTCGCCTTGCCCAGCACATCCCGCTCCAGGCCGCCGGTCCGACCCTTGGCCTCCACCACGACCCACCGCCCCTCACGGTCCAACCCGACAAGGCCGGGTCGCGCGTCTCCATCCAGCCCCAACGCCCGTAGCTGGCCGCGGTAGACGTCCAGGTGCATCAGCCAGGGGACGCCCAGGACCTTCTCGGCAAAAAGCTTGGCCGTGGTCAGCCCCAGGAAGTAGGAAATGGCGCCTTTCTCCGTCGAATCCAGGCTGCTGTAGGCAAGGGTGCGGCGAAAGAGCCCGTTCCGCTCCGCCAGGTTCGCGTGCAGGATGGAGGCCCGGTACAGGCACTCGAACCACGAATAGCGCCCGTAGCCCATGATGTGTCCGGCGCGCGGTTTCCGCACCGTGATCGCCGCCCACACCAGATCGCGCCAGCTACACACCAGCGTCTGTTCCCCGCTGAACCTGGAGCCCATCTCCGCAACGAAACCGCGCGAGACATACGCAATTTTGGGCATCGCCTGGACCTCCGGGTGAACGGCCGGGATGGCGAGGTTCCAACCTATAGGGCGCTCGCCGCCCCATCCGTGCGTTAGGGGCGCGACAGCAGCCTGCCGGCAGCGATTAGTTTATCACAGTTGCTCCACACCTGCGCAGACAGACCGTGGGGCTCAGAAACAGCCGTCCTACCTGGGCGCCGGAAGCGTGCGAAACACATAGCCCTGGGCCTTCAGCTCGGGCAAGAGCGTACGCAGGGCTGCAAGCGTCTGCCTGCGATTGCCACCGCCGTCATGTAGGAGGATGACGGCGCCGGGTCGCGCATGCTTGAGCACATGGCGGGTAATGGCTTTGGCGTCAGGACGTCGCCAGTCCTGCGGGTCCACATCCCACATCATGATCGTGTAGCCCTGGCCGGCCGCGAACTGCTTCGTGTTTCTGTCAGTTGCCCCATAGGGCGGGCGCAGGTAGCGGAGGTTGATTTCTCTGGTCGCCGTGTCCCCCAGCACCGCTGCAATGGCCTCGTCGGTCCGCTCGACCTGACTGGTGAAACGCTTGCGTGAGAAACCCTTGAGTGACTTGTGGTTCCAAGTGTGGTTGCCCACGGCGTGGCCGCGGGAGACGGCATCCTGCAAGGTCTCAGGGAAGGCCATGACCATCGTGCCGACGACGAAGAAGGTCGCCTTGGCCTGGTACTTGTCCAACAGGTCGAGCACCACTGTTGTGTTCTGCGGCATGGGACCGTCGTCGAAGGTCAGATAGAGGATCGGCTTGCCCTCGCCGGTATGTGCGGGCAGGTCTCCCGCGTTCGGTGGGCTGGGCGGTGGCGGCGCCGGTTGTGGCGGCAGGGGAGCGCCCAGCCGCAGCCAGGCGCCGGCGTCAAGCACCCCGCTCGGCGCCAGTCCCTGCCCCTCCTGGAAGTCGGCAACAGCCTGGCGCGTTGCTTCCCCGTAGATGTCGCTGCTCGGGTCGGCGAAGTTCAGCCAGGAAAGGGCCGCCAATCGCTGGTGGAGTATCCGTACCAGGGGATGCTGCTCTCCCGCTCCGAGGCTGAAGACCCCCAATGGCAGGCGTTCGAACGCGCCTCCTGCCTTGGCTTCCGTCCCTGTGGGAAAGCCGTCCACGAACTTGAGCCGGATGGTCTCTGGCGATACCAGAATGTCGGCTGCCAGCGATGTCAGCGTGATCAGTACATCGCCCTGCTCGACCGACCACGCACCTGCCCCGGCGGCGCTGATGGTCATCGCGTCCAACGGCCTTTCCTGCACGAATGCCCTCCCATCAGCCCGCAGCTCGACCAGGTAGTCGGGCGTCTCCTCTCCCGAGGATCGGAACGCATACACTCCCGGAAGCGGCGCCATGGCAGTGACCGGGGGAGCCGGGGTAGATGCCGGCGCGGGAGTCACGGGAACGGTGGTGGCTTGGACGACCGCTCCCACCGACGGCGCCAGGGATGCCGCGCCGAAGCTGGCGATGATGACAGACAAAGTCACCAACGCGAGCAAGACCCTTCGCTTTGAAAACCTCAAGACCACGTTCCAACACTTCATCGCTGCACCTCAGGGGGGATGCAAAGGCGGTAGCGACCTGCAAGGCGCAATCATACACCATCGTCCGACCAGTCCCCGAATCAAGGGGGATGGGCGGAAGTTGTCGATAAGCGATGGAACGCGTTAATCTGTCTTCCTGCACGCTGAGCTCGGTCTCGTTGCACATCGGCCAGTTTCGCACTGTGACCGAAACAGATAGCACACCGCTTCTGCGCTAACTTGACCGTTGTCGACCGGGCTTGAGACCCCAGGCGACGGATGGCAGTGGTGAACTCCCGACCGTTTACAAGGCGTAAGAATTGCTTAATCTATTTGTGACCTTCTGTTCATGACACGCTGCCTGAATGGAGTCCAATGATCGACGAACAGCTAACCCAACCCTGCGCAGCACCGGCGTTTCTCTGGAAGCTCTGGTTGTATACCAACTTTGACTGTAACCTGCGCTGTTCCTATTGTGTGGCCAGGTCCAGTCCGAACGCGCCGCGGAGGGCGCTGGGTCTCGCCAACGTGAAGCGCTTGGTGGACGAGGCAACAGAGCTCGGGTTCGGCGAGCTATTCTTCACGGGCGGCGAACCCTTTCTTCTCAACGATGTCTACGAGATGCTGGCCTATGCCTCGACGAAGGCGAACACGACCGTGCTGACCAACGCCATGGTCCTGCGTGGCGCCCGACTCGACCGCCTCTGTGCTATCGCCAACGACAGGCTGGTCGTGCAGGTAAGCCTGGATGGCGGGCAGCCCGAAGACCACGACTACTATCGCGGCCGTGGGTCCTGGGAAAAGACTGTGGAGGGTATCAGGCTGCTTCAGGAACGCGGGTTCCGGGTGCGGCTGAGCACCACCGAGACGCCCGTCAACAGTGACCGGCTCGACCTGGTATGCGATTTTCACCGCCGTCTGGGCATCCCCGACGAGGACCACTTCGTGCGCCCTTTGGCAAAACGCGGTTACTCGAAGGACGGGTTGGAGTTGGACATGACCAACCTCATTCCCGAAGTGACGGTCACCGTCGATGGTGTCTTCTGGCACCCTCTATCGACCGATGCCGACATGCAGGTGAGCCGCACGTTCCTGCCCCTTGCCAATTCGGTGACATTGATTCGCGAGCAGCTAGACAGCATTGCGCGCACCGGCGGCGCCGCACTCAGCTCCTTCACCTGAGGGTGATCACAGGCGCTTCCGTGCGAAGCCACCCGAATCGGCATGCTGGGATACGTTGTCGCCAACCCATCCCGATGTTCTCATCTTTTGATCCTGTCTGGAGTTAGCAGTATAGGGAGAGACCCATGATTCAGGCATTTGTCTTTATCGAAGCGGAGCCCGGTCGCATCGAAGAATTGGTGCAGGAGCTGGCTGGCATGAAGCTGGCCGCTTCGGTGATCAAAGAGGTCCATGCCGTGACCGGCCGTTGGGATCTGATCGCACGCATCGAGAGCCCCGACCTGACGTCGTTAGGCGACTGAGTCGCCAATGGCATCGGGAACGCCGTGGGCGTTCGACACACTGAAAGCAACTTGATCATCTGGACGAAGGCGGCCGAGTCAGGCGCCGGCGGCCTGCTGCCCAACGCAAAGCCGATGAGGAACTGACATCGGTTTAAGGACATTCTCATGGACACGAACACGTCTTGGCCCGCAGCGCCTGCTGGGGACCTGCGACTGCAGAAGATCGTCTTGGTCATCGGCCGCCTGGGGCTGGCCTTCGTTTTCTTCACCCAGCTCTGGTGGAAGCTGCCACCCACGTTTGGCTGCACCAACGATTTTGCCTTCCCGCGGCCAGCCGTGGAAAACTATTGGGATGGCAATGGGAGCGGCGGTCTCTGCTTCTGGCTGGGTATAGAGACCATCTATGCCAGCCAGCCGCGCAAGGTGCTAGTCTCCGACATGCGACCGGCCGGCCTACCGAACGCCGGCATCGACATTCGCCCGCTGGCCCAGGTCAACGCGGCGCTGTTGGAGAACCTGATAAAGCCCAACATTGCGCTTGCCGGGTGGCTTATCTGGCTGGCCGAGTTCACGGTATTTGTGTCCATGCTCCTCGGCCTGCTGACGCGTTTGGGAGGGCTGCTCGCCATCGGCGTCTCGCTGCAGTTGTACATTGGGCTGGCCAATATCCCCCGTCCTTACGAATGGGAGTGGAGTTACGGCCTCTTCGTGCTGCTGTCAATTGTCATGTTCGGATTGGCCCCGGGTCGCGTCTTCGGCATCGACGCCCGGCTGCGGCGGCATCTGGCGACCCGTGCTGGCAGCCGCTTCGCCCGCTTCGCCTCATGGATCACATGACGCGAGCAGGGAACATGCTGTTTGTCGTAGCCAAGCAGCCGGCGCCCGGCCAGACGAAGACGCGACTGTGCCCGCCCCTCAGCGGTGAGACAGCGGCTCAACTGTACACATGCTTCTTGCAGGACACGCTGGATCTCATGCGTCAAGTGCCGGGCGTCCGGCGTGCGGTCGCCTACCTGCCCGAAGACGCCGACGGCTATTTCCGCAGCCTGGCGCCCGACATGGAACTCGTGCCTCAGCAGGGCGCCTCCCTTGGTGAACGGCTCGATCACCTGCTCACTGCCACCTTGACGAATGGCGCCGAACGAGCCGTAGTCATCGACAGTGACAGTCCCACGCTCCCGGCCGCCTTCGTGGCCGCGGCGTTTGCGATGCTAGACACGACTGATTTGGTGCTGGGGCCTTGTCGGGACGGCGGCTACTATCTTGTCGGCATGAAAACGCCGCATTCGCGCCTGCTGCGGGAGGTGCCGATGAGTACGCCCAACGTCCTGGATCAGACGCTGGCGCTGGCCGCCGAAATGAGCGTGCAGACCGCCCTGCTGCCCGCCTGGTACGACGTGGACACCATCGCCGAACTGTCAGAGCTGCGCAGCGAATTGGCCGCCGCCGAGAACGGTCTGGCCGCCCATACACGCCGGTTTCTGCGAAGCCTGCTATGGACGTGACGCCCATCGATCTCGATCTGCGCGGCCTCACGTCGCCAGCCCCTCCGCGTCAGGTATACATCGAGGTCACGAATCACTGCAATTCGCTTTGTATCTCGTGCCCTCTCACCTTCGACCATTTCCTACCTTTTGAGCCGAAACACCATCTGGGCTGGGACGACTTCAGGCGCATCGTCGATCAACTGCCGCGCATCGATCGCGCCGTATTGCACGGCATCGGCGAGCCGCTCCTGAATCGTGAACTCCCCCGCTTCGTCGCCCATCTCAAGGAACGCGGCGCCCAGGTGCTGTTCAATACCAACGGTGTGCTCCTGGATGAGCGCCGTGGCGATGCCCTGGCGGCGGCAGGCCTTGACGAGCTGCGCGTCTCGATTGACGCTGTTACTCCGGAACTGTACGCCCGACTGCGCGGCATCGACCAACTTCCACGCATCATCGCCAACCTGAAGGCGTTCGTGACTCGCCACGGTGGACGGCAGCAGCCGTGCGTCTCCCTCTGGTTTGTTGGTATGCAAGAGAACCTGCATCAACTCCCGGACTTCGTGCGGCTGGGGGCGGCAATCGGCGTGTCCGGTGTCTATCTGCAGCGTCTGGTCTATTTTGGCCATGGCGAACGGATCGGCGACGGCGCTACGATGACACCGGAGCAGTCGCTCCACGGAACATTGGCGGAGATGCAGCGCCGGCTCATCAGCGAGTGCGAAGAACTGGCAGCCGCCGAAGGCATGGTATTCCAGGCCTCCGGCGCCACGACGCCCCAAGAATCAGTGGGCGTGCAAGGTGAGCATCCGTGGCGCGGCTGCCTTCGACCCTGGACCTTGATGTACATTACCGCCAATGGGACGTCGCTGCCCTGCTGCATCTCGCCCTTTGCCGCCGCCGATTTCCAAAGCATCATTCTGGGCAACGTCTTCGAGCAGCCCCTGGAAGAGGTCTGGAACGGTGAACGCTACCGGGAACTGCGCGGAGCTGTGTTAAGCAGCGCGCCGGCCCCCTGGCCGTGTCAGCACTGCGGGGTGAAATGGAGTCTGTAGGAGCGGACGAGGGGGCAGCATCCGCTGAGGGGCAGGTAAAAAGCACTCGACGTCATCTGCTTGCTCTGAGCGCGATCGGCTGCGCAACCGTGGCGATCTACGCGCTCGGTCTGACCCGCCAGTATCCCCTACTGGCGGGACTGGCGAGCCCGCGTGCCGGCTGGTCGAAACTGGTGGGCCCGACCCCGGCAAACCTGTTCATGCACGTCCTCGTCTACCTGGCCATCACTGTGCTGTATGTCCTGGCTCAGCGAGTCGTGTCACGGCTGGCGCAGGAGGGGACAAGGCGACAGCGCTGGGGCCTGATGCCCATCATCGTGGCGGTTTGGTTGGGCGCTTCGCTGGTGCTATTCGGTGTGGCGCCGCGTGGCGAATCGAGCGACGTCTTTGACTATCTCTTTCGCGGACGCATGCAGGTTGAGCTTGGCGGAAACCCATTGGCCGACATCCCCTACGACTTTCGCGGTGCTCCCTACTACTACTTCGTCTCCTGGAATCGCTTTGTCGATACCTATGGCCCGTTGTGGGAGGTTGCCAGTGGGGGAGTAGCCAAGCTCACAAGGCTTTGGCTGCAGGCAACCGGCGGCTGGGTATCGGGACTCCCCACGTGTCCCGCCGGCCCGGCTTCCTGCCAGATGTTGGTTGCCTACGTGACCGGTTATCGGTTACTGGCGGTGGCGCTGGCGGGCATAGGCGGCCTGTTGGTTCATGCCGTGGTCCGACGCGATCGTCCGTCTGATGCCGGCGTCGCCCTGCTGGCATGGCTGTGGAATCCACTGCTTCTGGTCGCCACAGCTATCGGCGCCCACAACGACATGCTGCTGCTGGTGTTTTGGCTGGCCGGCTTCTGGGCTTTGCAGCATCGCCGTTGGCTGGCCGCCTTGTTGGCATTGGTGCTGTCCGCGCATGTCAAGCTGACGGCCCTCGTCCTGCTGCCCGTGTTTGGCCTTTGGCTGGTGCGCCAGATCGGTTGGAAACGCGCTCTTGGCCGCGGCATCATGGCAGGAGCGATCGGCGTGGCGCTCTCATGGCTGCTGTACTTTCCGTTGGGCGGCTGGAGCACGCTTCCACGCATGTTGCGTGAGCGCTCCCGCTTCGTGGCCAACTCGCCCCACCACGTGCTCCAACAGCTTCTGCGCGGTCGGGACTGGGAGCTCGACCAGATCCAGCGTCTGACCATCTACTGGCCGACCATCGCTGCGGTCGTGGTCATACTGGGTTTGAGCCTTTTCATGTTGGGCTTTCTTCACCGCCGGAAGGGTGTGACGCTTCCTATTCCGCACGACTCTGTGTTATGGAGCGCGGCGACGGCTGTCGTATTGGCGTATCTGCTCGTAGGCAGTTTCTGGTTTCAGCCCTGGTACATCCTTTGGGTGATGGCGCCGACCGTCCTGTTGCCCCGCAGCCCGTTCACGCGCGGCGTGCTGCCCTGGCTTTGTCTCGGCGCACTCTGGAGCAACATCGCCGCCGACTACATGCCGGGGTTGGCCGGCATTGCTCTGACGCGCACCGGACAAGTAGCCGTCGTAGTTGCCGTCACCTGGTTGCCGGCGCTGGCAGTGGCCAGCTACTCTCTGTTGGCCCAGGGGATGCCCCACACAATCCGGCGGCGATGAGACTGGCAGCGCCAACTCTTCACACTTTCTAAACCATTCCCCTCCACTTCTCGCCTATACTCATTTCATCACGTCGATGTGCTGCTTCTGCACATCTCAACCCCACTCATTATGAGTCACACATCGTAATGAGTCACTCAACAGGAGACACCCCATGAAACTAAGCAAGAAATGGATCGGCGCTCTCGCCGGCGCCATCACCGTCGGTGCATTCGCCCTCGTGCTCAATGTGGCAATCCCGCAGATTGCCTCCGCCCAAGGCGGACCCGGTGGCTTTGGCGGGCGCAGCGGGTTCGTTGGTCGCGGCGGCGATAGCGCACCAACCAACACCTACCTCGCCGAGGCCCTCGGCGTCACTACCGCCGAGCTTCAGACTGCGCAGCAGAAAGCCGCGGAAGCCGGGCTCGCTCAGGCTGTGAAAGACGGCCTGATTACGCCGGCCCAGGCCGATGCAATCAAGCAGCGCGGCAGCCTCGGAGGGTTCAGGTTCGGTGGCCACCTCAAAGCCTTCGGCAACACCAGCATCGACCCGCAGGCCCTGTTAGCAGATGCCCTTGGCATCTCCGCCGACGCGCTGCAGACCGCACAGACCAAGGCCAGGGATGCTCAGCTGGCCCAGGCCGTCAAGGATGGCAACATCACGCAGGAGCAGGCGGACAACATGAAGGCCCAGCAAGCGCTGCAGAACTACTTCCAGGACAAGGACTTGCAGGGCCAGGTGCGCTCGCTCTACGAACAGGCAGTGAAGGACGCGGTGACTGCCGGCGTCATCACGCAGGCACAGGCTGACCAGTTCCTGAGCAACCTCAAGTCCGGCTTCGGCGGGCGCGGCGGCTTCATGATGCCCGGTCTCGGTGGTCCTGGAATGGGCGGTCGCCATGGCGGTCGTGGATTCGGCGGCCCCAATGGTGACAGCAGCAGCTCAACTCCTTCAACCCCCTCAAGCCAGACGCCAATGCGCTTCACCTTCTAACCGGCAACACTCCCCACAAGAGGGCACAGCACCCTCATACCGCTCTCCCTCTCCTCGTCATCTGGCACTGCGCTCGCACAGGCAGTGCCATATGGTTTTCTCGCCCCCATGCTCCGAACGCCAACCGGTGGTGCAGCCATGAAAATGACCAGAACCCTTCGCCCACCCCTCGCGCTTCTGCCTCTCCTTGCCGCCATACTGCTGCTGGCAGGTTGTGGATTTGCCCGTCCTCGGGACATCGAGCCACCCCTGGCGGGCAGCGACGCCGCTACCGTCGTCGAGCAAGTAGCGGCAACTGTTGAAGCCCGTCTGTCGCAACAGATATCCGAACTGGCGAAAGCAGACCGCCCTCTGAACACCGATGCCGTTGTCGCCCAGGTGTTGGACAAGCTGCCTTCGCCAAGCCAGAACGCCGCTATGCCGGCGGTGGAGGGCTCGACTGCAACGCCGGCAAACGCAAGCATCGGCTCCGACCTTGAACAGACTTTGATCCAGGTCTACCAGCGCTCCAACCCCGCCGTCGTCTACATCATCGTGCCGTCGCTTGGCAGCGGCAGCGGCTTCGTCTACGACGACAATGGTCACATCGTGACCAACAACCACGTCGTCGAAGGCGGCAGCAGATACGAGATCGTGTTCGCCGATGGTGAGCGCCGCAGCGCCACCCTGGTTGGCCGCGACGTCGACAGTGATCTAGCAGTGCTCGGGGTCGATGATCTTCCGAAGGGGGTGGAGCCTTTGTCCCTGGCCGAGCCGGGGCAGCTGCAGGTGGGCCAATTCGTGGTGGCCATCGGCAATCCGTTTGGCGAACTGGGTTCGATGCCGATGGGCATCGTCAGCGGTCTCGACCGCAGCCTACGCTCCCGGCGCAGCGCCAACGCCAACCCCTACACCCTGCCTGAGGTCATCCAGACTGACGCTCCCATCAACCCCGGCAACTCCGGCGGTCCTCTTCTCAACTTGGACGGTGAGGTGGTGGGCGTCAACTCGGCTATCGCCACCACGACCGGCGCCAACTCCGGCGTCGGTTTTTCGATTCCTGTCGCTGCTGTACGGCGCATCGTGCCGAGCCTGATTGCGGGCGGCAGTTATGACTATCCTTATCTGGGCATCAGCTTTGCCGATGAGATATCGCTGAGCGAACAGGCTGCCCTGGACCTGCCACAGACCCAGGGCGCCTATGTCCTAGGCGTTGCGACCGGCAGTCCCGCCGATCGCGCCGGCATTATCGCCGCCGATCCCAACAGCGGTCGGGGCGGTGATCTCATCGTCCAGATAGATGAACAGCCCATCATTGACTTCTCCGATTTGAACGGCTACCTCGTGTTCAACACAGCGGTGGGTCAGAAGCTCACCATCAGCATCCTGCGCCAGGGCAAGCCGGTCACGCTCACCCTGACCCTGGGCGCGAGACCGTAAACTCCATCGCCCTGGTTGCGCGCCGGTGCTGCCGGCGCGACACTAGAGACTCACTACCAGCAGAGGCCGCTAAGAAATCCGCCCGGCGCCGGCGCAAGTGAGAACCGCCATGCCCAAGACCATCCTCGTCGTCGACGACGCCCGTAACATCCGCGTCATGGTGTCCAGCTATCTGGAGCAGGAAGGCTTCAGGGTGATTGGCGCCGCCAACGGCAACGAAGCCTTGCGTCAGGCCAGGCTCGAACCACCTGACCTGATCGTGTTGGACCTCATGATGCCAGAGATGGGCGGTTACGAGTTCTTGCGCGAATACGGCCGCGACCATCAAACCCCCATCATCGTCCTGACGGCCCGGGTTGAAGAAAGCGACAAGCTGCTGGGGTTAGAGATGGGCGCCGACGACTATGTGACCAAGCCCTTTAGCATGCGCGAGCTCACCGCCCGCGTGCGCGCCGTGCTTCGTCGCGTCGACCGCGCGGCCAACGGTTCCCACCTCTTGACCGCCGCCGACGTCGTCCTGGACCGCGAGAGTCGTGTGGTGACGGTTGGCGAGAGGACTGTCGATCTCACTCCCTCCGAGTTCGGGCTGCTCGAAGCGCTGATGCAAAAACCGGGTCGCGTCTGGTCGCGCAACGACCTACTCGACCATGTCCAGGGCGACAGATACGAAGGCTACGAGCGCACCATCGACGTCCACATACGCAACCTGCGCACCAAGATCGAAGCGGATCCCAAACAGCCACGCTATGTCGAGACTGTCTACGGCGCCGGGTATCGCTTTGCGCCCAACTCCTAGCGCCCGACACGGCAGGCATCCCTGTTCATGCGTTCCCTGACGCTCAAACTCACCCTGGCATTCCTCTTCGTCGGCCTCACCGGTGCGATTCTGGTCGCACTGATCGTGGGACTGCGCACGCGCAGCGAGTTCGACAGGTTCATGCTGGATTCGTATCAGGCGGCCATGATGACGAATCTGGCCAACGTGTACAAAGAGCAGGGTAGTTGGCAGAACGTCGACACCATCGTCGTCCGCATGCCCTCACAGCGTCCTGGCGGTTCGGAATTCACGAAGGCTCCTGTCGTCCTGGTCGATGACCAGGGCGTCGTGGTGTATGGCGGTCGCCGCTACCGTTCCGGACAGCAGCTTTCCGAAGGAGATCTGGCCAAAGCCGTGCCCATCGAGGTCGACGGCAAGCAGGTGGGACGGCTGCTGTTCACCTCCATGGACTTCCTCAATCCCCAGCGCGAACCCCCGGAAGCACTCTTTCTGCGGCGGGTCAGCCAGGCCATCCTGTTGGGGGCCCTGGGAGCGACGATCGTTGCCCTGCTCCTCGGCGTCTTGCTGGCGCGAGGCATCGCCGGACCGGTGCGTGAGCTCACTGTGGCGACGCAAGCGGTGGCCCAGGGCGAGCTGGGAAAACAGGTCAAGGTCCGCACATCGGATGAAATCGGCGAGCTGACCGCCTCCTTTAACCAGATGAGCCAGGACCTCGCCCGCGCCCGCAGTCTCCGGCAACAGACGACGGCCGATATCGCCCACGATCTGCGTACGCCCTTGAGCGTCATCCACGGCTATACCGAGGCGCTGGCCGAGGGCAAGTTGGTGGGCAATCCCGACATGTACGCCGTGATGCACGAAGAAGCGCGGCACTTGCAGCATCTGATCGATGACCTGCGCACGCTCTCGCTGGCCGACGCCGGGGAGCTCATCCTTGTTCGACAGGCGTGCGAACCCAGGGCAGTGCTGGAGCGTGCGGCCGGAGCACACGCTTCGAAAGCAGCGGAGAAGCAGATTCGTCTGAGTGTGCAAACGCCCGAAGACCTACCGCTCATCGACGTGGACCCGGAGCGCATGGCGCAGGTGTTCAATAACCTGGTCAGCAATGCCGTACGCTATACCCCCGAGGATGGCGAGGTGGTGCTGTCAGCCTCCGCTGCCGCCGGAAGTGTGCTGTTGCAGGTGCGGGACAACGGCGCCGGCATTGCCCCCGCCGATCTGCCCAACATCTTCGAGCGCTTCTACCGCGGCGACCAGGCACGCAACATTCAGGAAGGTGAATCGGGGCTGGGGCTGGCCATCGCCAAGTCCATTGTGGAGGCGCAGGGGGGGACGATTGCGGTCGCCAGTGAGATGGGACAAGGGACTACCTTCACCCTGATGCTGCCTGTCGTCCCGGCCTGAGCGCCGGGCTATGATGGCGCACCATCGCCGTCGGGCGTCTCATCCCAATCGTGCCACTTGATCTGATGCACAGCCAGGTATTGGTCGACTGCCTGGCCGAGCGTGGGAAAGAAGAGCTCTTCGCCGAGCTTCGCATGCAAGCCATAACGTTTCAGCCGATCCTTGACTGGGCCTTTCATCTCGGCGAAGCACAACTCGATGCCAGCCTGCTGCAGATCGCCGTCGAGCGCGAGAAGGGCATCGGCAGCGGTGGTGTCCACATCGGTCACCGGCTCCGCAGCGACGACCACCCACTTGACTGGCGTCGGCGCTTTGGCAACCGCCTGCAAGACGTGTTCGCGGAAGATGTCAGCATTGGCAAAAAAGAGCGGCGCATCCCATCGGAACAACACCAAGCCCGGAATCTGCTTTCCCTCCGGGTGCCGGGTGATGTCATGATAGCCCTTAAGGCCATCGACACGCCCCAGCACCGCATCGTACGGCCGCCACGCTCGCCAGATGAACGCCAGCAGCGCCAGCCCGATGGCCAGGAAAATGCCCTGGATGACGCCGATCAGGGCGACGCCCAGAAAACATGCTATCGACAGGGCGAACTCCCCCCGGCGCAGGCGGTAGAGCCTGAGCACACCGCGAACGTCGACCAATGCCAGACAGGCGGCGATGACGACCGCGCCCAGGGCAGCGCTGGGCAGGTTGCGCAGCAGGTCCGGTGCAAAAAGCAGCAGCAGGGCAATGGCAAGGGCGCCCACCACACCGGTGACCTGTGTCTTCGCCCCCGCCGACTCGGCCACGGGCGTGCGCGAGGCGCTGCTGCTGACCGAGAAACCCTGAAAGACCCCGGCAGCCATATTCGCGGCGCCGAGCGCGATCAATTCCTGGTTTTCGTCAACTGCGTAGCCGCCGCGCAGGGCAAACGTGCGTGAGAGCACACTCGTATCGGCGAAGGACACAAGGGCGATGGCGAGCGCCACAGGCAGCAGAGCAACGATTTCGGCGGGCGACACGATTGGGAGATGGAAGGCAGGCAGACCCTGCGGCAGCGGCCCGACGACGGCCACGCCACCCCCGCCCGCCAGATCGAGCCACCCTGTGACGACCGTCGCTCCTAAGATCGCAATCAACACACCGGGGATCCTGGGAAACCAGCGTTTGAAACCCAGGATCACCAGGAGACAGGAGACGCCAATGGCAAAGGCCGTCCAATTGGTCAAACCGTTCGCAATGCCCTGCACCAGGCCGATCGTCTCCTGGATCAGCCCTTGCCCGCTCACCGAGAAGCCAAAAAGCTTGGGAAGCTGGCCGACGAGGACGGTGAGGACGATACCGTTCAAGTAGCCGATGCGAATGGGCTTGGAGAGGAGGTCGGTGACGAAGCCGAATCGGGCAAGTCCGGCGAGAACACAGAACGCGCCGGAAAGGATAGCGAGCATGCCGGCCAGCGCAATCGCCCGATCGGAGCTGCCGGCAGCCAGCGGCAGAATTGCGGCGGCGATGATCCCTGCGAGCGAAGAATCCGGTCCCAGCACCAGGATACGGCTGGGACCGAACATGGCATAGGCCATGAGCGGGACGATGGTAGCGTACAGACCACAGACGACAGGCAGACCTGAGGCCGCGGCATACCCCATGCCGACGGGAACGAGAACGGCTGTAAGCACCAGCCCTGCGACCACGTCCTTTGCCAGCCAGGCCCGGCGATAGGTCCGTGCCATCGTCAGACCGGGCATCCAGCGGGAGAGGCCGCGTGGCTGGGCTTCACGCTGGAAAGGATTGACTGCGACGGACGAAGGGGTTGTCATCAACGGTCCTTTGGGTTGGCCCTATGGAAGGCTCCAAACTTGTCGCAATTGTCATGCTCCTCTCAAGCCGGTGGCGGCATCAAGATCGTTTGCCGCCGTGACCACGAGATTAGCATAGCAAGCGCCGTGAAAGACATCAAGAAACCCTTGGGCTGTGAGCACAGATTCAAGAAGCCCGCTTGCCTGGGCCTCCCGGACGACAGGCGTGCAACGATGGATTGACAGGCGGCTGGCAAGGGTTGAAAATGCGTCTGTGGCGGCCTGCGCCACCCGCGCGTCGCACCCGGCGCGAGCAAGACCGTCGAGGACCCACTTTTTCTTCAGAGCCAAATCATGTCAAGACTGAAGCGCATCCAAAGCCAGCTGGCGACCAACAGACGCGCGCACGAGGTGATTGATCGCGCGCAAGACCTTCTGCGCCAGTCACGGCCAGAAGAAGCCCTCGATCTGCTCGAGGACGGCCTGCCGCGCTTTGGCAATCAGGCCGCCTACCGTGTCTTGTTAGCTACGACTTATGGGCTGTTGGGACTCGCCCAACAGGCCGCGGAGCAGGCGCGCGCCGCCGCGGAACTCGAGCCAAAGCGGGCCGACCACCACTTACTGGCAGCTCTTGCCTACTATTCCGCCGGTTACTTCACTCTTGCCCATCGCGCCCGGCGGTCCTACGCGCGCCTGGTCACTCCCGGCGAGACTTCGCCGTTTGACCTTCGCACGCCGGAAGACGAGTACACGGCTGACTTCGAAGAAGTGAGCGCCCGTTATGGGGCGCCAAACAACCAGACGGTGGAAGAGGCGAGCTACCAATTGGACCTGGGACGCTGGGCATTGAACCACGGGCAATGGGACGACGCCCTGCGGCATTCACGCCGGGCGGCGGCGCTGATGCCCAAGTGGCCGCCGCCGCAAAACAATGCGGCGGTTGCCCTCTACTTCATGGGCCGACCGGCTGAGGCCGTTGCCGGAGCCGAAGGCGTGCTTCGCGAGTGTGATCCCAACAACATCCAGGCTCTGAGCAACCTGGTGCGCTTCCATGTGGCGATGGGCAATGCCGGTCACGCAGCCACGGCCGGCGACCAGCTGTTGAAACTGCCGCTTCCCGACGACCCCGATAGTATGGTCAAGCTGGTGGAAGGGCTGTCGCTGCTGGACCGCGATACAGAGATCGATCGTATCGTGGCCCAGCTTGCGAAACGGGGGAAGGAGCTGCCGGCGACATTGCACGTCTACTGGGGCATTGCCGCTGCGAACCTGGGGCGACGCCAAGAGGCCATGTCTCATTTGCGCCGCGCCGAGGAGTTGGGAGAGGTAGGCGTGCTGCCTGCGGCAACCCTGGCCGCCTTGCAGCAGAAGCAGCCCGGTCGCGGCATCGCCGCTCGCTACACCTACACGCTGTACACGGACTGGATGCCGGTCGGAGCGTTCGACCAGCTCATCGACGCCGTGCAGCGGGATGAGCGAAGCGGCAAACGAGACGAACGCCGGTGGACCGACCTGCTGCACCGTTATCCCCAAGTCACTATCGCTTTGCAGAAGACGCTCTATGAGGGTACTGCTGGAGACGCGGGCAGGGGTGTTGGCCCGATTCTTGATCTTCTGGCCAGACTGGGCTCGCCGGCCGCGCTGGATGTGCTGCGCGTATTCGGGCTTGGCCGCGTGGGGGAAGCTAAAGACCGTCTCCAGGCGCTGCACTACTTGCAGCAGGCGGGTGGGTTGGCGCCTGACGAGACAGTTGAGATGTGGGTGGATGGCGAACTCAGGCTTGTCCAACCGATGATGTTGGAAATCTCGGACGATGTCACGCTCGACTATCCGGAAAAAGTACTGAAAGCCTATGAAGAGGCGCTCACAGCGCATCGGGAGGGACGGTTACAGGAGGCCAAACGCGCCTATGAACGCATGTTGACACTGGCGCCCAACGCCAAAGAAGCCTATAACAACCTGGCGGTTCTTGCCGGTGCGGACGGCGATACGGTGTTGGCCGACACCTACCTCGATCGGGCGTTGGCCATCGACCCGACTTATGCCTACCCGCGTGTCACGCGCGCCCTTCGTGCACTCCAAGACGGCAACGTGCAAGCAGCCAAGGACTGGTTGCGGCCGCTGGGTGCGATCGGCAAATGGCAGAGGGCTCCCTTCGTCAGCTATCAGCAAGCCGTGGCCCGAGTGGCATTGGCCGAAAGCGATTACAAACAATGCCGGCAGCATCTGGAGATAGCGCTTGAGTTAGTCCCCGACGACCCCGATCTGTTGAAGTTGCTCGAAAGAGTGAGCCTTCTGGAAGGATTTCCTGACTTCAGCGCCTGGATGGCTGGGATGGATACCAACTACCGGAAGCGGCGCCAGCAGGCAAGACTGCCGGCGGATCCCACTCTGGCAGACTGCTTCGCCCTGTTCACTCGCGGCGACATGATCGGCATCGCCCGTACGGTCAATCTCGGTTCTGTCCATCGCTACAAGAAGAATGAACTCCGCCAGCTCTTCCTCGAGACTTATGCCGACCCTGCCTTCATCGCCGTCCTCGTCTCTGGTTTGAATCCGGCCGAACGCTCGGCTCTGGCTGACGTACTGGACCACAACGGCGTGATGAACTGGCGGACCTTTGCCGGTGCGCACGGCGACGACCTGGACGAACGCCCCCACCTGGAGTACAACGCCGAAGACCGCGCCACGGTCATGGGACGCCTGCGCGCGCGTGCCCTCCTCTTCGAGGGCACGCTGGCCGGTGAACTGGTGGTGGTCATTCCTCGTGAGCTACGGCCGTTGCTCGTTCATCTGCTGGGGCAGTCCTAAAAGCCTGGCCTACCTCGACCACGCTGCCGCGGCGATGCCCTGACCGCGTTTCTACCGGCCATGAACCTTGACGACGCCCAGTTCGCCCGCCTGCGCTACAAGTTCACCACGCTGGCCAGCTTCATCACGGCGCCGCTGCCTCGGCCACCACGCTCGCCCAATCCTGGGGCCGGGACTGGCGGAACAGCCGGGCCGTGGGATACCAGGGCGAGTGCGGGCGCTCCAGCAGCCAGCGCCAGTCGGGCGCAAAGCAAAGCAGCACCCACACCGGCTTGCCCAGCAATGCCCACGTTTTCTCGACGCCTGACTTGCTGCTAGAATGCCCGCAGGATCGATCACCACGTTGCAGGAGTGAATGCGTTATGTCTCTCTACATGGATTTCATCATCCGTGATCCAGCCGTCTGCGGCGGCGGGGCTGTGATCAAGGGCACGCGCGTCCCGGTGCGCACCATCCTGGCTAGTCTGGCGGAAGGCGCCACAACGGAGCAGATACTGGCTGACTTCCCAACGTTAACTGAAATCGATGTCCGGGCTGTCATTGCCTTTGCTGCTGCCTCAGCGGTCGAAGACTTTCCGATCAGTCGTACCCCCGTACCGGCATGAAGCTCAAGCTCGATGAGAATCTACCTGCTTCGCTGGCGCAGTCGCTGACACAATTGGGACATGATGTGGATTCTGTCGTGCAGGAAGGACTGGCTGGCAAGGATGATGCTCTTGTGCGGCGCGCGGCGCAGGCAGCTGGTCGCTTTCTGATCACTCAGGACCTCGATTTTTCCGACATTCGGCGCTTTCGGCCAGGCACACACGCAGGCATTTTGTTGGTCAGGCTTCATGAACCAGGTCGCCTGGCTCTCTTTGACTCCGTTCACCAGGCTTTTGCCAGCGGCGACATCTCAGCCCAGGAGCAAGGCTGTTTCGTCGTGCTCACCGAGCGCAAGCTGCGGATCGTGCGGCCACAGTAGTTCCACTGGCGCCACTGCCACCGACCACGTCTTCTCGCAGCGCCGCCGCTGCCTCGGCCACCACGCTCGCCCAATCCTGGGGCAGGGGCTGGGGGTCGGCTTGCTTCTTCTGCGGCGATCCACCTGTATACGCGCAGGAGCATGCCGTGAAGCTGTCAGGCAGGAGCGAGACCCTCAGGCATGAAGCGCTTCTTCCGGCGCGCGACGATGGCGTCTACGTGATCGGGCCAGTCGCGCAGGACGGTCGGATCGATGTCCGCCCCTGTGGGCCAGATTAGTGTGCCCAGGTCGTGGTCGAGGCGCACCTGCCCGAACAGACGAAGATCACGCAGAGGCGCAAAGAGCGGGCCAAACAGGATGGGCTCGAAGTCAATCTCCTGCTCTGTGCCGTCATCAAAACGCACTCGCAGGACGTAGTCCTGGATGAACTCGAAACCCGTTACATCATGCAATAAGACCTCAGCAGTTGGTGCTCTCATAGTCAACTTTCCTACGCGAGTCCATCGATCGTCTTGATTCGATCTGTTCCCAGTCCATGGCTCCCAGTCAAGGGGCAGGTAATGCATGGGCTTTGTCCTCATTGCATCCATTATAGGCCTCGTGCTTTTGGCGCCCAAACGTGTGTCTGAACAAGGCCTGAGCCAACAAAGACCAGCCAGGTCTTTCCAACCTTAAAGGTCTCGAACCCTTTCACACCAGTTTTCGCAGCGCCGCCGCTGGCGCCGCCACCACGCTCGCCCAGTCCTGGCGCCGCGACCTCGGTGGAACGGCCGGGCGCTGGGCCAGGGGGCTGGTCAGGCAGTCGGTTTGCTTCTTCTGCGGCGATCTGCCAGAATACGCGCAGGAGGATGCCATGAATACAACAATTACGGTCTCATCCCACATCTACGAACGCCTGCGGCAACAGGCAGCGGCCACGCGTTCGACGCCTGAGCAAGTGGCGGAGGCCATCCTTCGTTTGCAGTTGGACAACACTATCCATATCGAACAACGCCCCACGCCTCTGGGTCCCCAGGCTTACTTGCGCGGCGGCCGGGTGGCTGTGCGCCATGTCGCGGCCTTCCGCCAGGCCGGATACTCAGCCGAAGAGATCGCCGCTACGGCCTTGCCTGACGTCCCCGCGGCCGCCATCTATGAAGCCATTGCCTACTACTACGATCATCGTGAAGAGATAGATGCCGAACTGGCAGCCAACGAGCCGGTGGCTGTGCAAGCGCAGTTTCGGGAGTTGCTTACGCCCGATCAAATCGCTCGCCTGACTCGACAGCCGGCATGAGCCAGGTTCGTTTTCTGCTGGATGAGCATGTCTGGGGAGGTCTGATCGAGGTTGGACGGCAGCTCGACGCCGATCTGGTGCTGGTGCAAACCCGGCTCGCCAAGGGTGCTAGCGATGAGGACGTACTCACCTATGCTGCCAGCCAGGGACGGGTGCTGCTCACCAGCAACGCGCAGGACTTTGCACCCCTGGCAGCCGCCTGGTTTCTGGCGGGACGCGATCATTGGGGCATTATTGTGGTTCCCGGTCAGACGGATCGCAGTCTGCTGAGCCGGGCTTTGCACAACTTGCTGTACTTCCACCCGGGCGAGGAACTCAAGAACTCGTTTCGCTTTGTGCAAGAGTTCGTTTGATAGAAAGCCCCTTCGGGTTCCCAATCAAAAGACCTTAAAGGTCTCTGCTAGTTCACACCAGCTCTCCAAGCGCCGCCGCTGCCTCAGCCACCACGCTTGCCCAATCGTGGGGCCGGGGCTGGCAGAACAGCCGGGCCTACAAACTAACGGAGATGGGCCATCACAAGTGGGTGCGTGCGCAGCGATATTCTACCGCCAGTCCCGCCGCCGGGAAACTACTCCAGGCCGCCGGGAGTTCGTAGCAGTTCTGATGGCCCGCAGAGGCCTCCAGATGCCCCAGGCTGCAACTGGAAAGTTCATCAACCCCAGGCCTACCGTCGAACACCGCTACAGAAGGCCTCAGGAGGCCCCACCGCCATTTGCCGGTTTCGATCTGCTACGAAGTCCCGCCGCCTGGGTGCATTTCACCTCTGGGGAACAGCTGCATAGTGACGTGTTGAGGCACCGCTGCTGCGAAAACTGACCAAGGAATGAACAGAAAATGGGCTGGAGAGCAAGTCCTTTTCGATGCTATAATGACAGCATGACTCACCGATTGTTGGGGCGGCGCAGACGCCCGCTCATCATTCGGAACGACAGGCAAACTACACTCGAACTTCACCTGACTCACATGGAGCGTGCAAAATGGCAATTCCAACCCGTGAAGGCTATGTGGCTGTCCCCGGCGGTAAGGTATGGTACAGGGTTGTTGGCTCGGGTGACGCCATCCCCCTGCTGACGCAGCACGGCGGGCCTGGCGCCGGGCACGATTATCTCGAACCTTTGGAAGCGTTGGCCTCCGACCGCCCGGTTGTCTTCTACGATCAGCTTGGCTGCGGCAAGTCCGACCTGCCGGACGATCCCTCCCTGTGGCACATCGAGCGTTATGTGGCAGAAGTCGAGGCCGTGCGGTTGGCTCTTGGCCTGGAGCGCATCCTCTTGTGGGGTCACTCGTGGGGTGGCTGGCTTGCCATTGAGTACATGATGGGCCAGCCGCCGGGCGTTGCCGGTCTTGTGCTCGCCAGCGCCTCTGCCAGCTTACGGCAATTCGCTGAAGAGACTTCGCGTCTTAAAGCAACATTGCCGGAAGAGACTCTGGCCATTCTCAACCGGTTCGAAGCCGTAGGCGACTACCATCACCCGGAGTATGAGGAGGCAATGATGGCTTTTTATGCTAGATTCGTCTGCCGGCTCGACCGATGGCCCGACCCGCTCATGCGCACCTTCAACAACGTCATGAGTAATCCTGTGCCTTACGAAACGATGCAAGGTCCGAATGAATTTACTGTCACCGGCACTCTGAAGGATTGGGATCGCAGCAACCGGCTCGGCGAGATCACCGTGCCCACGCTCATCGTCTGCGGACGTTATGATGAATTGGGACCGCCTTGCGCCGAGACCTTGCACGAGGGCATACCAGGCTCCACAATTCATATCTTCGAGCAGAGCGCTCACGTGGCGCATTTGGAGGAGACGGCTCAATACCTTCAGGTCATGAGCGACTTCCTGGCGCGTGCTGAGGCCTAGCGCCGGACATCACCCCCATTTGATCCATATCCAGCGAAGGAGAGTCAACCATGACCGAACAGGATCGACGCAATCTGGCTGTGGTTCGCAAGCTGTATGAGGGCGATGAGGCCGAGCGTGCCAGCATCGCCCAGAACATCGTCTGGCACGTCCCCGGTCACAACCCCGTCTCCGGCGATTATCATGGCTTCGACGAATACACCGGGCTCATGCCTTCGCGCATGGCCCCGCTCACGCGTTGGGATTTCACCCTCGAAAATGTGATGGTCAATGGCGCCTGACCACCACCCAACACATCTATCTCCTCCGGCATGGTGATTGGCCTGAGCCAGCGCCGGATGCGGGCGCAGGCGGTTGCCGAGACGACGAGCTGAACGGCAGCGCCTCACCTGTTACGACGCAAACATCTCCGCTAGCACAGCCAGAATCCTTGCCTGGGTAGGCTCATCGAGCGTCCCCAATTTTCGTACCAGTCGAACCTTGTCTACGGTACGAATCTGATCCAGCACGATCTGCCCTTCCTTACCCTCGAACGTGCAGGCGACGCGGGTAGGATAGGCCTGTCCCTTTGTCGTCATCGGCGCCACGATCGCAGTCTTGATGTGCCGGTTCAACTCGTCCGGTGAAACAATGAGGCAAGGACGGGTCTTCCGGATCTCGCTACCCACCGTGGGATCGAGGCTAACAAGGTGCACTTCAAAGCGCTTCACTGCCATTCCCATTCCTCATCATCCCAAGCCGGCGCTAAGACCGCCTCGCCATCCAACAGTACGTCGTCCCCCTGGGCCGCCATCAGCTCGAACTGGTATTCCCAACCTTTGCGCGCCCGCGCCACTGGACGTATGACAATGTGCTCGTCGCCTACCTCCAACTCTACCTCGTCGCCGAGCTGGGCCTGATCGAGGAGCACTTTGGGGATGCGCACGCCTTGCGAGTTGCCGATTCTGACGATACGTGTTCGTACGTGGGTAGTCATGTGTTCATTCCAGTTTGGAGCAGCGAAGGTAACCACATTGTAATTACCTTCGATCGCTGCGTCAAGCAGGGGTAGTGACTCGGTTCCCGATTCTGACAGTGCTTGTTCGCACGAAGGTAGTCATTGGACGCCAGTTCGGGAGGTCAATTCCAAACGCCGCCGAAGCGCACCTGGCGGCGCTTGCGGTATAATAGGCCATCTGTTTCGAGGAGGTCCAGGCCATGCCCAAGTCAAAGCAAACTGCGCCGTCCGTCATCTACCAGATCAAGATCACTCTCAAGGACACGAAGCCTCCTGTCTGGCGGCGGGTGCAGGTGTCCGCCGATAGCACGCTGGCGAAGCTGCATGAAATCATTCAGACGGTCATGGGTTGGCAGGACTATCACCTGCACTTATTCACCGTAGGCGCCGTCCAGTATGGCGTATTCGAGCCAGAGCTGCGTCTGCGCAGCGAAAGCGGCGTCAAGCTCAGCCAGATCATTCCCGGCGAGAAATTCAAGTTCCGCTATGAGTACGACTTCGGAGACTCCTGGGACCATGTCCTGGAGGTAGAGAAGGTATTGGCGCCGGAGCTGGGTGTGATCTATCCCCGCATATTGACCGGCCGCCGCGCCTGCCCGCCCGAAGACGTCGGCGGCGTCTGGGGTTACGAGGGCTTCCTGGAAGCCATCAAGGATCCCGACCACCCCGAACACGATGAGTATCTGGAGTGGGTCGGCGGTGACTTCGACCCAGAGGCGTTTGATCTGGCAGACGCAGTTCAGGCGCTGGCCAGAATCAAGTAGCACTGCTGCTCCAGTTTCGCACCAGCGCCCACTGCTCATATTGGCATCCTCAAATGCCTATCTTGCAGATTGTAGTCACAAGATGTAGAATATAACTACATCTTGTGGAGGCGGAGCATGCAGCAAACAGAGACAGGCGTGCGCGAACTCAAGGCTCGACTGAGCGCCTACTTGCGCCGGGTGCAGGCCGGCGACACAGTGGTTATCACCGATCACGGCAGGCCCATCGCCCGCCTGGTCCCCATCGCACCCTCCCTGGAGGCCAGGCTGGAAGGGCTGGCGCAAACCGGTCTGGTGGCCTGGACCGGCGCCAAACTGGGTCCGTTAACGCCGATCGCCCATACCGCCGGTGAGCGGACCGTTGCCGATCTCCTCCTCGAGGATCGGGAATGATCCTGTATCTGGATACCAGCGCTCTGGTCAAACGCTACGTGGCGGAGCGGGGCTCAGAGGAAGTGGCGGCGATCATCGATCAGGCCGGCGTCGTGGGCACTTGTATTGTCACACGCGTAGAAATGGCGGCTGCCCTGGCGAAAGCGGTGCGGATGTCGGCCCTGTCATTCGCCGCCGCAAGCGCAGCCCTGCAGGTATTCCGATCCGAATGGCCGCAGTTGGTGCGTGTTCAGGCCAGCGAGGCCCTGGTGGGGCGCGCCGATACTCTGGCCTGGGAGCTCGGCCTGCGTGGCTATGACGCCGTACACCTGGCCGCAGCTCTGCTGTGGCAGGATGGCATCGGTGAAAGCGTCGCCTTCGCCACTTACGATCTCAGGCTATGGCAGGCGGCGGGCGCAACCGGTCTTGTGCCTTCGCCCGCCGATCTTCCTGCTCTGCTCTCGGCCTAGTCAACGATCCGGCCAGTTTCGCACCAGCGCCCGCTGCTCGGGAGTCTCCGGCGAGGGCTTGTATCGGTCGGCCATGACCGCGTGCAGCCGCCTCACTTCCGCCAGCGCTTGTTCGCCGGTCAGGCCGTGCCGGACCAGATAGCACCCCACGGCGCGCTGCTGGCGCATCCGCAGGTCCAGGAACTCATTGCCCAGGCCGCGTCCGGGCGATCGGGCGCTACACCGCCGGCTCGATGTATCAGGCCTGGAAAGGGTGGTCATTCGCAGACAAGAAGCAGCCGTCGCCCTGGCTGACCTTGTTGATCCTGCGTATCCAGGAGCGGATGGCGGGGTGACGTCCGGAAGGCTGAGGAAGAGTCACTCCACGGTCCTCGATGGTGTCGGAGTGGTATGTCCATTCTGGGGCAAATTGCGCGGCGATCCTCGCTTGACACCTCCCGCTGACCGGCGTAAAATGGCCATCAAGATAGCCATCAGGAAAAGATCATCATGCCCAGCTACTCCATTGCCGAAGCGCGCAACCGCTTCGCCGAGATCGTCCACGATCTCGATCATTTCCCGCAGATCGAAGTGACGCGGCGCGGCCGGCCGGTGGCGGTGCTCATCTCCTTTGCCGAGTTCGAGCGCCTGCGAGCGGGGGGCCTCACCTTCTGGAACGCCTTTTCCGCATTTGGAGACTCCGTGAATCTTACGGAACTCGATATCGAGCCGGAGGTTTTCACCGGGCTGCGCGAGCCCTCGGCCGGAAGAGAGATGAGCTGGTGACCCTCACATACTTGCTCGACACCAACGTGATCTCGGAGCCGCTGCGGCCAGTCCCCAACCTGCACGTGTTGGAGCGATTGCGCGAGCACCAGACAGAGATCGCCATCGCGTCCATTGTCTGGCACGAACTGTGGTACGGCTGTGACCGCCTGCCACCCTCCGCCAAGCGCGCTGCGATCGAATCCTATCTTCGGGAGGTCGTCGCCCGCACGATCCCAATCCTCGCCTACGACCAGCGCGCTGCCGCCTGGCACGCTGCTGAGCGGGCGCGGCTGGCGCAGATCGGCAGACCGCCGCCGTTTGCCGATGGCCAGATTGCCGCCATCACCGCCGTCAATGACCTGATCCTGGTCACGTTCAACCGCGGCGACTACGAAGGCTTCGAGGGTCTACAGGTGCAAGACTGGCGCGACCCCGATCTGCCGAAGTAAGGACGTGCATGAGACTCCCTTACGATCCGCCGCCTACGGTTGAAACCGTAGGCTGGCACAGCCAAAACCCGTTGAAACGGGTTGACGCCATGGGGCGCAGTGCGTTTCAACGCACTTTTCGTACCAGCCGGTGATTTCAATCACCGGCTCGAATGGCTCGAATGGCTGAACTCATGCCGAACGACCTAGTGGCGCTAGCGGTCGATCAGGCTTCGCGTCGCCGCCCACACGGCATCGGCCAGGCGGCGCACCAGCGGCACCGTCAGCCGCCAGGCGCAGCTTCCATGGGCAGGATGATCGACGGTCAGTCGCCAGAAGATGGCGTTTACCTGGTAGCGGACGAGATACCGCTGCCCCTTGCGGCGGCTGCGGACGATCCGGCGGCTGGCGTGCCAGGGCACAAAGCCGAGGGTGAACAGAACGAGAGAGACGGATTCAAGAGACATTGGTTATCGCTCCTGTCTGAGTGGGGCGACAACACCGGTGCTGTCTGGTCAAAACGGCTTGCTTAAGCTATCCTCAGCGTAGCAACCTGTCCTTGCGGATAGTGTTAAACAGTCTTGCATTTGCTGTAAGAGGTGGCTGCCTGTGACTACCTATCCCGAATTCGCCCGCCTACTTGAAGGCTATCTCGAACCACCTGACGAGCGGACGCCGTCGTGGCTGGCAAGACGGTTGGGTATGTCGGTAGCTGCGGTGACACGCTGGCTGAACGACGAGACGCGCCCGGGTAGCCCGGAAACGGTCATTCGTATCGCCGACATTCTGGGTGTTCATGACCGGGCCAAGCGCCAAGAGCTTCTTGCCGCCGCTGGTTACGGCTATCAGGAAGGGCCTCCGGCGACTGACCCTGTCGCACCGCCGCCCATTCCGGAACCTCTCTCCGATCTCCACAAGGAATACCTTCGCCGTTGGTTCGGCAACCCGTTTGCCAGCGTGAAGCTGGCCGACATGCTCGAAGGTCGCGAAGAAGAAGTAAGTCTGCTGGACGTCTATGTGCCGCTGCGTGTGGACCTCAATCTCATCGTCAAGGCCGAAGACGATCGCATTGTGGACTGGTGGGTGCGGCACGAGAGGGAAGAGGCGCTTCAGGAACACATGCCGAGTCGACAGCCCCGGAATGTAGCCGATCGCTCAGGGGAGCCACAGGCCGATCCTGCCCCCAAGCTGCGGGCCTGGACCGACCTGGGCGTCGGCGAGTCCGGCATGCAGGCCATTGTCGCCGGCATCCAGCGCAAGATCGACAGGAGGGAGAATGCAGGTGAAAAAACCGAGGACGGAGAGCACTCCTGGTACATGGAGGCGCAGGACGCCGCCAGCGTGCAGCCCCGCTTCGTGCTGCTGGGGTCGCCCGGCGGCGGCAAGAGCAGTTTTCTGCGACACCTGACCCTCTGT
>CAZHTZ010000004.1:0-24404 GCA_964535455.1 uncultured Caldilineales bacterium
TCAAAGCTCACGGTGGTTCCTGCTAACCCGCCTTAGAAATGAGCGAACCGCGAGGGACAAGTTGTAAGTTCAACGTGCAACCTGCAACCTGCAACCTGCAACTTCTTACACCGTCTCGATAATCGTGGCGGTGGCCATGCCGTGACCGATGCACATCGTCTGGAGGCCGCGGCGGAGACCGCGACGGCGCAGACCATGCACCAGAGTGGACATGATACGAGCACCGCTCGCACCCAGCGGATGACCCAGGGCAATGGCGCCACCGTGGGGGTTCACGCGGGATGGGTCAGGCTCGATCTCTTGCATCCAGGCGAGCACGACCGAGGAGAAGGCTTCGTTGACCTCGAAGATGTCGATGTCATCAACGGTTAGCCCGGCGCGCTGCAGGGCCTTCTGCGTGGCAGGGATGACGCCCGCCAGCATCAGCACGGGGTCGTCGCCCACCACCACGCGGGTGACCACCCGCGCCAGTGGCTGCAATCCCAGCCGTCGCACCGCTGCGTCCGAAGCCAATACCACGGCGGCGGCGCCATCGCTGATCTGGCTGCTGTTGCCGGCGGTGATGACGCCATCCTCTTTGAAGGCAGGTTTCAGGGAGGCGATCTTGTCCAGACTGGCGTCGAAACGGATGCCCTCGTCGATGGCAACGGTGCGCCGGCCGCTGCCACCGTCGGGTACGGACAAGGGCACGATCTCATTGACCAGTGCGCCCTCCTGGGTGGCCCGCGCTGCCTTGACGTGGCTCTCGTAGCTAAAGAGGTCCAGGGCGGCGCGAGGAATGTCCCACTTGGCTGCCATCATCTCGGCGGAGACGCCCTGCGGCACCAGATCGTAGGGCAAATCGGGCCAGGTGAGAGGATAGTCGGACCCCATGGGGACGCGGGTCATGTGCTCAACCCCACCGGCGACGACCACATCCATGTCTCCGGCCAGGATGGCTTGACTGGCAAAGTGGATGGCCTGTTGGCTGGACCCACACATGCGGTTGATCGTCACCGCCGGAACCTCCACCGGCCAGCCGACCTTGAGCACCGCCAGCCGTCCGATGTTGGCGCCCTGTTCGCCCATGGGCGTCGCACAGCCAAAGACCACGTCCTCCACCTGAGCCGGGGCCACGCCGGCGCGCTCCACAGCCGCCTGCAGCACGGGGGCTGCCAGGTCGACCGGCAGCATGTCGGCGTACATGCCGCGCCATCGGCCCAACGGCGAGCGCACGGCAGAGACGATAAAGACATCAGCCATAAGTGTATTCTCCGGCAATGCAAAAAGACGTGAAACAGGAGGTACCCAAGGGTACCACGTTTCACGTCTTTTTGTGGAAGAAAGTGGGTGCTTGTGTTAGCGCGCCAGCTCGCGGGCGATGATGTGCCGCATCACCTGGCTGGTGCCTTCGTAGATCTGGTAGATCTTGGCGTCGCGCATCAGCTTCTCGACCGGGTATTCCTGGCTATAACCGTAGCCGCCGAAGACTTGCACGGCGTCGGTCGTCACCTTCATGCACATATCGGCGCAGAAGGCCTTGGCATAGGCTGCCTGCAAGGTGTTGGAATGGCCGTTGTCGTGCAGCCAGGCCGATTGCTGGGCCAACAACCGGCCGGCCTCGACGTTCATGCCCATCTCGGCCAGCATGAAGCTGACGCCTTGTTGGGCGATGATGGGCTTGCCGTAGGCGACGCGGCTCTTGGCATAGGCCGTGGCTTCCTCGAAGGCCCGCCGCGCCACGCCCACAGCCGCCGCCGCCACCGCCGGGCGGGAGCTGTCGAACACCTTCATAGCCGTGAGAAAGCCAGAGCCTTCCGGCCCCAGACGGTTCTCCGCCGGAACTTCGACTTCTTCAAAAAAGACCTCGCTCGTCCAGGAGGCGTGCTGTCCCATCTTGTGCAACGGCTTGCCGGTCTTGACGCCCCACTCGCGCTCCACGATGAAGGCGCTCAGGCCCTCATAGCGCGCCTCGCGGCTGGTCTTGGCAAAGACCACAAACACATCGGCGACGGGACCGTTGGTAATCCACGTCTTGACGCCGTTGAGCACGTACTTGTCCCCGTGGCACTCGGCATAGGTTTTCAGCCCCGCCACGTCCGAGCCTGCGCCCGGCTCGGTTACGCAGTAAGCAGCCATCGTGCCGGCGGCAATGCCGCCCAGGTACTTGTGCTTCTGCTCTTCACTGCCGGCGATGATAATGGGCAGCGAGGCCAGGCAGTTGAGCATGAGCGAGGTCTGGATGCCGGAACAGGCCCAGGCCAGCTCTTCGTTGAGGATGCACTCCTCCAGCAGGCTCATACCGGGGCCGCCGTAATGCTCCGGGATGTTGACACTCAGCAAGCCATTGGCCAGGGCCTTCTTGACGATAGGCCAGGCGAATTCCTCGTGGTGGTCATAGTATTCGGCGACCGGCTTGATCTCGTTCTCGGCGAAATCGTGCGCCAGGTCGCGCAGCATCTTCTGTTCTGATGACAACAGGAAGTTCAACATGATCGACGCCTCACGAAATAAGAGAACCTAACCGGTCAGCGCAGCAAACCCGTTCCCGGCCGTGCCAGGAACTTATCCCATTCTAGCACACATGACGCAGTGCGTCAAACATCTTTCCCGGTTTTCCTACCTTCACCATCCCGTCCCCTGACCCCCGGGAGGTCGATCAAGCCGGCGAGAGAAGCACGGCGCAGGGGATCGGCAGACTGTCCGGTCCGATCATGCGGGCGTTGGGCTGGGTACGCCACCGCAGCCCGGTGGAGGCCCCGCCGTCGAGGTTGACGGCATTGACCAGACCCAGGTCTTCGGCGAGCAGGCGCTGGGCGAAGTCCGCCAACGTCATCCCCAACGGCGCCACCACCCACACCACCCGTCCCATGTTGTCGACGCCGCCGGCGGTGCGCCGCGCCAGGTCGCCGGCATTCAGTTGGGGGATGCGCGTCCGGTTTTCGACCAGCATCGGCCAGCCCTGCAACCCCAGGCTGGCGGGAGCGATCAAGCGCTTGGGCCTGCGCACGGCGGTGGTTTCGCCGTTGCGCACGATCAGCACGCCGCCCCAGCCTGAGCGCAGCTTGGAGAGTGCTTTGCCTTCGGTCATTAGCAGGCCAATGTGGCGGAGGGCGCCGCGATCGTCGCGGTAGAAGCCACAGTTGACGGCGGCGATGGCCTGGGGATCCTCGGACAACCACCCGCCCACGGAGCGGCCCTGGTTGGGGTCGGGCTGGAACTGGGCCGAGTACTGGACGGCCTCGGGGGCATGGCGCAGCGCTGACAGGCCATCGCCAGTGCGCAGAACCTCAACGCCCGTCACCAGCGGCTGCCAGGCATCGCCGGCGTCGGGAACCGGTGTCGGCGTCGGCGTCGACGGGGCCGCTAACGTGGGCGTCGCCGGCGCGGGCGGGTTCGTCGGCTGGCGGGTCGCTATTGCCGTCGCCGCCGCGATGGGGGTGCGAACAGCCGGCGCGGGCGTCGCTGGCGATGATGTGCACCCCGCCAGGACGAGGAGGAGCAGAAGGGGGAAGAGGAGGCGTCGCATCGGTCAAGTATGTGGTTTCCCTATCAGAAATGGCAACCTGGTGTGTGGGCGATCGCGTCGCGTTTGACCTCCGGGAGGCGGTGGTCTTCTCAGCGCCTCCCGGAGGTCGTGTCAGCAGCAACCCGATCGCGATTGACACAGCCACGCCGCCTATGCTACATTGCGGGTGGCAAAGCCGCTGTGCGGCGACGTAGCTCAGATGGTAGAGCAAGCGGCTCATAATCGCTCTGTCGGTGGTTCGAGTCCACCCGTCGCCATTCCGTCGCCAACAAATTGACACCTCGTGGTCCGCAGGATCACGAGGTGTTTTGTTTGGGGTGACGCAGGCCGGCCGAATGCCCCTCTGTTTGACTTAGTGTCCAATCCGCATGGTTGTGTTATGGTGAGTTGTCACAAGTTGGTTCGCTCACGAAGGAGGACGTATGTCCAGTCTATTCCGGGTAGGTGAAAAGTACCGCAACCGCAAGGATGAGTATGAGGTGGTCTCCATCGACGGCAACCACATGGTCATTCGCTACCAGCAGGGTGGAACCCTCAACACCACGGTCACCGACCAGCAGCGCATCTGGGAGAACATATTGGCCGAGGAAAGCGTCAAAATCGTCACCCGCCGCGTAGCGCCGCCACGGTCCAGTGCCGGGCGAACAGACCCCACAAAAGGAGGGCGTCCACAGCGAGCGGGATGATGGCGTTGACGCCGAAATAGAGGATGTAGAGAACGGCCGACGCCGCGGCCCCGACGAACACCAGCGGCACCCACCAGCTTGCGGGGATGAGGAAACCCAGGAGGCCGACTGCGGCGGCCAGAAAGCAGATGCCCGCCAGCGTCGAGAGGACCTGGGTGATCGGGCGCGTGGCGCCGCCAAAAAGGTTGAGGGTGGGCGTTGTGTCTTTGGCAAAAGGCCAGTAGAACTTCGCCTTCCCCGCTGGGGTAGGGGCATTGGCGGTCAGGGCGAAATGGGCGCCCAAGCTCCACCTCAAGTCGCGGCCGCCGGCTCCTCTATTTCGCGCTGGGGAGGGCCAAACGGCACTTCGGCGCCGGTGGCGTTCTCCAATACGGTGGAGAAGCCGCGTGTGGTCGGGTAGGCCAGGCGAATCGTGGGGTCGTTCGCGCACAGGGCCAGGATGTCTTCCCAGATCGCTTCCTCGATCTGGCGGAGCTGCGGCACGGCGGTGACGTAGCGGATGCTCAGTTCCACGCCGTGGCTCACCGCCCGCGTGAACACTGCCGGCGCCAGGGTGTCGTCTACGGCCAGGATCTGCTTGGCGGCCTTGCGCATCTCCACCTCGGCCGCGGCCACAAAGTGCCCAGCCCGGCGCCCGGCGATCTGCAGAAACGCCGCTTTGGCCTTCTGCCAGTCGCTGTCGAAGGTAAGCACCACCGGTATCTCGTGCCACATGAAGGCCCAGGCCTGCGAGGCGTTGGCCACCCGCCGACCAAAGACGAAACTGTTGGGGATGTGGACGAGGCGGCCGGTGGTCTGGCGGAGGCCGCGGCTGGCATCGCCGAATTCCATCAGCGAGAACACAAACGGGCCGATGTCGGCCACGTCTCCCACCACACCGTCGACTTCCACGCGATCGCCCAGGGCAAAGGGTTTGCGCAAGAGGATGTAGAGCCAGGCGGCGATGCTGGCAATCGGCTCGCGTAGGGCCACGGCAATGCCGGCTGCCAAAAGCCCCACGAAGGTCACCATCCCCTGGACGCCCTCCAGCCAGACGGGTCCGATCAGCAAGAAAACCAGGAGGTAGAAAACGTACTCGATGACCTTGGCGGCGCGGTAGCGCTGCGCCGCTTCCAGGTGTCTGGCATCGAGGTAGTGCATGGCCGCCCGGCGGACGAGCAGCAATGCGACCAGGATGATCCCGGACAGGAGCAGCTTGCCCGCCAGGTTCCGCGTCAGGAGGGTCTGCAGATAGACGGCAGCGTCGGTCGGGTTCATACGTCGTAGGAAAACCTTTAGGGTCTTCAAGACCCTAAAGGTTTGTTTCTTGTCTAGCGCTTGCGCTTACGGAACAAGAGCAGCAGAACCAGTGACAGCAGCGCCAGCAGGACCGGGAGCAGGCGGGTGGCGTTGGCGGGCAGCGGCGACTGGCTGGGCGCCAGCGTCGTGGACCCTGAGCGCTGCCCGTCCACATCTGGCGCCGGCAGGGCTTCCGCTCGCCGGCGCCGGCGCTGCGAGGCGGCGAATTCCGGCGCCTCCTTCACCGCCATCCACAACACGCCAAAGGAGCGCCAGAACACGTCGATGCCTTCGCGCTTGAGCTTGGGCGCCTGGAAGCCGATGTTGGGGTAGCCCTGGTCATCCGGCTTGAGGTTTTCCCAGTTGCGGAAGAGGCGGCCCCATTCGCTGTTCAATGCCGCCTGCATCTTCGCCTTGCCCAGGAAGGGATACCAGAAGGTGTCGTGGTAGACCACCGAGGCGATGTAGCTCCAGGGCGCCAGCACCGTCTTCAAGGACCACTCGATCGGCTTCTTCAGGGGGCCCCAGTAGATCCGGTGCTGCATGCGTGAGGCAAAGGTCATCTGCTTGAACGGTCCCACGAAGTGCCAGTTCTGTTTGCTGGTCTCGACGTCGCCGACGATCTCGATCTCGTCCGGGTCGCCGCAGCCCAGCCCCAGCTCGTGAGCGGTGCGGATGAACTTGATGGACAGGGGGTCGATGCCCATCAGCTTGGCGGCCATGGCGTCGATCGCCACCTGGTCATCGCTGGCCAGAATGACGTTCTTGACATAGGGGATCATGCAGCGGGGACCGGGGCCGTCGCCGGCGAAGGTGCCATCCATGACCGCAAACACGCCGCGATGGATGTGCTTCTGGATCATCAGCAGGTCCACGAGTGTCTCGTGGATGACAGGGTGGGTCCAATGCCGGCGCTCGTTGAGCAGACCGCCGAAGGCGTTCTTCATGGCGCCCGTCGTCGTCGTGAAGATGTGCGTCTTGACGGTCGGCAGGTGAATGATGTTCTCGCCGATAAAGCGCCTGGGGATGTAGAAGCCGTCCGGGTAGACGTCGTTGAGCACCAGAAACTTGTCGGCCAGGTCGCCGACGGCGTCACGGACATTGATCCAGTCTTCGCCTTCGTAGAGGTGAACGTTGCGCAGACCGTATTTCTGCACGACGTTGATCTGCTTGTTCTCGCGCTCGCCCAGGTGGGCGTCGATCACGACGGTGCGGTTGTGACAGGCATGGATGAGATTGGGGTCGTAGCCATCTTGCAGCATGGCGCGGATCACGCCTTCCAACTGCCAGGGTGTGGTCGAACTGGCCGGGTAGAAGAAGTGCCACGAGATGTTGACCTTGAGCGCCGTATCGGCGTCTTTGGCGATCACGTCCTGATAACCCGCCAGGTTGAGGAGCCGGTGGTAATCGGCCAGGATGGTGCGGGGTGAGGTGCGCAGGATCGCAACTCTGCTTTTTTCACTCATAGTCATTCTCCTTTGCGGTGAAGACCCATTATACACTGGGCCTTCCGTCCACCCGATCCCACCATTGCACCTGAACCTTGCGCTTCGTATCATCGGTGCTCTTCCGCCAGGGCGCGTTTGACGCCTGATTGCAGAGGGTGAGTCGGGGGAGATGGGTTTGCGCGCCCATCGGCGCAAAGCGTATACTTTATAGGGTACAAATATACACTTTGCCAGAGGCACTCAGGGTGCGCCAGTGAGCGCATTGCCAACCCATCAGGACCAGATACCCATGACAAAACGATCGGTTCTTCTGTTTGTCCTCCTGCTCTTTGTTGCCAGCCTCGTAGCGTGTGCTCCGGCTGCGGCCCCCACTGCGGCTCCGACGGCTGCGCCCACGGAACCAGCGGCCGCCAGCAGCGGCCAGGAGCTGCTGCTGGCGACGACGACCAGCACGCAGGATTCGGGTCTGTTGGAGTCCTTGCTGCCCTATTTCGAGAAAGAGTCCGGTGTCAAGGTCCATGTGGTGGCGGTGGGCACCGGACAGGCACTTAAGCTGGGTGAGGAAGGCAACGCCGATGTCTTGCTGGTGCATTCGCGGGCCAATGAGGACAAGTTCATGGAAGCAGGGCATGGCGTGCGCCGCGAGGACGTGATGTACAACGATTTCGTCATCCTCGGGCCGAAGAGCGATCCGGCCGGCCTCAAGGGGATGACGTCGGCCAAAGAGGCGTTTGCCAAACTGGCTGAAACCCAATCGACCTTCATCTCGCGCGGGGATGATTCCGGGACGCATTCCAAGGAGAAGGTGATCTGGAAGGCGGCAGCCATCGAACCGAAGGGTGACTGGTATGTTTCAGCGGGCCAGGGCATGGGCGCCGTGCTCAACATGGCCAACGAGCAACAGGCCTATACCCTGAGTGACCGTGCCACCTACCTGGCGCGCAGCAAGCAAGGTCTTGATCTGGTGATTGTGGTGGAGGGCGACAAGGCGCTCTTCAACCCCTATGGGGTGATCGCGGTCAATCCCAACAAAGGACCGCACATCAAGGCCGAGCTGGCGAAGCAGTTCATCGACTGGCTCATCTCCGTGCCGGTGCAGGAGAAGATCCAACAGTTCGGGATAGCCGATTTCGGCCAATCGCTGTTTACGCCAGATTCGCAGCCCTGGCGGCAGGCCAAGGGTGCGAGCGGCGGGTGAACGAGACCCTGTGACGGCAGGGACCAACAGGCGAAAGGACGGGTCTGGCTGTGAGCCGCCCGTCCTTTTGCTTGTGGCGGCTTCATGCTAGAGTAGCGAGGTGATGACGAGCCCAGCCGACAGGACGCCGCTCTACCAGCAGATTGCCGAGGCCATCCGTCAGGAGATCCTGTATGGCAGGCTGCGGGCTGGCGACGCCCTGCCTACGGTGCGCGACTTGGCCGGCGAATGGCGCTGCACGCCGGGAACCGTGCAGAAAGCCTACCAGGAGCTGGTGCAGCAGGGTCTTGTGGTCAGCCAGCCGGGGCGAGGGACGAGGGTGGCAGCCGCCCTGGCGGCGCCAGCGGCAGTGCTCACACCACTGCGCCAGGCCGGGCTGGTGAATCAGGCTGAGGCATTCCTGCTGCAGGCGTTGAGCGGCGGGTACGCACCGGACGAGGTGGAGGCCGCGCTGCGCAGCGCCCTCGATCGCTGGCGCGCCGTGGCCTCAGAGCCGTCGCCGCCGCTCGGCCGGGTGCTGCGTTTCACCGGCAGTCATGACCCCGCCGTCTCAGCCATGGCTGCTCTCTTCGGCGGCATTGCCCCCGGGCACATGCTGCGACTGACCTTCAACGGCAGCCTGGGCGGGCTGATTGCCCTCGCCGAAGGCGCAGCCGACCTTGCCGGAAGCCACCTGTGGGATGACGCCACCGACACTTACAATGCGGCGACGGTGCAACGCCTCCTGCCTGGCCAACGCCTGGCCCTGCTGACGCTCGCCCACCGCCGCCTGGGCTTGATCGTGCCGCCGGGGAACCCGGCCGGTTTGACCGGCCTGGAAGAGCTGGCTGCGGGCCGCTGGCGCTTTGTCAACCGCCAGCGTGGGACAGGCACGCGCGTGTGGCTGGAGGCGCAGTTGCAGCGCCGGGGGCTGTCGTGGGGTGATCAGGCGTCATCTGCGGGCGAGGTCACCACCCATTTCGAGGTGGCTCGAGCCGTTGCCGAGGGTCGGGCGGACGTCGGGCTTGGTATCGAGGCCGCAGCGTTGGCCTATGGACTGGGTTTCGTCGGTCTGACGACCGAACCGTATGAGTTTGTCATCCCGGCCGGTGTCTGGGGACACCCCGCCGTACAGGCGCTGACCCAGTGGCTGGCGACCGCTGAGGCCAGGGCGATGATGACCACCTTGGGTGGGTACGATGTCGCGGAGGCGGGCCGCGTGCGTTGGGTGGGATGATGTATAATCGGGGCATGACCGAACCCCTGCGTATCCTTGCCATCTATGCTCATCCCGACGATGAGCTGAGCGCGGGCGGCACCCTGGCCAAGTACGCGCACACTGGGGCCGATATCACGCTCGTTTGCGCCACGCGCGGGGAGGCAGCCACCATCTTTTGCGCCGATTGCGCCACCCGCGAGACGCTGGCCGAGGTGCGGACCGGAGAACTGGTCTGCTGCTGCCATCAGCTTGGCATCCCGCATCTGGAGTGGTTGGATTGGCCGGATGGGGGCGTGAGCGGGGTGCCCGAGGACCAGGCGGTCGCCCAGATCGTGCCCATCGTTCGCCGCGTGCGGCCGCACGTCCTCTTCACGCATCCGGAGCACGGCGGCTACCCCCACCCCGACCACATTGGCGTCTTTCAACGCGTCCAGGCTGCCTGGAAGGCTGCCGCCGATCCCGGCTACCTGCCGGCGGCCGGCCCGGCCTGGGCAACGCCCAAGGTGTACACTCGCGCCATTCCGGAGTCTGCCTTCGAGGCGCTTCCTGCCTTTCGCGACTATCGTGTCAACCTGAACGGTCAGAAGCTGCCTTTTTTCTCCGAGCCGCCTGAGAACCTCCACTGTGTGATCGACACCGCAGATTGGGTGGAGACGCGCGCCGCGGGGTGGGCCTGTCACCTTTCGCAACACAACCCCAACGGCATGTTCAGCAACCTGCCGCTGGAGGCGCAGAAGCAGGTCTACAGCCGCGAGCACTTCCGGCTGGTTGCTCAACACTTGTCTGCCGGCCTGCCGCCACATGACGCCCTGGAAGCCGGCCTGGAGTTCGCTGCCCCCACAGGAAGCCAGGCCCATGAGGGTTAGCACGTTTCACCAGAGCCGCACCGATGTCTGAAGCGACCGATCTCGTCACCAATCTGCGCTTTCACCAGTCTTGGATAACCATCTGCCAGGAGTACCTGAGCACCGACCCCACACTCCCTTTTGACCGCTTCCTGCGGCGTATGCTGGACGTCGAGAAAGAGAGTATCGAGATGGTGGCCAGGGCGTTGCGTCTGGCCGGTTACCCCCCGGGGCGCGTCAGCGACAACGACGAGACGGTGACGGAAGCCCGCAGACGGCGCACGCAGAGTACGCGGCTGCAATTTATCCAGGTGGGGTTGGATCGCTCGGTGGTCTGGTATCAGGCGCGGCTGGCAACGCCTGATGATCCCCATCTCGATCTGTGGCAACCGCTTTATGACCGCCACGCCATGTTGCTGGCGGAAATCAATGATCTGTTGGGCATTGTGCCAGCGACGTGACCGCCACTTACTCAGCGCCGGTCACGTGACAGCCAAAAAGGAGTCTGTGTATGAGCATTCAAACCATTGGAATCATCGGTTGTGGCTTGATGGGATCGGGCATCGTCGAGGTCTGCGCCCGGTCCGGGTTCAACGTGCTGGTAGGCGAGATGGACGCCGAACTGCTCAAAGCAGGGCTGGCGCGCGTGCGCAAGTCCATCGAGCGCGGGGCCAGCCGCGGCAAGATCAGCCCCGAGGAGGCCGAGGCCACCCTGTCTCGTATTCTGGGCGTCAATAGCCTCCAGGAGTTTGCAGCGGCCGATCTGGTTATCGAGGCCATCACCGAGCATCTGGAACCAAAACACGATGTGTTCCGTGAGCTGGACGCCATCCTGCGCCCCGACGTGATCATCGCCACTAACACGTCGTCGATCAGCATTGCCGCCATCGCTGCGGTCACCCGGCGGCCTGACAGGGTCCTGGGGATGCACTTTTTCAACCCCGTGCCTGTCATGCAATTGCTCGAGCTAGTGCGGAGCATTCTCACCAGTGATGAGACCCTGGCGACAGCGCAGGAGGTCGGCGCCCGGCTGGGCAAGACCACGGTGGTTGCCAAGGACAGCCCCGGTTTCATCGTCAACCGCCTGCTGATCCCCTACATCATCGACGCAATCAAGCTCTACGAAGCCGGTCTGGCCACAAAAGAAGACATCGACGCTGGCGTCAAGCTCGGCCTGGCGCACCCGATGGGGCCGCTGACTCTGGCCGACCTGGTCGGACTGGATACCACCCTGGCCGTGGCCGACGTGCTCTATGAAGAGTACGGCGAGCCACGCTTCAAGGCGCCTCCCTTACTGCGCCAGCTGGTGACGGCAGGCCTGTTGGGTCGCAAGTCAGGCCGTGGCTTCTACGATTACCGCGACTAGTGCAGATGATGCGATGCACCTTCAATGTGCGTCGCATCTGGCAGTCGCCTGGCTTCACCAGGACCCCATCCGGGCGCTGGCCAACTTCACCTGGATCCAACAACGTCACGCAGGGCGCGGCGTTCTGCCGGTTTGCCACTGCCGGCGAGCACCACTGCCTGGCCCGCCACCTGGGACTTCCCTTCACGGCGATCTCGGTGGAGGGTGTGAATCCCGCTCTCGTCCGGCGGCTGGCCGGCACGCTGTTGGCGCCCGGCGAGAGCGCCACCACCCTTGCCCCACGGCGCATCCTGGATCTGCTGGACGCCTCTCCTCCCATGTCCATCCTCACCCTCCCTCTCCATCCCCGTCTTGTCCATTTCCCCATCGCCCTCTTGCTGGTGGGGGCAGCGGCGTTGCTGGTGTACGAATGGCGACCGTTTCCCTGGCTGAAGGGGTGGGGATTTCTGTGCCTGATGGCCGGTTGGCTGCTCACTATTCCCGCCATCGTCACCGGCCTGATCGATAAATCGGGGCTGGAGCCCAACTCCGCAGCCAATCAGGTTGCCAACCTGCACACGACCCTTATCTTTGTGGCCTGGGGCCTGTATGGCCTGGGGCTCTACTGGGCCTACCTCTGGCGTGACGCCATCACGCCTCGTCGTCGCTGGCAGCTCACGGCTCTCCTGGTGGTTGCCACGCTCGTGTTGGTTGTTGCGGGCGATCTGGGTGGCAGGCTGGTCTATGAGTTTGGCGTACGCGTGCAGGGGCGCTGATGGGAGTGTTTACAGCGATTTCGGCTCGCACAGGGGCGAGGATAACAGATGATCTACACGAAGATGTCGAAAACCTCCCGCGCTTGCGCAGTCTGATCGGACCATGATTGTAACTACAATCACAGTTTAGTGCTGCTAACTATTGTACGATATAAATGTTCCATGATTCTCCCCGGGAGGGGATAATCGTAGAAGCCCAGGAGCTCGCCACCCTGGGCTTTTGCTTGTCCTGGAACGGGGCGCAAGCTGAAACTTCTATTCCTCGACGCCGTTTTCTACCTGGTCGAGGATCACCACTACCTCTTCCCCTTCTTGCAGACCGAGGTCTTGCCGCATTTTGGCGTTGATCATGATGAAATGGCGGCCGTCTCCCGTCGGGAAGGCTGAGCCGTTGTAGTCCCCACCATTGATGGTGCCCTTTACCTTGATTCGCGCCCGGCTTTTCAGCTCGCTGCTAAGGAAACGTGGGAACTCAACGCAGTAGTAGTTGCCACGGCGCACCAAAGGACCAGCAAAATGGATTTCCGTCATCAAGGTGCACTCCTGAGCACAGGGGGCGGGTCACATGGTCAGATCGGGCGAATTGTAGTGCTCAGGCGTTCACTTGACAAGAAATCGAGGCTTATTCTTACAACAGCCGCTTGATCCGTTCGCTACATCACCAGGTCGATGGCCACCTTGCCGACTGTGGGTGGGTGCAAGAGCATGTTCGTATAGGTGGCGTTCGCCATCGGACAGGCGCACTCTTTGTCATAGATGCTCCGGCGCAGGCGCTGCATCTCCGGACTGAACCAGATCGGGCGGATGTCGTAGCCTGTCTGGCGCAGGTTGCCCACCGGCTCTGCCCGGATGCAGCAGCTCCAAAGGTCGCCGTTGGGGGCGATGTGGGCGCTGGCCCAGCCGGCATAGCAGTCGATTACCTGGCGCTGCTCGAACAAGGTGCGCTTGGCGATCTGGTAATACTGGGCGCGGAAGCCCTGGGTGAAACGGGCAAAGCCGCGCGTCTCGGCCTGCCGCGCCTGTTCGCTGAGAAAATCGGCGATAGGCGCATACACCTCCGGCGGGGGCGTGATGCCCCAACCGACTGTGTCCAGCTCCACGCGCTCCTCGGCCACTTCGGTGATGTAGCTGTCGGGCTCCAGAAATTGCAGCCCTTCGTAGATCTGGCGGAAGCGGTGGGCGTTGAAGCGGCTGATCACGGTATGGACGGTGACCACCAGGTTGGCGTGCTTCGCCTTGAGTGCCTTCAGGCCCTCCCAGGTGGCCATCGCCGCCTTCCAGTTCCCCGGAACCCCGCGGATGTCATCATGCTCGTCGCCCACGCCGTCAAGCGACAGGTTGATGCCAATGTCCGTCCCCTGGCATTCGCTGCAGATGCGGTCGGCCGCCGCCAGGATGCGGTCGGTAAGCAGACCGTTGGTGGGGATGGTGATGTAGCTGGGCCGGCAGTGCCGGTAGCCGCTGATCACCATGTCGTCCAGGTCCTTGCGCAGGAAGGGCTCGCCGCCGGTGAAGGTCAAGTACTCGACTGCGCGGCCCAGGTGGGCGAAGACCTGGTCCCATTCCTCCACCGTCATGTCATCGTTGGGTTTGCGCCAGATGTCGCAGGTGCGGCACTTGCTGTTGCAGCGAAAGCTGATGCTGATCACGACTGAAAAAGGCAGCAAGCGCGGCCAGCCGAAGCGCCGGAACGCCCAATAGGCAGGGAGACGGGGAGCGAGGGAGAGGAGGGACATGAGGGAGGGCAGAGGACGGAGGACAGAGGACGGAGGACAGAGGACAGGTCCGCTTGACCTACTTCCCCAACTGGCCGTAGTAGACCTGAGTATCGTAGGTGACAGTCACGTGACCTGCGGATTGATAGGTGGTGAAGAGCGCAGCCAGGGCGGTGAGCATGGGCTCGTGCTTGGGATGGCCGGGCTCAGGCGCGTACGACGAGGAGAGCAGGCGCCCTTTGAGGCCGTCGAAATCGAAGACCTGAGCGTTGTCAAAACGCGCCGTGAGGTATGGATCGAGACCCAGCGCCTGCCGTATCTGGGCCTCGTCGACGTTGCGGTGGCTGACCTGCTCGTAGTCGGTGGCATAGGTGTGAAGCAGGTCCTCGTAAGCTTGCAGGAACAGGGAGTCGCTGCGGCGCTCGTTCCAGACCAGAACCACCCAGCCCCCGGGCCTGAGAATGCGAACGAACTCGATCCGGGCTCGCGCCTGGTCAAACCAGTGAAAGGCCTGACCGGCGGTGATGAAGTCCACGCTCTGATCGGGCAGCGTGGTGGCCTCGGCGGGAGCGTCGATGCTGGTGAAACCAGGATAGGCGGCAAGCAGACGTTCACCGGCCTTGCGCATCTCGCGGTTGGGCTCGACGCCGTAGACGGCGTTACCCTGGCGCAGGAACAACTCCGCCAACTTTCCTGTGCCCGACCCCAAATCGGCTATCACGGATGCGGGCGTCAGCCCGCACGCGCCCCGCAAGAGGTCGATAATGCCTCCGGGGTATCCGGGACGAAAGCGGATGTAGTCCTCGACCCGCGAGGAGAAACGTTCGGTGGGAGCGAGCATGACACATAGGTGCGACGCACTTTAGAAGTGCGTCGCACCTCGAACCAACCTCCCCTAGCCCAGGTTGTGTACGTACTGCTGGAGCTGGCGCTGGTTGATCTTGATGCAGCGGTCGGCGACGATCTCGGTCATCTCCTCTTCCGAGAGCCGGATGCGCAGGATGCTCAGCGCATCCTCCGGCGACTCGCCGTAGGCCAGCTTTTGCCTGCCGCTCTTCATGTCGAAGAGGTACATGAAATGGGGGTTGCTGAAGCTGCCCATCGCGATCACACGGGCACTTGAAACGACTGGCCAAGGGGCTGAAAACCAAGGACGTCTTGACGTTCTAGCTGTAGACGAATCTGTTCGAACCGCCTGACCGTTTCTTGGGGATAGAGACGTTCGCCACAGCGAAGACAAACCTCGGCGCGAACACTCAGTACAGCAGTATTGGCGCCACCGCGCAATAGCTTCTCCACTTCCTTTTCAACGATTTCTCCACCACAAATGGGGCACTGCGGAAATGGCATCATGACCTTGATCTCCTCGTTCGCCAGTTGATCCATCGTAGCGGATCGGGTCTGTAAACCGTGATGAGCACGGCCCACTGGTTGTCCCTGTTGTAGGCCCACACGCTATGTACTGGATCGTTGGAGAAGTTGCTGCCGTAGATCAGACAACTTGGATAGGGCCTGTCGTCCGGGTAATGCTCGATGATCTCGCCTTGGAAGACGCTGAGGTAGATTTCATCAAAAGTGAGTTTGTCAGCCTGGGATTCTTCGTCCGCATGATCGGTGATGCGAATCCGGTTGCCGCGCATGGCATCGATGATTTCTTCGATGTCCATAAAGATCCCGGAGCTATGCCTTCACGAGTGTATCTTGATAAACATCCGCGCCGCGGACGCCGCTCAGGCCACGGTTGACCTCGGCGTCGTACTTGCCCTTGAGCAGGTCGCGGTAGAACTGGTAATCCACACCCTTGACCTTCTCATCGTCGGGGAAGCGATGGTAGTTGTCCTTGCTCATCAGGCTCTTGCCCTCGGCAATGAGCTGGTAGCCCAGGGCCGAGCCGGGGTACGGGGCGTAGAAAGAGATGGAGGGCAGGACTCGCTTCATCTGCTTGAGCATGCGCATGGTCTTGAACGCATCTTCGTGGCTTTCACCGGGGATGCCGACCATGATGTTCGACCAGAACACCGGCGGCTTCTCACCCTTGGCCGCCAGATCATCGCCGATGCGGTTGACGAGCTTGATGGTGAAGTAGTTGTCCTCTTCCGTGCACTCCTTGTTGAGCAGCTTGAGGATGCGGTCACTGCCCGACTCGAAGCCGATGGAGATAGTGCGCCAGTTGGTCTCCTTCACCAGCGCTTCGAACAGGTCGGGCCATTGGCGCACGGTGTCGGCGCGGCCGGCCGCCCAGTAGGTCCAGCGCTTGGTCTGCCGCGGGTATTTCTCGATCCATTCCTTGAGCCAGCTTGGGTTCTGGAAGAACATCGAGTCGTGGATCACCACCGAGCCGACGCCGTACTTGCGGTCCAGGTAGTTTAGCTCGTCGATGACGGCATCCACCGGCTTGCGACCCATATTGGGGATGTAGGAGTTCTCGTTGCAGAACACGCACTGCCAGGGACAGACGCGGCTGGTCAGAATGGTGGCGACAGGACCCGGTCCCCAACCACATTCCGGTTCCAGCGGCCAGCGCCACTTCCACTTGCGCTGCATTCGCCAGCCACGGGGCTTGGGCCACAGCTCACGGTCGATCATGGGCCATTCCGCCATGGATTTGGCGCCCTCGGTCATGACCACGCGCGGGTAATCATGGGGATTCCTGACCAGGTCGACGATTGTTTTTTCGCCGGAGCCCACGCAGACCTTGTCGATGGCGGCGATGGCTTCCATCTCGTCGCGGGCCACGGTGGCGTGCATGCCGCCGGTGATCACCAGGCCCTTGGGGTTGATCTGCTTGAACAACTCTGCGGCCTTGCGGGCGGGCGGGAACGTGTAGCTGCGCACGTTCATGATCAGCATGTCATAATCCCGCATCTGCGGCATTAGCTCCTCCCAGGAGGTGACCGCCCGCGTCGAAGCCAGGTCGGTCAGGATGCCGTTTTGGTGCAGGATGGTGCGCAGCAGGCCCAGGCCGTGGTCTTGCCACTGCTCGTGGGGCCCGCCGGGGTTCACCAGGTCGCCCAGGTCGCCCAAGTCGAGCCACAAGATGCGGGACTGCCGCTTCTGTCGATTTGATCCAAACATGAAAAGGTTGACCGTCTCCTTCGCTTGAGCTGTCTCAGTCTAAACCATCTCGACCTGCGAGCGTGCGTCCTTCAAGCCATCGTTTCAATGAGCGTTGGCTTTCGCCTGAGGGATGACCGAGCACTGCATCCTCGACACTGATGTCCTCATCAAGTTCCGGCCAGTGAATGCCCTCGCCATCCCCGATAAGGCGCCAGTTTTGGCGTTCAGATGGTGTGCCATGTAGCAATCGAGGGTACCAGGCAAGCGGCACGGAAAGGGTACGGCCGTCGCTCAGTCGCAGGATCAACTCATCCTCTGTGACCATAACATCGTGTGCCACTGCGGAACGCAGATCAGTCGCTAAAGTACTCATGCCAACTCTTCAATAGTCTTGCGGAGTTCTCTTCGACCAAGCGTGTAACACGGTTGATCTCGTCAGGCGCAAATCCTTTGCTGCGCTGCAAACGCACGGGATCGAGCCAGAACTTGGCAGTTTGGTTTTCGCGCTCAATGTGAACATGCGGAGGCTCGTTGCGGTCACCAGCGTAGAAGAAGAAGCGATAAGGTCCTAATCTGTCTACGGTGGGCATACGAAGGCAATCTAGAGCGCTCGGTCGATCAGCCCTTTCATGCTGGTTACCGGCTCGGCCGGATTGACCGGACGGTGCGCGCGCTGGTCCTTGTTGCCGACAAAGAAACGGCGAGCATTGGCGACCGTGCTGGGCATCTCCGTCCAGAAGCTCTTCTTGGAGACTTTCTCCCACACGCGCTTGGGCCGATACAGGTAGAAGCGGCGATAGGCCTCGCGCCACTTGCGCAGCACCAAGTCAGGGTCATACTCCCCGTCGTGCATCACGAAGCGGGCTTTCTGGTCGTGGATAGCGTAGTCCGGCCAATCATTGGCGAAGATCTCGCCGCCTTCCTTGATCATATCCCACATCTTGGTACCGGGGAAGGGCGCCGCCAGCATGAAGTTGGCCAGGTCCGGGTCCAGCTCTAACGCCAGCCGGGTGGTGGCCTCCATCGTCTGCTCGGTGTCCTTGGGCATGCCAAAGATAAAGAAGCCCATGGTGTGCAGGTTGGCGGCTTTGGCCCAGCGGAAGGCGTCACGCACCTGGTCCAGGCTTTGCCCCTTGCGGATGACATTGCGCAGCATCCAGGGGTCGCCGTTCTCCACGCCAAAGCCCACGCGCTTGCAGCCCGCTGCTTTCATCAGGTGGAAAAGCTCGGGGTCGGTGTGGTTCACCTTCATGCCGTGCACGGTCACCCAGGGTGCGGTGGTCAGCCCTTCTTCCACCAGACGGCGGCAGAGCTCCTTGGCGCGGGGCATCTTCAGGTTCCAGATGTCGTCGGTGACGCCGATCTCGGTAGCGCCCAGGCCCTTGACCAGCCAGCGCCACTCGGCCACCACGTTCTCCACACTGCGCCCGCGCCAGGTGTCGCCGGTGACGGGCTTGGAGCAGAAAGTGCACTTATAGGGGCAGCCGCGGCTGGTGAGGATGGTGAAGGAGCGGGCGTGCCGATCCAGGCCGTCGGTCAAGGGCTGCAGGTTGGTGTACTTGTCAATATTGAAGAGGTCGTGGGCCGGGAAGGGCAGCGAGTCCAGGTCCTCGATCATCGGCGAGATGGGGGAGACGATGACTTCGTCGCCGTGCCGGAAGTTGAGGCCGGGGATGTCGCGGTCCTCGGGCCGTTCGCCCGCTTCCAGCGCCGTCACGAACTCGAGCAGGCCGTGCTCGGCCTCGCCCTTGAACGTATAGTCGACGTAGGGGTGTTCCGGTCCCAGCGACTCGCCGGGCATGATCGTCAGGTGGGGGCCGCCAAGGATAGTGGTCAGGCCGCAGCGCTTGGCGGTGGCGGCCATGGTCCAGGCGTCGCCGATCAGCGGCGTGGCGGCGGTGATGCCGATGAGTTTGTAGGGCCTGCCGTCTTGCTCGGCCTGCTCGATATAATACTCGACCGGATAGTCCTCGATGGCGGCGTCGTAGATCATGATCTCATGGCCATTGTTGCGCAGGACGGCGGCCAGGTAGCCCAGGCCCAGGGGGATGTGCTTGCGCTCGGACCAGACTTTCGCTTCAGGACTTGCCAGGATGATTCGCATGAGGTAACGGGTTGCGGGAAGGGTTGAACGTTACACGTTGAACGTTGCAGGTTGTGTGTGGTGGCGGGTGGAACGTTGGAACGTTAGAACGTTGGAACGTTGTGTGTGTGGTGGCGGGACGTGTGTAGGGGCGTGGTCTCCACGCCCGCAACAAGGACGAATCAGACAGGCAGCCGGTTCCAGCTACCTGCCAACGGCTGCCTGCCACCTGCTCTGCATTATAGGAGCGGGCGGGGGAGGGTGTCAAATTATTATGAAGTGTTTCATAAAAATTCGGTTGATGGCATTCGTCCCCATCCTGCGCCGGCTCGAAGCCATCCCTAGATCAACTCGAAGAAAGCATCAGTGCCCAGTCTGGGGCCATAGTGGAGGGCAAGTTCGTCGATCTGGCCTTCAGCAAGATGCCGCCACTTATTCTTGTCACCCAAATAGGTCATGCGCTCAACGCTAAACAGCCTTGTATGGGGATTTCCCTCTTGTTACTCAAAGTTCGCCCCGATAAGTCGATGACCACCCGAACAGCGACCGCCATTTCTGGGAGGGATTGCAGCGAAACACCCACTTAGCTCGCTCCTCCCGAACATAGAAGCTGCCGAAGTCACGGATGGTCACAGGCTGGCCGTGTTTGAGCGACTGATAGATTTCGTCCAGGAAGGCATCGACCACAATCGTCGTTACTTCCGAGTCGACGCCGGTGCGTTCGCTGGCGCTGCGGATCAGGTCTTCTTTCTGAATGCGATCGTTCATCCTGATGGCCGTTTGAGAGGTGCGTCTCCGGAGTCTCGATTAAGTGATGTCATTTTCCTTGAGCCAATCGCACAGGGCCGTTTCAGCATCCGCCAACATCTGGGTGAGGCTTTCGTAGTGATTCTGGCTTTCCCAGATCAGACCGCCCGCGTCCAGAATGCGGATGGTTGATAGGCTGAAATCGTTCTGACCCAGTTCAATCCAACCATCGCCGTTGAGAATCCAGTACGCAACTTGAGGGTATTGTTCCAAGGCCGAGTTGTTCATGTGTGACAAAGCGTGTGAAATGCGCCCATTGGCTTCAGGTTGCCTCTGCAAGAACCAGGCCAGCTTCCATCAATGAGCTGTCAACTGCCATCTGCCAACGGCGTTGCATTTTCCGAAGGGTAAGGAGGGGTGGGCAAATTACTATGAAGTGTTTCAAAAAAGGTCACTATCCGCCCGGTAGCCGGATCTGGCGCAGGTTCGGGGCCGGAACGGCGCCGATGTGAGGATCACGATGGACAAGGGCCAACTGATGGACAACGGCAGTGGCGGCAATCAGGCCATCAATCGCCGGCAGCCGGTCCGAAGTAGCTTCACGCAGCAAGATCGCCTGGTGAGCAACGGCTTCGTCGACAGGAATGATCTTCGTGAAGAGCTCTGCATAGATGCCCCACACGTGCGGCCACTGGTCCTGCCTGCCCAACGCCTTCAGGCGTGCGTATACTTCGGGGAGAGACAAGACGGAAATGCTGATGTCGTTGCGCGGATCGGCGAAGAGCTGGTTGACTTCTTCAACGCCTGGTTCGCCAAACAGATGGGCGAGCCAGGCTGACGAGTCGAGCAGATAGGTCATGTCAGTCCTTCGTCGTCGTCCTGGAGTCGCTCTTGGATCAGCTCGGCGACGGGGTCGGCGCCTGGAGCAAGCCATTGGCGTGCCATGCCGGCGGCCTGGCGCGCCAGCTCACCACGGTGGGGGAGAAGCCGGGCGATCAAGACGCCTTCGTCGCTCACGGACCAGTCGATCCGAGTCCCCGGCTGGATGTCGAGTTGGCTTGCCAATTTGGCTGGGATAGTAATCTGGTTCTTGCCTGTGACGGTCGTAATCATGGCTCTAGTGTATTCAAGGAATCTAGATTGTCAAGGAGGATTTCATGGCATGACGAATTCGTAAGCATGGGCATCGTTCAGCGAGTGTACGTCACCTAACTTTCGTTGCGGCGAGGCGCTAGCGAAGCATCTCCCATCGGGGTTCTCAGGCAGTTCTCCACTTCGTGCGCGGAACTAACGTTGTTGTTGGCAAGGATTATGCCAGGACGATCTCTAGAGCATCAGCGCCGCCCTGGATGGCAACCGTTGGGATGCGTTGATCCAGCGTGGCCAGCTTGCCGCCGTGGTGCACGGCCAACCCCAGCAAGTAGACGTCGGTGATGTGATGGTGGGTCAGCACAGCGTTGGGCGGCAGCATATCGCGGACACTGGCTGCATCCGGCCAGAAGGTGTGACCGGGATGGGCGCAAAACTGACGCAGTACACCCAACACTGCGGCCACGTCGCCAGGACGATTTGGGTATTGAGGGTGGCTGGCGATGCGCACAAAGCCGTTTTCGGTGATCGGGCAGGTGGCCCAGACCTGCTGCCCGTTGGCCGCGAACCAGCGATGGGCCGCCTGGTGATGGACGTGCATGGGGTCTGCCAGGGCCAGAAGCAGGTTCACATCCAGCAGATAGGCTGTCACGGCGATTCATCCCGTAGCTGGTTGACCAACTCCAGGGTGATGACCCCTGCACCCGGCTGGCGCGGGAAGAGCGGCAGGCCGTTGCGCCGTAGTGTTTCCGGCGCCTGGGTGAGGGTCTGGCGCACCAGGTCAGATAGCACCTTGCCCATCGATGCGCCCTGGCGAGCGGCGAGCTCTTTGGCGACGAGTAGAATATCCTCGTCGATGTCGAGCGTTGTACGCATGGCAACCTCCAACGTCACGAAAAATCAACTTCGATTCAATACGCTGATGATAATGCATCACTCATATGATGTCAAGGCATCATAATTACACCGGTCATGCATGCGCCGGTCCTTTTCGCCCCATGTGTTAGAATCACTTATCCTCGCACGCCCAAAGGATTGGGCTTGGCGTATATCCGCCGCTGGATTCTGAAACGAGCGCGGGTTATTGCCAGCGTGGACCTACCGCAAGTAACCTTTGAGCCCTACACAGGCACACAGACGAGCGTTCTGCTGTTGCAGAAGAAGACTGGCCGGGAGATGGAGATCGAGCGCGAGATGGGTAGGTATCGCGACTATGAAGTGTTCATGACCACACCGCAGGCAGTGGGTCATGATCGCCGCGGTGAGATTCACTACTTGCGCACGCCAGAGGGCGAGCTAATCGAGTACGAAGACGAGATTACAGTCACCCGCCGCAATTCTGACGGTAAGCTCGTGACCGAAAAGCGCAAGATTAGGAAGCGTGAACAGTTTGACCAACTGCCGGAAGTTGTGCGTTACTTTGCCCAATGGGCGCGCCAGCCTGACCGCATGAGGTGGCTCAATGACCGCAGTAGCGAAGGTATTGACAATTCCTCGCGAGTCAACTAACATGAAGATATACACCCCGGTAGTAGCTTTGGCGAACCCGGTGCGAAGCCGCCGCGAGGCGGCTTCTGTGTTTGGGCAGCAGATGGCGGGCTATGAAGACGATTGTCTACTCTGATGTCAATCTGGCAACGCACCTCCTGGTGGACGGCTTCAAGAATGAATATGACTTGGCTGTGGTGGTGTCGAACGATTCTGACTTGTTGCTGCCAATCCGTGTGGTGAAAGAGCAATTGGACAAGCACGTCGGTCTGCTCAATCCCCAGAAGCACGTGAGTGTGACGCTGGCGCCGCACGTGCGCTTCGTCAAACATATCCGCTCTGGGGTCTTGGCCAAATGTCAGTTCCCGTCACGACTGGCCGACGCCCACGGTAGCTTCAGTAAACCGACAAGCTGGTAAGGATCATTCGGAAGAGGACTTCCCATGCCCACGGATACCCAAACATTAGCCGTAGAGGCTCCGTTTCGCAATCCCGGCCTGCAGGAAGCACGGCGTCGCGAGTTCGTGCAGTCTGGCTGTCATACGCTGCTGAGTGCAGCACGCCCCATCCCCTTCTCGACTGGCTTAGTGGGCGCCAGCCGCATGACACACTGCTGTACAATCTACTCAGCCGTCAACTCGTTCATAAAGGACGATGCCTTTGCTCAGTACCTCATGCAAGAAGGGGTCACCCAGAGCCAGCCGGTGCTGCAAATTGGCGGGAGTGCGCACCAGCAAGTCGAGGGCGAAATGATAGTCAATTGCCCAGCAAATTTGCACGGCCTGCTCCGCTTCCCGCAGCGGCGTCTCCATGATCACGAGGACGTCCACATCGCTGGCTGGTCCCGGGGCGCCGTAGGCGTAGGATCCAAACAGGATGACGCGGAGTGGTCGAAACTGGTCGACGACCTGCTGCACAATCCCGGCGAGCGCGGGGATACGGGCCAGCACCTTCTGCTGGCTCAGGCTTGCAGGTTGAAGGGCGACGGATGACGAGACCACTGCCTTACTCTTTCCCCAAGAGACAGCCCCGTAACGACGCTGATGCGAGAACGGGCACTGCCAGGAATCGAAAAGAGTATAACCTGTACCGTCATTCTTCCAACAACTGATTGACCACTGTCTCAGAGACGATCCCTGCATCCGGCTGGCGCGGGAAGAGCGGCAGGCCGTTGCGCGTAGATATCTCAGCCTGAAGGTGGAGAGACTGGCGCGCCAGATCGGACAGCACCTTGCCCATGGATATGCCCTGGCGGTAGGCGAGCTCTTTGGCGACGAGCAGAATGTCCTCGTCGATATCGAGCGTTGTACGCATGGCAACCTCCAGAGTCACGAAATCAAACTCGATTCAACCAACAGTTTGCTATGGCAGGTGCCTTGTCGTGTGCTACATAGTGGCGGGAAATGCATCTTGCGCCTGCTTCATCAAGCTCTGGAACTCGGGCAGATGACGAACAGAATCGAGCAAATCATCGCGCTGGGCTTCAATAAAAGAGGATCGGTCGGTGAATGCAATTCTCAGTTCCTCCAGAGCTTCCGGTATGCGCTCACTCAAGATGAGCGCAACGGCGCGTTCATAATGGTCACCTTTATCCTCGCATTCCAGCGATAGAGCCTGTTCCAGATCCTGTTGAGCAGCTTGCCGGTTTCCCATTGCAAGGTAAGCAGCAGCGCGACGAGTGAAAGTGCTAATATCGGGCTTGCCATTTTTCAAACTCTCGGAAAAGTCCTGGACGGCTTCTGCAAAACGTCCTATCTGCCGATATGTCTCTCCCCGACTGTAGTAGTAGGAATATTCTTCGGGAGCCAATTCAATGGCGTGATTGCAGTCTGCCAGCGCCTGTTCGAATTGTCGTAAAGCACGATAGGTAATGCCTCGTTGTCGAATTGCCCAGGCCATCGTGTCATCCAGTTCGATGGCGCGGTCGAAATCCGCCAGCGCCG
>CAZHTZ010000004.1:24504-48115 GCA_964535455.1 uncultured Caldilineales bacterium
ATCCAGTTCGATGGCGCGGTCGAAATCCGCCAGCGCCGCCTCGTACTTGCCCATCTGCAGGTTGGTCAACCCACGGTTGGCAATCGCCCAGGCCATCGTGTCATCCAGTTCGATGGCGCGGTCGAAATCCGCCAGCGCCGCCTCGTACTTGCCCATCAGCAGGTAGGTATCCCCTCGTCTGGACCAAAAAGCGATTCTAGTCTGTGGGTGAACGCCGATCCATTCCTGCAAGGAGTTCAGTATCTGGACGACTTGATCATAGTCATCGTGTTCGAAGGCTGACAAGAGATTCGCTAACGATAGCGCCCGGTTTTCGAGCGGCCGCAAGCGCGATTCGGTGACAACCTGCTCTGCGACGTGCGCCAGGTGTCCGGCAAAGCGCCAGCGATAGAGAAAAGCAGGCAAAAATGCCTGCACGAGTTGTGACCAGCCCTGCTCCCGAGCCGCGCTCAGTGCGTGATAGACCCGCTCGACCTCCAGTTTCCGCCACGGTTCGCTCCGGTAGGTCTCGTCAACCGCTAAGGAAAGCGCCGTTTGTCGGGCAGCAAAGTCTTCCGCCAGCCGTCGATGCGCCTGCGCAAAGTCCCCGGGGGCGGCATTGTGCTGATAGCGCAGCATCAACTCTCGCACTTTCTCATGATAGAACCAGCCGCGTTCACTGTCCGAGCGGATGTAACTTTGTGCTCCCAGCCAGCGAAACATGGGCGGGGCTCCGTCCCCCAGCAGAGCGGCCAGGAGTTCCTGATTGAACTGGCGCGGGACGGAGGCCAACAAGGCCGCTCGACGTTTGGCCTCGTCCGGCGTCCATTGCAAGAATCGCTCAACGGCATCCTTGCTGACATCGGGCAGGGGTTGACCGGGCTGTGGGTTGGTGCCTGCCAGTAGTTCCACCAGTACCGGCAGACCGGCGGTGTCCTGGTGAATTTGCCTGACGAGGGTTTCATCGACGACGTTGCGGTTGCTCAGATACTGTTGCGTTTCTTCGAAAGTGAACGGCTCAAGGCGAACGTGCGTCAGCAAACCGGCCAGTTCGGTCCAATGCTGCTCCAGAGGGTCGCGCCCGCTGACGATGAAGAAGATCGAAGCGGCAAGGTCCCCGTACTCACATTTGAACAGGTCGATCAGCCAGGAGGAAAGCGTCCCCGCCGTGCGCTCGAAGACATCCAGCATGATAATCAGAGGTCCCTTTTCGGCCGCTTCATTGAGCAGGCTGACGAAGAGGGGGGTCAGGATCTTCTCCGGCTCGCGCACGAGTTGCACTTCGTCCTTGTTCCCCCAACGGGTGATCGCATATTGCGCCAGTTCCACCAGAGCGTCGCCTGCGGCTCTCTCGTCCAGATAATCGGCAAAGACCCCAATCCCCGGGGTGCGGCGCAGGCTCTTGATGGTGAAGTCGGTGACTCCCCGCGTGATCACGCTGACCATCCCTCGCGGGGCCAAGGGGTCGCTTTCAATCTGCTGGCGCGTCTCGAGGTATTTCTTGTAGCGATCGTCGAATTCCTTGCGAACAATCCCTACCCGCGCCAGTTGCTCGGAGATTGCCCCCATGACTTCCACCGGGAAAAGATGGCGGTCATCACACGAAACGACATTGGCGTTGATTTCTGACGACACTGCCATTTGTGCGTAACGCTGCAGCAGCGTGCTTTTGCCAACGCCTCCTTCGCCGGTGACCGATAGCACCATCCATTGCGGAACCTCACTGCGGAAGTTCTCCTCAAAGATACGTATTTGCTCGGTGCGCCCTACGAAGTTCTCCTCGCGGCGTTGTTCGGCGATTTGTTTCCAGGTGAGCGGGCGCTTGTTCATGAGAAGCCACCATCAGGCAGAAAGAGGGATTTCAAAACACGCATTTACCATAGGTCGCGGCGTGTCAGGTGTCAGGTGTCAGGTGTCAGGTGTCAGGTGTCAGGTGTCAAGTGGCAGATGGCGGGCGTCGTCAAGTTGTTCGAGGAATTGGCGGGGGGCGAGGACGGGGATGCCTTCGTAGGCTTGTAGGACCAGGAGGTCCTGATCCCCGCTGACGATGAATTGGGCCCCACCTTCCACGGCGCAGGCGACGATGGCGTCGTCCTTCGGGTCGCGGGTGACGCCCGGCAGGCGGAGTTCGCCGCGTGTGACCTGCGTCTGTGTCAACAAGCTGTGTGTGAAGGCCGTCAGCTCCGCCTCGCTCAGGCTCAGCCGCCGGGTGATGCGCGGATAGGAAAGGACGTGAAGCACTTCCTCGATCTGGTAGAGCGACGTTACCAGCGTGAAACGGTCGTCCAGCCAGGCATCGAGGAGACGGGCGGCAGGGCCGCCGGCCACCAGGAGTCCACTGATGAGGACATTCGTATCGAGAACGGCGCTAATGGGCATCGCCTGACCGGCTCTGGCTGCGGTGGAAATCCGCGCGCGCTTCGTCGATCAAGGCGCTGAGTTCTGACTCGTCCAGGTTGGCTTGCTGCGACCGCACCTGGGCGATGATCTCGCGCAGGCTGGCAGTCGTGCGTTGGCGCCGCGCCTCCTGCAAGATGCGATAGTCCTCGACGCTGATGATGGCCACGGTCGGTTCGCCGAATTTCTCGACGAGGTATTCCACGTGGCCGTAGGCGATCTGGTTGAGCACCTCCTTGAGCTGGGCCCGCAGGTCGGAGGTGGAAATCGTTTTGATCATGGTCGAGACTCCATGTACAAATAGTCTATTTTGTACAAATAATAAACCATGAACGGCAGCACGCCAAGGTGCGTCTCAGGCAGCGAACAGGCGGCGCTGGATTTCCGTCATCGTGGCCTGGAAACGCCGGGGATCATCCCCAAACCGCCGCCGCACCCCGCGCGCCTCGCCCATCTCGGGGAAGAGACTGGCGCGGAAGATCTGAGGGGTCCGTCATCTCATTCAATCCACTGCCACAGCTCGTCGGGATGGGGGAACCTGTCCAGGCTGCGAGTGACGTTTGTGAACGCATTCCACTCGATGATGTTGCGGCCATTGCTGGCATAGCCAAACGCCAGCCCCAGCTCCCGGGCATAGTCCTTCACCTGTTGCAGGCCTGTCTCCGCCGGTTTCCCTTCCTCCTTCGCCTCCACCACGGCGATGGGAAAGCTCTCGGTATACCGCAGCAGGTAGTCAACGCGCTTCGGCGCCTCGCGCTGCGCCCGTTCGCCGCGCAAGACGATCTTCCCCGCCGTGTACTGCCAGTCAGTGCGATAGTACTGCTCTCGCGTCACCTGGCTGCGGGTCCAGCCGGCGGCATTGAGTCGCGGGTCGATGAGTTGGGCGTCGAGCCAGATGAGATACGCTGGCAAAGGTCACTGGCAAGCTCATTTCGCCTGTGCTACACTGGTTTCATAAGCCGCAGTCGCTTCTGGGTAGGGACGATCCTCTTCATGATTCCCATAAACGGTTGCGAGTCGGTGTTCGCTTGCAAACCAGGCGACAAGGAAGATAGCTATGAGCATCGAGATGGTTATCGAGCTTCCCGATCAAGACGCAGCCATCACAGTGCAAAATGCGCTTGAGAACTACAAAGCACGACTGCGCATGAGCATCAAGCGTACCCGCAACCGGCTGGCGGTGTTCGAAGATCGCTACGGCGTGACAACTGCCCATTTTCTGAGTTCGATGGCGGCCGAGGACCTACAGGGAGGAGATGCGGAGCACGTAGACTGGGCGGGAGAGGCTAAGCTTGTTGCGGGCCTGGTGGATGAGCTGCGAGAACTGGAAGATGCCCGCTATAAGCTTCGCTGATTATGCCCAAGGCTGGTTACCCCTCACCTAACCCGCAACCTGCAACCTGCAACCTGCAACCTGCAACCCATTACGCCCCGATCGTCACCCCCTGCCGCGTGGCCCCGCGCACGGCGTGGCCGATGCCGTCGTCGGCCGGCGCCCAGTCGCGGTGGGCGCATTCCAGACGATAGCCAAAATCGGTGCTGAAGCTGTTGAAGGCCTTGCGCGGCCAGTCGCGCAGGGGCTGCCGGCGCAGGTGACGCAGGCCGCGGTGGGCGATGCTGGGGTAACCGTAGAGCTTCCGCGAAAGCCAGTCATAGCCCTGCGATAGTTGCTGCGCCGACATCTGCTTGGGATAGTAGGTGACGTGGTTGGTGTCGTACAGCGACCAGGGGATGTTCGGGATCAGACGATCCTGTTCGATCCAGGTCTGCCGCTGAGGCGTCCCGACGTAGGGGGTGAGCACGGTGATGCTGACCGAATCCAGGCCACTGCCGCGGATGAAGTCGTAGGTGCTCTGAAAGATGCTGGGTGGGTCGCCGTCGAAGCCGAACACGAACAGGCCCACCACGCCAATACCGGCCTCGTGGATGCGGTCGATCACCTGCTGGTAGCGTTCGATGTTGCCCTGAGCCTTGCCGCCCAGCTCGCGGCGGTTCTCCGGGTTGGCGCTCTCGAAGCCGATGAAGAACTTGTCCAGGTGCGCTTCCTTGGCCATCCGCAGCAGGTCGGGATAGTCGGCCACCAGTTGCTCGGCCTGGCAGGTCCAGCCATCCAGGGGCAGCTTGCGCAGGGCCTGGAACAGTTCGACCATGTAGTCGGGGTTGAGGCGAAAGTTCAGACCGAAATTATCATCGGTGAGAAAGAAGCGTTTGATCTTGCGGCGCTCGATCTCAGCGACCACATGATCGACCGGTCGCAGCCGCATCACCCGGCCGGAAACGCGAATCGCCGTGCAGAAGGTGCAGCTGCGTGGGCAGCCGCGGGTAATCTCCAGATAGGGCGTCCAGTAGTTGCGGTTCTCGTTCACCTGGCGCAATGCGCGCTCGTCCAGGTGCGGCAGATCGTCCAGGTGCGCCCATTCTTCGTCCACATAGCGCGACTGCAGATCACCGCGGTCGAAGTCGGCGATCATCTGTGGCCAGGTGCGATAGGCTTCGCCCACCGCCACGCTGTCCGCCCAAACCGCCACCTCATCCGGCGCCAGGGTGGCATGGGCGCCGCCCACCACTACTTTCGCCCCTCGCGCCTGCGCCCGTTCGGCGATCCAGCGCGCCCGGTCGATTTGCAGCGTCTTGGCCGTGACGCCTACCAGGTCGCCCGGCCCCATCTGGTCGAAGGGCGTGGGCCGCATGTCCTCATCGATGATCTCGACGTCCACCTCAGGCGGCACCAGGGAGGCCAGGCGCATGAGGGTGTACGGTGCCATGGTCGCCTTGTGTAGAAAGGCGCCGTCACGGCCGGGTTGGATGAGGTACGCTTTGCGAATGGACATGGGGCGTAAAGCGTAAAGCGTATGGCGTTACCGGTGCGGCGGCGTGCTGCGCTCAACGCCTGACGCCAGCGATCGCTATTGGCTGCTGCCGTACTGGCTGTCGGAAGGGAGTGAGAGATCGATGGGCGCGGTTTGCGCTTCCTCGTGGTGGCCGTTGCCGTTCTGGCGCACGGACTGGCCGCTGAACTGCTCCTGCACGGGCCGGTTGCCGAAGGATTCGAAGAGCTGCGGCCGCCACCATGCCCACTCGCTGCACTTGTTGCAGGGTGTGACCTGGTCGTACTTGCCGTCGAGGTGCAACCGCCGCAGGTCCTGCATTTGCGGACCGTTCCAGTTTTTCATCACGCGCACGACGCCATCCGGGTCGATGACGTTGCCCAGGTCGAAGTCCAGGTTGAAATCCCGATCGCACATGGCGATAGAGCCGTCCCAATAGATGTGGACGTGGTACCACAGGTTGGGGCAGGCGAAGCGCGGGGGCAGGGGCTTGTCGCCGTTGACCTTGAGGGCGCTGATGGCCTGCACCTGGTCTCCCCAGGAGTCGAAGGGCTTGACGTGTACCAGGTCCACGCCGGGGACGTCCTTCCAACGCTCCACGAATGCCACCGTCTCGTCCTTCGTGCTGGCCATCTCGATGATCTGCAGGTTGACGAAAGTGCGGTAACCGCCCTTGTATTTCATGGCCACAAAGCGCTCGATGTTCTCGTTGGTGCGCTCGTAGTCGGCGTTCACCCGTACGCTTTCGTAGGTCTCAGGCCGCATCCCATCCTGGCACAGGTAGATGACGTTGAGCCCGGCCTCAAGCAACCCGCGCGCGCGTTCCTCGGTGAGAAGGGTGGCGTTGGTGCTGATCTCAGAGCGCAGCCCCTTCTCCTGGCAATAGGCCACCATATCGTAGATGCGTTTGTGCATCAGCGGCTCGCCCCAGATGTGCAGGGTGGTGGCCTTGACGTGCGGGGCCATCTCGTCCACGATCTGCTTGAAGACTTCCCACTTCATGTAGCCGTGCGATCGGGTGATCTCCTTGCGGCCGGTGGGACACATGATGCAGCCCAGATTGCAGATGTTGGTGGACTCGATGTACATGCGGTCGGGCGGGGGCACGTGTCGCGTTTGCCCGGTCTCGTACGCCACCCACTTGACCGGCCCCAGCGCCTTGCGGCGGTAGAGGCGGGACTTGTTGCGCAGCTTGTCTTGCAGCGTCAGTGAGGAAATTGACATGGGCAGACGGCGTCAGCTCCAGGAAGCGGCGCCGAAGTAGACATCCTTGGTTTGGCGGAAGTTGCCGAACAGGCCGGCCTTGGCCAGGGCGCTTCCGACTTTGCGAATGGGCGGCACGCGGCTCACGTTCCACAGCAGGTCGCCTGCGGTCTCGCCGAAGCTCTGGCGGTACATGCGCTTCTTTTTGGCTTCCAGGAAGCGCTCGCGAGCCGTGATCGCCATGGTGCTGAGCACGTCGTCGCTCACTTCCGAGACGTTCATGAAGGGTGCGATCTCAGAAGTGTAGCTATTGTAATAGTAGCTCTTGGTGAAGTCCGCATTGTACACCGTGTCAGGCCGCCTGCGCACCAGCTCGGTCCACAATTGGGTGCCGGGCATGGGCGTGGCGATCGAGAACATCGCTTCGCTCAGGTCCAGACCGGCGGCGAACTCGATGGTTTCCGCCATTGTATCCTCGGTATCGCCGGGAAGGCCCAGGATGAAGTAGCCCTTGCTATGGATGCCAGCGTCGGCGGTCCACTTCACGGCGTCGCGCACCTGGTCCAGCTTGATGTGCTTGGCCGTGCGCTTGAGGACCTCGTCGTTGCCGCTCTCGATGCCGTAATGGACCTGGCGGCAGCCTGCCCGGTACATCTTTTTCAGCAGGTCAGGATTGACGCGGTCGACGCGGGCCAGGCAGCGCCAGCGCACGTCCATCTTCTTGTCGATGAAGTAGTCCATGATCTTTTCCAGGCGGCGCACGTCGATGGTGAACAGGTCATCGATGAAATAGAAGTTGCGCACGCCGTAGTTGTCGATCACGTGTTGCAGTTCGTCGGCGATGCTCTCTGGGCTGCGCTGGCGGTAGGTCCGCCCCACGATGCCCTTGAAGCAGAAGGAGCAGTTCCAGGGGCAGCCGCGGCTGCTCAAGACCGTCAGCATGGGCTCGCCGTTCGGGGCATAGAGCGGGTACTTGTCCAGCTCGAAGAGGTGCCGGGCCGGGAAGGGCAGGGCGTCGAGATCCTTGATCAGCTCGCGCTCGCCGCCGGAGATCACCTTGCCGTCCTGTTTGTACCAGAGACCCCGTATGTCGCCCCAGTTGGTGGCGCCGGCACTCAGGCCGCGCAGGAAGTCCTGGAAGACTTCTTCGCCTTCACCGTAGACCAGGTAATCGAGATGGGGGTTCTGCAGTGTCTGATCAGGCAAGGAGGTGGCGTGGGGCCCGCCGATGATGGTGGTGACGCCCAGGGCATCCTTGAACAGGGCCGCCGATTCTTCCACGCTGGCGTAGCTGGTCGTCATGGAGGTGAAGGAGACCAGGTCAGGTTTGAAGTCGATGACGTCCTGCACTTCTTCCGCAATGGATCGGTTGGGGCGCAAGCCGAAATCGAAAATACGGCAGTCGTGCCCGTCCTGCTCAGCGACTGCTGCCAGATACCCCAAACCCAGCGAGGGATAGGCATTGACCATCTCGTTCCATTTGGGACCGATAAAGGCAATTTTCATCGAGTGTTCCTCCTGTGGTGCATGCGTGGCAGACAGCCAGTGCGCCTACCGTGGCTGGAGGCGTGTGTGTGGACTTGCGAAAGCCCACTGCCACGGTGACGGTCCGCCCGGACAGGCTATCACACACACATGAAAAGGGTGTGAACAGGCTGCCGGCTGCGCATGACGGTTCTGTCAGCTCCGTCTTGCTCAGGCCAGAGACTCGGCCTCGATCTTGCGGCGCAGTTCGGTCTTCTGGGCCTTGGGCAGGAAGGTGCGGCGGGCAATGCGCATGTTGCGCGGCAGGTTGTACCAGAAGTCCCTGGAAGCGAGGCGGCGGATGATAGGCGAAGGCCGCAGATAGAACTGCCGGTAGGCCTTGCGGTACATATCCTCCACCATTGCCGCCGTCATCTCACCCATCTCGTAACGGGCCTGTTGTTCAAAGAAGACGTAATCTTCCCAATCCTGGATCATCATCCGCCCGTGCTGTTTCACATCCGCGTACACTTTGGTGCCCGGATAGGGCGTCATCATGCTGAAGTTGGCGATCAGCGGATTCAGTTCGATGGCGAAGTTAATGGTGTCCTGCATGGTCTGCCGGTTCTCGCCGGGCAGGCCGATGATGAAGAAGCCGATGGTCTCCAGCCCCACTTCGTTGCAGACCTTGAAGGCCTGGCGGATGGTGTCGAGGTCGATGTTCTTGTCGATCTGCTTGAGGATCTGGGGATTGCCAGTCTCGACGCCAAAGGCGGTGCGCTTGAGGCCGGCCTGCTTCAGCTTGCTCATCAAGTCGTAGTCGGCGAGGTTGGCGCGGATGCCGTTGACGAAGATCCAGGGCACGTGATTGAGATGGTTGTCGATCAACAGGTCGGCCAGCTCGTACAGCCGCTTCTTGCGAATGTTGGCGCTGTCATCGAGCACGCCGATCTCCTGCGCGCCCAGGTCGTCTACCAAATGCCTCCATTCCGCCAGTACATTCTCGGGGGTGCGGCTGCGCCACTTGATAGGCATGATCGACTGCGAGCAGAAGGTGCAGCGGTAGGGACAGCCACGGCTGGTCATGATGCTGAAGCTGCGGGCGCCGTCGATGTGGTCGGTGGCGGGCTGCAGGTTCGTGTACTTGTGCATCTTGAACAGGTGATAGGCCGGCCAGGGCAGGCTGTCGAGATCGGCGATCGCCGGCCGGTCGGGGTTGCGGTGCAGCTCGCCGTCGCTGGTCTGAAAGGTGATGCCTTGGATGTCGTCCCACAGGCGTTTGCCGGGGTCCATCAACGTCCTGGTCGAATAGTCTTCCTGGTCCCGCAAAAAGCTCTCGAGGCGGTCGCAGATCTCGATCCAGGCTTCCTCGCCTTCTCCGCGCACCACAAGGTCGATGCCGGTCTGGCCGGCCGATTCGAAGTCCAGGTCTTCGGCGGCGACGCTGGGATGGGGCCCGCCGATGACGATGGGGACATCGTGAATGGCCTTGATCTGGGCCGCATGGCGCCAGGCTTGTTTTACCTGGGGAGTGTTGGCGGTGATGCCGACGACATGGGGCCGGAACTCGCGGATGAACTCGTCCATCCGCTGTTCTTCGATATCGGCATCGAAGATGCGCACCTCATCGCCGCGGCGCTCAGAGACGGCGCCAAGGTAGGCCAGGCCCAGATGGGCGGTGGTGCGGGTGTCGATGGGGAGTCGGAAACGAGGGTTGATCAGCGCAACACGCATGGCGCATTACCTCTCACAGGTGAAAAAGATGGATGTGCATCAGGGGAGAACGCTGGGCGCTGGAGGTGAACCATGAGTTCACATTGTGCGCATGCCTTTCTGCACTCTGCCTGTCAGCCCAAACGAGGACAGCCCCTGGGGCGCCTCCTCCTTTGGCTACTGACCGGGCGGATTATAAGCCGCTGAGAAGGCGATGTCAAATTATTATGAAACGGATCATAAAAATTAAGCGCGACCGTGCAGCTTCAACCCTTAACGGCCTTGACGGCTGAGAATAGGCGGCGCCATTTCAAGGTGTCGTGACGCCTGGACTTGCGGGCGTCTCGCCACGGTTGGGAACTTCGTGTATCATTGTCGATTGATAGGACTGTTTGCCTAAGGAGGTGTGCCCGTGGAAGCTACGATGACCGCGATCGAACTGACCGGAACCGTGAACGAGCGCCATCAACTGCAATCGGATGATCCGCTGCCCATCCTTGGCCCTAAGCGGGTGCGGGTGATCGTGCTCTATTCGTCTACAGACGAATGGGATGAGGCCGAGTGGTTGCAGGCCGCGGCCCGCAATTCCGCGTTTGCATTTCTGAAGGATGCGGAAGAGGACATTTACTCGTTAAGTGATGGCAAGCCATTCCATAACTGCAGCGCCTGATGACAGCTACGACATCATTGCTCCAACGCGAGTTGGGTGTCTTGTCACCGGCTATGCAAGCTCAGGTCAACGAGCGACTTCGCAAGTTGTTTGGACTGGGGTAACTGCCATTGCCATCTGGTGGATCAAGGTGGACGCCTCCGTTGCCATATTGCATACCTATCCCTTGACCACGGCGATAGGCCGGAGCTTTGCCACCTTGCGGGCGATGCCGGCATTGTGGACGACTTCAACCACCCGGCTGACGTCTTTGTAGGCGATGGGCGCCTCCTCGGCCAGGCCGCTCAAGCTGCCGGCGCGCACGGCGATGCCGTCGCGCTCCAGGTCCGACTTGAGCTCGTCGCCACGCACCAGTTTCCTGGCAGCGGAACGGCTCATCTGGCGGCCGGCGCCATGGCAGGTGGAGCCGAAGGTCTGGCGCATGGAGCCCTCGGTGCCGGCCAGAACGTAGCTGGCCGTGCCCATGCTGCCGGGGACGAACACCGGCTGCCCTGCTTGCACATAGTCAGGAGGGAGGACGTGGCTGCCGGGACCGAAGGCCCGCGTGGCGCCTTTGCGGTGCACACACAGGAGTTGGCTGCGGCCCTCGACCTCATGGGTCTCCAGCTTGGCCATGTTGTGGGCGATGTCGTAGACCATGCGCAGGTCATAGCCCCGTACCTTTCCGGCCAGCACCGCCTCGAAGGCCTGCCTGGCCTGATAGGCGAGGGCCTGGCGGTTGGCCCAGGCGAAGTTGGCGGCGGCGGCCATGGCTGCGAGGTAGTCCTGACCTTCGGGCGAGGTGAGCGGCGCGCAGACGAGTTGGCGGTCGGGGAGGGTGATGCCGTACTTCTTGATCACGCCCTGGAAGACGCTCACATAGTCGGTGCAGACTTGATGCCCCAGCCCCCGCGAGCCGCAGTGGATCTGCAGCACGACCTGCCCTTCGAATAGGCCGAAAGCGCGGGCGATCTCCTCGTCGAAAATCTCGTCGATGACGTCGATCTCGGCGAAATGGTTGCCCGCTCCCAACGTGCCAAGCTGGTTGCGGCCACGCTTCTTCGCCTCCCGGCTGATCTTGGCGGCCTGGGCGCCGGGCATCGACCCCTCTTCCTCGGTGTGCACCAGGTCTTCGCGACGGGCCATGCCGTGTGTCAAAGTCCAGGTCGCGCCCGTCTCCAACACCCTCTCCATATCCTGGTCGGACAGGCGGATGAACCCTTCGACGCCGACGCCGCTGGGGATCTTGTGGTAGACAGCTGTGGCCAGGTCCTGCAAGTGGGGCCTGACCTCGCCTTCTTCCATGCCGGAGGCGAGAAGGCGGACGCCGCAATTCGAGACCACGAAACCGGCCGCCACGAAGTTGTGGTCAGGGTGATCAACCGTGAAATCGTACACAAACGCAACGTCTTCGACCGGCGTGATGCTGGCGATGCAGTCCCACACCATCCCGCTCCTGCCTAATCCTGTGGTGGCATGTTTTCGGAAATCGTCGAAGTCCGGAAAGTCAGCTGCAATGCGCGGGGATGTGCGGCGACCCTCGTACAGCGAGCGCACGATGAAGCGGCGGTTGGCGTGCGCACCTTCGGTCTGCGCCAGGATGGCTGCCGGTCTGTGTCCAGCAGCGGCCAGCGCCACGGCCTTTGCGGCCACGGCTGTGCGGCCGGCGATGTGCTGTTTCTTAAGGGTAAGGTAGTGGATGGCCACGGCGGCCAGGTATTTCCGCTCGCGATGATAGGCGTAGCCCACTTTCTGCCAGAGCAACCGCAAGTTATCGGGATCAGCGGACAGGATCAACCGCCAACGATAGGACTGCGAGCCATCGGCGTTGATCTGCTCGGGTCGGGACGTGAGGGCCTGCGTCTCGACGCCGAACTCGGCCAGCCACTCGCTCAACTGCGCCAGAAACGCACCGCCGCTTGCCTCATAGCCTTGACGCTTGTTCAATGACACGACCGGCGCGGTAAAGTTGGCGCCATGCCCCTTTACCGTCTGTGGCGCGGTCATTTCGGCCCCAAAATAGGCTGCCAGAAACAGACGCTTCTGCCAGATGGGAGCGACGTGCAGCCACGCAGGGGTTGAGTACGCTTGCATGGCTTTGTTCCCTACAGGGGCGCCCAGGCAGGCGAGTAAGCAAGCAAAGGCCGTGCTCACGACCTTGCACCAGGTCTCGATGCGCTCGAACGCATAGGCAGCATAGGTCGTGCGAATGGCATGGTGACGCTGTCGCCGGTAGACGCGGCTTGGCGTCACTCCCAGGCGTAGGAGGTCGGCCCGGATGTCCGCCAGGTCATCGGGCTTGCCGTAGAAGGCCACAATGCCCTTGCCGGAGTGGGATTCAAAGTGGATCGAACCATCACCAAATACAAACCCAAGCAGCTTGCAGAGGTAGGGCGTGGCCGGGGAGGAATATCGCAAAGGCATCAGATCGCGCTCCTTCAGATAGGCAAGTATCTGGGTCGCCGCCTGCCCGGCCTCTCCCTTACCCAACCCGTCGATAAAGGCAAGGAACTTGTCTTCGTCCAGAATGACGTCGTCGCTCGGCGACTCGTGGGGAATGCCCTCGAAAGGATAAACCGCCAACTGCTCGCCGACCCGCAGGTGTTCCAGTCGAAGCATCCCTTGTGTCGTCAAGAAGGGGTGGTCGGCGGTGGCGACGACCTCCTTGCCGGATGCTGTGGTGAGACGGTAGACCTGTTTCCGTGGTTTCTGCGCAAGCCAGCGGCGGGGCGCCGCCGCCTGGACGGTCGGATCATCCCCAAGCCGGAAACAGGTCAGAGACGCCTGGGGCCAGGAGGCGACCATGCTGGCGATGGGACGCGTGTAGCCGTGCTCGTGGAGGATGCGAGTGTCACCGGCCAGGCAGTTTATATCGTAGCCCACACCGCCGGGGGAGATCACGCCGTCGCTGGCGCTTGTGGCGACCACTCCCCCGATCGAGAAACCATAGCCCTGATGGATGTCGGGCATGGCGAGAGCGTATTGGACGATGCCGGGCAGCGTGGATGTGTTGATCAACTGCTCGATGGAGCTATCCTGCAGCGCGGCCTGGAGGATGGTTTCGTCAGCGTAAATGCGCGCGGGCACGCGCATATCCTTGCGGTACCCCTTGTCCACTTCGTACAAGTAGGAACCGATCTGTTTCAGGTCTTTGCGCGCAATCATGTTCACCTCCTGCGCAAGCGCACCGGTCTGGCCGCGGCGCTACGCGCAGCACTTCATGACCATTGTAGCATATCCCTACATCCCCGCGCGTCGCGTTTTTCCTGTACGCCCCTCCCCACAATGATCGGGTCTTGTTAGCCGCTCTCGCTTGTCCGCTCTCGCAGCAGTGCCTCTGCCCATTCGGCATCGGCGGGTGAGAGCGGCGGCACGGGCGGCTGCGTGTAGTCAATGCGCAGGTCGTAGCGCGCCCGCTGGTAGGCGGTGACAAGCGCCTGGCCCATGGCAAGGGGCACGGGAGGGTCGGGCTTGCGTAGCGGGATGCCCAGCGTGGGCAGGGATTGGCGCACGCCAATAGGCCAGACGTCGCAGTGGGGGCGTTCGCCGGCGCGGCACACCATTGCCAGGTAGTCCGCAGGCGGCAGGGGAGAGTCAAAGGGCATGCGGGGGTAGGCGCGCAGCAGGTCGATTTCCACCAGATGGATCGCCGTGCTGAGGAAAGTCTGCCGCTTGTCCAGGTATTCCTGCCTCGCCTTTCCGCGCCGCTTGTTCACCGGCGACAGTAGCTCGATCACAGTTACCAGCTTGCCGCCTTCGCGCTGGCGGACATAGACCGAGACCAGGCGTGTGGGCGCGTCCATGGGCACCCGCACGCGCACCGGTGTTGGCTCGACCGCGACCGTATTGGCAGTTGCAATACCGGCTTCCGCCACCTTGGCCACGGTCACGTCAGGCCGGACGATATAAGGATCGCCCTCATCGTTTACACTTTCGATCACCACCCGCGTTTCCAGCTCGGCGACGTACTTCGGTGCAAGCAGCGGTGCGAGCTGTTCGCGAAAGATATTCATCAAGCTGGAGTGCACATCCGGCCAGAGGTCAGGCGCCTCCAGGTAGGGGTCCATACCTGGGAACGGTGATTGCATGATTTGCCCCTCCGGTGCCAAGTGGAAGTTATCAGCCCCATTGTCCGCCCAGCCGCGCGCCTTGTCAAGTGAAGTCGATATCCTTCACTTCGTTCAGGATGACAGTCTGTTTAGCGACTCCCGGCAAGCCTCACGCCGGCATGGGAGTCCTTTCTCACTGTTTCAGCGCTGCGGCGCCCGCCGCCCGCTGCATATAGTCCTTCATCCCCGGCACGGGCGAGCCATCGGCGAAGATGGCGCGCACTTCCTTGATCTCCGGCACTTCCTTCAAGAGGATGCGCTTGACGCCGATGGTCATCGTCAGCACCGAGATGGGGCAGTCGATGCAGGCGCCCAGCATCGTGACCTCGGCGACGCCGCCGGCATAGCCGGTCAGCTTGACATCGCCACCGTCGAAGTTAAGCGTAGGCCGGAACTGGGCCAGCACTGTTTCAATGCGCTCGGCCAGCTCAGGGGTCAGAGTCGCAGGTGGCATGTCGCAGGTACTGTGTTCACCCAGGCATTCCCCCAGGCAATGTTCTGGCTGGCGTCACAGCGGCTGGCGACCGGTAAACCCCTCGTCCATCTCATGCCAGTAGCGAATGCGGTCTTCGCCATAGCGCCAGCACAAATAGACCTCATGGTTCTCGCGCAGCGCTGGGAAGTCGAGCAGGCCAAGGTCGATATCCTTCAGATCGCAGCCGATCTCCCGAATTGCGAGCAGCGCCTCTTCCATCCGCTGGAATTCGGGCAAAAGATCGCCCGCCTTTCGGCTACCGCCGTTGCCGACGGCAGCTTCCAGAACGGGCAAGAGATCGGCGCGGGCTGCGCGAATGGCTTTTCGCGCAGCCCGAAGTTGGTCGAGGAGGGTTGTAAGCCGGGGAAGAAGCGCGTCGGCTTCTGTCACCGTAAAGTAGCGCCGGTCGGCCACGTCACGCCTTAGTGGCACGACTTCGGCATTTCTTCGCCAGTGTGGCTCTGGGACGTGCGGAATGAGCTGCCGCAGCCGCAGGAGCTGGCGGCGTTCGGGTTCTCGATGTTGAACCCGCCGCCCATCAGGCTGTCCACCCAGTCGACGTTGGCGCCGTTGATGTAGAACAGGCTGATCGGATCGACGTAGACCCGCAGGCCGTGCTGTTCGTAGACCTCGTCATCCGATCGCGGGGCGTTGTCAAACGTCATGCCATATTTCATGCCGCCGCAACCGCCGCCCTGGACGAAGACGCGCAGGCCGTGGGTTTCGGCCAGCCCTTTTTGGCTCAGGACCTCGCGCAGCTTGTCAGCAGCGGAAGCCGTGACGGTAATGCCCGCAGCGGTCACTTCGGGCATGACGAAGTCGAGTTCATTGGTAGCTGTTGCCATGGGAGTGAAACCTCCAGAAGGATTTAGGAACGAGGATGAGGACAAGAATAAGAGCTTAGAGATTCTAAACGAAAATGAGGGTAGAAAGAAGTAAAGGTTGTTACTAAGATGCCAGGGGTGACACGTCCGCCGGTGACTGCTAGCCCCCGATCTGGTTCATCAGCCGGAGCTGGGGAACGTCGCCGTTGGGGAGACCGTGGCCCCAGGGCTTGTGGTAGACGGCCGCGGCAATCATGAGCTTCAGCGTTTCTGAGTCGGCGCCCTGGCGCACAGGGGTGAGCACGTCGAGTTCGCCGTCGCGCAGCAGGCACAGCCGGAGCTTGCCATCAGCGGTGAGACGGAGGCGGTTGCAGCCGGCGCAGAACGGCTCGGTGATGGTGCTGATAAACCCCAGGACGCCGCGCGCCCCGGCAAGCCGGTAGGGTCGCGCCGGGTCGCGACCTTCGTAGCCGGGCACTTCATACAGCGGCCCCAGCTCTGCCTCGATGCGCTGGCGCGTTTCGGCTGAGGAGACGACGGCGCCCTGGGCAAATCCTGCCTCGCTGCCGAACGGCATGAGCTCGATATAGCGCACCTCCCAGTCTCGCTCCAGCGTCAACCGCGCCAGGTCCACAACTTCTTCGTCGTTGAACCCTCGGGTGACAACGACGTTGATCTTGATGGGGCGCAGGTCCGCCGCCTCGGCCGCTTCCAGTCCTGCCCAGACAGTGTCGAGCCGGCCCCAGCGGGTGATGCGTTTGAACTTGGCAGCATCGAGCGTATCGATGGAGATGTTCATGCGGTTCAAACCCGCCCGCGCCAGCGGCTCGGCCAGTTGAGGGAGCAGGACGCCGTTCGTGGTCATGGCGACGATGCGCACACCCGGTTGCTGGGCGATGAAGCGCACGATCTCCACGAGATTGGGTCGGACGGTGGGCTCGCCACCGGTAAGGCGGATCTTATCAACGCCCATTTCCACCATGGCGCGCACGATCGTAAATAGCTCGGCATCCGTCATCAACTCCTGCCGCGACCGAAATGTCATGTTCTCCGGCATGCAGTAGACGCAGCGGAGGTTGCAGGCATCAGTCAACGAGATGCGCAAGTAGTGGAGGTGGCGGCCAAACTGATCGTAAAGGGCCGCCGGCGTCACGTCAGGTCGTGGTACAGGAACACCGGTTGCGGGTGCGGTCCTGTCCACCATGGGGATGCTAGGCATTCAGCACACTCCCGGCGCTCGCGTCCAGAAGAGGCAGGGATACCTTGTTCGTGTGCCCGCCGTGCAGATAGAAACGATACGAGCAGCGGCTGTCGCCGGCGCCCATGTGGTGAACGCGTTCAGGCTCAAGGCCGGTGAGCTCCATCACAAGCGTCAGGTCCATGTGGCACAGCTCAGGATGTTCGGGCGCCAGATCGCTATACGGGCAATTGCAGGTGTTCAGAACGATGCTGTCCGCATCCTCCTCGTAACCCGCCATGTAACCCAATTCGTTCAAGACGCTCGCGGCGCCACGTAACCGCTGCTCGGGTGGCAGGTCCGCAAGCTTGGCGGCGGCCGCCGCCGCCGTATCACGCGCCAGGGTGCGCATCACCGCCAGCACTTCTTCCGCCGGCAGCGTTCGCTTGAGCGCGGCAAGACTGCCGCTTGCCAACTGCCGGTAACTGTTGGGGAAGTAGGCGTCGGCTTCAGGCGTGAGCGCGTAGACCTGCTGCGGGCGTCCGGCTGTCGAACTGCGCAGCACGCGCGGAGTTGCCACCAGGCCATCACCGATGAGGAGGTCAAGATGGTGGCGCACGGAAACCGGCGCCATCTCCAATCGCTCCGCCAATTCACTGACGGTGGCCTGGTCTTCGCGTTTGAGAATTTCGAGGATAGCTCGACGAACCGGATGCACCGTTCGTGACCTCAGGAGGGTGAAGAGCGTGAATGCTTACCAACATGGGGATTCTAGCATGGCGCCGGCTATCTGTCAATTATTATCAATTTCTTCATAGAAATTCAGGCGGAGCCGGTGACAAGGTTAGCTGTACAGGACAGAGGTACGGCCGGCAGTCCTACACAAGCGTGGTGCAATATGATCTGCGGCATGGTGGAGGCAGCGTCGTTCTGGTATACTATCTTGGTGCAAGGGCACATGTCCTTGTACCAAGAAATCGTTGGCGGAAAGCCCCATACTGCATTCGTCTTCAAAGGAGAAGGCCACATGCTAGACAATGTCGTCGTTGCCAAACCGCAGGTCGATCTCGGCGATTCGGCATTTGCGATCGCCCAGCGACAATTCGACATGGCGGCGAAGTACCTGCCGCAGTATCCTCAGGGGATCATGGCCATGCTGCGCGTACCCCAGCGCGAGCTGACGGTCAACTTCCCGGTGCGCATGGACAGTGGTGAGATCAAGATGTTCACCGGATACCGCGTCCAACACTCGACGGTGCGGGGTCCTGCCAAGGGGGGGATTCGCTTTCATCCTGATGTGGGCCTGGACGAGGTCAAGGCCCTGGCCATGTGGATGACCTGGAAGACTGCAGTCGTGGGCATCCCTTACGGAGGGGCGAAGGGCGCAGTGATCTGTGATCCCAAGCAAATGAGCATCCAGGAGACCGAGCGCCTGACACGACGCTATGCAGTCGAGATCAGCATCATCATTGGCCCTGAAAGCGATATTCCGGCGCCAGACGTAAACACCAATGCCCAGACCATGGCCTGGTTCATGGACACTTACAGCATGGGCGTGGGCCACACGGTTCCGGCCGTTGTCACCGGCAAACCCCTGGAACTGGGCGGCTCAGTGGGGCGCAACGAGGCGACTGCCCGCGGCTGCCAGTTCACCATTCGCCGCGCTGCCAGGAAACTTGGCATCGATCTGACTCAAACGACGGTAGTGGTGCAGGGCTATGGCAATGCCGGGAATATTGCCGCCCAACTGCTCTACGGGGACGGCGCCAGGATCGTTGCCGTCAGCGACACCAAGGGCGGCATCTACAACCCAAAGGGCTTTGACCCCAACAAGGTGCTGCGTTGGAAGCAGGAGACGGGCTCGGTGGTGGGCTACGATGAGGCCGACACGGTGACGAACGCCGAGCTGCTGGAGCTGCCCTGTGACATCCTGGTTCCGGCAGCGTTGGAGAAGCAGATCACCAAACACAACGCCGATCGCGTCAAGGCGCGAATCATCGGCGAAGCCGCAAACGGTCCCACGGAGCCGGAAGCCGACGCCATCTTCCACGACAAAGGTATCTTCGTGATTCCCGATATCCTCGCCAACGCCGGTGGTGTGACGGTCTCCTACTTCGAGTGGGTGCAGGACCTCCAGTTCCATTTCTGGGACGAGGAAGAGGTGAACAAGAAGCTGGAGCAGGTGATGAACCGGGCCTTCGACGAGGTCATCGCCATCGCCGATCAGAGAAAGGTGAACAACCGCATCGCCGCTTACATCCTGTCCATTGACCGTGTGGCGCGGGCCACGATGCTGCGCGGCATCTATCCCTGAGCAGGCAGTACGGGTGGGTTTCCTTCTCGCCCGGTGGGTGTTCTCCTCTTGAATGGCCGGCGCTGACAACGCCGGCCATTCCCTCTATAATGTCTTCCATGGCAAAAACCGTGGAATTGAAGCTGACCGGCATCGCCCATGGCGGCGAGGCGATGGGCAGACTGGGCCCGCGCACCATTTTCGTGGCGTATGCGCTGCCGGGTGAAACCGTGCGCGTCGATCTGGTCGAGGAACACGAGCGCTGGGCGCGCGGTGAGCTGCGCCAGGTGCTGGCGCCGGGCCCACAGCGCGTGGAGCCGCCATGCCCGCATTTTGGGCCGGGCCGCTGCGGCGGCTGCCAGTGGCAGCACATGACGCTCGCTGCGCAGCGCGAGTACAAACGTCAGATCGTGTACGACCAGATGGAACGCCTGGGGAATGTGCGCACTCCGCGCGTCCAGGCCACCCTCGGCGCCGGGCCGGAGTGGGCCTATCGCACGCAGGCGGTGTTCCTGCCGTCGGGCGACGGCCCCCTTGGTCAGCGCCGCCAGCACCGGGCCGGCGTGCATCCCATCGACCATTGTCCCGTTCTTCATCCCGGTCTTGCCGCCCTCTACGACGAGTTCAATGTCGAGTGGGAGGGACTGCGCAGCGTGGATTTCAGTGTCGGGCTCAGCGACGAGCAGCGATTGGTGACGCTGCGGACGCAGGCAGACGAGCCGCCGGAGATCGAGGTCGACGTTCCTGTGTCCATTGCCCTGGAGACCAGTTCGGGCGAGGTGCAACCGCTGATCGGCGATCCCTACTACTTTACGCCCTTGCGCGGCCACAGCTTTCGCTGGAGTGCGGGCACACGGCGCCCGGTCAATCTGGCGGCGACGGCGCTGCTCATGGGGGTGGTGGCGGATTACCTGGATCCCGGTTCGGCGTCGAGCCTGCTCGATCTGTGGTGCGGAAACGGCCTGCATCTGGTCGATCTGGCGAGCAGGGTGGAGGCCGTCACGTGCATTGAAGAGCACCCCATCGCCATGGAGGACTGTGCTCTCAACAGTGACACGCTGCGCAACGTGACTCTACACGAAGGCGCGCCCGCCGATGTACTGCCGTACCTGTCCGAGGCGTGCGCACTGGCCGTGATGACGCCGCCGGGCGAAGGGCTGGCCGCTCAAGTGGCAGAGCCACTGGCGCAGATGGGAGTGCGGCGCCTGGTCTACGTGGCTCATAGCCCCGCCTGGCTGGCGCGCGACCTGTGGGATCTGCAGCGGGCAGGGTTTCACCTAAAAGAAGTCACGCCTGTCGACGTGGCCCCCCAGACCTATTTCGTCACCGCGGTGGCGCTGTTCAAGCGCTAATTCAGGCCTGCTCGCACTAGCGCCGTATCACATGCACCGCACCCTCCAGCGCTGTTTGTGCCCACGCCCGATCCGCTGTCCAGACGGGTACGCCATGCCGGAGGCCCAGCGCCAGACAAGCGCGGTCGGCCAGTGACAAACCGCTGCCTGGTGACCACAACCTGGCAGCCTGTTCGGCATCGTCGACATCGAATGGCAAGATGACTAACCCCAAGGCTTCCAGGTCCTGGCGCAGCCCGGTGACATCCACCCCATGAGCCAGCGACTTCTGAAGCACTTCCGACCAATTCAGGCTGGACACTGCTCCGTCGGCCAGTTCCGCTTCGACGACTGTGGCGCCCGGCTCGTCTTGTAGTAAGGCCAACAGGGCTGAGGCGTCCAGGATGACCTTCACGGTGCATTCTCTTGGATGGCTTGGCGATGGCGTTCGGCTATCAGCTCATCGGCCAGGCTAGGCTGGCCGTGCAGCGCCGCAAAACGGCCCTTGGCGCGCTGTAGGATGTGGGCGGGTTTCTCCAGGATCAACCGGTCGTCTTCCAGGTGGGCCATCAGGGTTTCCCCGGTTTTTATCTGCCAGGCCTGCCGCAGGCTCGCCGGAATCACGACCCGCCCTTGTGGGCCAACTTGAAGCTCGATGATCGATAGGTTTTCTGGCATTTCTGAAGCCTCCATGCCACATTATATACTGTAATGCCACAAATCCAAAGCGATGGCACAACCTCTTCCGGCCTACAAGATGCACAAATGCCACATTCACCGGCACGTGTCAGAAGAGTAAATCAGGGCGAAGGGGCGGAACGGGGAAGCGGCGCCGTTCCGATTTGGAAAAGTACGGTCGCTATGATACACTAAATGACTGGCGTACAAGGCATCCTGGTCAAGGATCCACCTATTTCGGCTGAGGTAGACGCCAGTTACGCAGCGTTACCCCGGCTACAGCAAAGGAGAAAGTAGTACGTGCCTCTTTCCACTGCCGAGAAGCAGGTCGTCATCCAAGAATACCACCTTCACACTCAAGACACCGGTTCGCCAGAAGTGCAAGTGGCGCTTCTGACGATTCGCATCAATCAACTCGTCGAACACCTCAAGCTTCACAAGCACGATGAGCATTCGCGACGCGGTTTGCTGAAACTGGTTGGACAGCGCCGTCGTCATCTGACGTATCTCAAGAACAAGGACAACCAGCGCTATCTTGAGCTGATTCAGCGCCTCGGCCTGCGCAAGTAAACCAGGACGTCGCCCTAGAAACGAGTAGATGGACAGAGTTCTTTCCATCTACTCGTTTCTTGTGCAATCTACCTGCCAACCCCACGTCACTCCACCCCTCTTCACCCTCTCTTCTCACTTCCCTTTCCGCCTGATACGCGGCATCCCCACATCGGCGACAAGGAGCAGGAATTGGAAAGTGCGCCGCACCGACCGGACCTTCGTGGTCACTGCGGTCGGTGTGTCTCATCAGCACTTGGTGCGACGCAGTTCCCAGTCCCTGACCTTGTCAAGCAGCACGGAGCGCGGCCAGACCCGGCATGACGACCCCAAAGCCGGTCGCCATGTCTCGCTTTGCACGTTACTAGTGGGGAGAAGTGTGCGGGCCTGCGGTTGAGAACCGCAAGGACACCATGAGTTACCAACAATCGAACAAGTTTGAAACCACCGTCGGCGGCAAGATCGTCAGCTTCGAGACCGGCGATCTCGCGCGGCTGGCCGGTGGCGCCGTCACCGTCACCCTGGGCGAGTCCGTCGTCTTGGCCGCGGCCACGGGATCAAAGGCGCGGCTGGCCGGCGCTGATTTTTTCCCCCTGACCGTCGACTTCGAGGAACGTATGTACGCTGCCGGCAAGATCCCGGGCAGCTTCTTCCGTCGTGAGGGCAGACCCACCACCGAGGCCATCCTCACCAGCCGTCTGATCGACCGCCCGTTGCGCCCCTTGTTTCCCAAGGGATTCCGCGACGAAGTGCAGGTCATCTGCACGGCCCTGAGCGCCGACGATGAGAATCCTCTGGATATCCTCGCCATCAATGCTGCCTCGGCGGCGCTGATGATCTCGGATATCCCCTGGGACGGGCCGATCGGGGCCGTGCGGGTCGGTTATGTTGACAGCCAATACGTGATCAACCCCACCTTCGCCCAGATGGAGCAGAGCCTGCTCGACCTGCGCCTGGGCGGCACCGCCGAAGGCATCCTCATGGTTGAGGCCGGCGCCAACCAATTGCCAGAGTATATGATGCTCGAGGCGCTGCGCCTGGGCCACGAGGCGCTGCAGGCCTTTATCGAGGTGCAGCACCGCATGCGCGCCGCCGTCGGCAAGCCGAAGCGCGAGGTCACCGTCTACTTGCCGCCTGCCGAGGTTGTCGACGCCGTCACTACCCTGGCCCGGCCTCGCGTCCAGGCGATCATCGCCGCGGCGATGTTGAAGGAAGAGCGTGCCGCTGCGCTCGACGTCGTGCGCCTGGAGGCATTGGCGCAGTACGGGGAGCAGTTCACCCCGGCCGATGTGAATGCGGTCTTCGAGGATGTGCTGAAGGAGAGTGTCCGCCAACGCATTCTTGACACCGGCGAGCGGCCTGACGGTCGCGACCCGCGCAGCATCCGGCCCATCTCCTGCGCAGTCAGCGTGCTCCCACGCACACACGGCACCGGCCTCTTCACCCGCGGCGAAACGCAGGTGCTCACCATCGCCACGCTCGGCACCCCGCGCGATGCGCAGATGCTGGATAGCCTTCTACCGGAAGAGACCAAGCGTTACATGCACCATTACAACTTCCCGCCCTTCTCGACCGGCGAAACCTGGCCCAACCGCGGCCCCAAGCGCCGCGAGATCGGCCATGGCGCTCTGGCCGAGCGAGCGTTGGTCCCCGTCATTCCGGACAAGGACGTCTTTCCCTACACCCTGCGTCTGGTCTCGGAATGCTTGAGCTCCAATGGCTCGACGTCGATGGCTTCGGTCTGTGGCAGTACGCTGGCCCTGATGGACGCCGGCGTCCCCATCGCCGCGCCTGTGGCAGGCATTGCCATGGGTCTGATCAGCGAGGGCGACATGACCCAGACCGGCAGCCGCTTCGTGGTTCTGTCTGACATCCAGGGCATGGAAGCCCACCTGGGGCACATGGACTTCAAGGTGGCGGGCACGGCGGATTGCGTCACGGC
>CAZHTZ010000005.1:0-44900 GCA_964535455.1 uncultured Caldilineales bacterium
GGGCATGCGGACTACATCAAGAACATGATCACGGGCGCGGCGCAGATGGATGGCGCCATCCTGGTGGTGGCGGCGGCGGACGGGCCGATGCCGCAGACGCGGGAGCACGTGTTGCTGGCGCGGCAGGTGGAAGTGCCGGCGATGGTGGTGTTCTTGAACAAAGTGGACATGATGGAAGACGAGGAGTTGTTGCAGTTGGTGGAGTTGGAGTTGCGAGAGCTCTTGGACAGCCAGAAGTTTCCTGGCGACGAGACGCCGATCGTGCGGGGGAGTGCGTTGAATGCGCTGATGAGCACGTCGACGGACGTGAAGGCGCCGGAGTACGAGTGCATCTGGGAGTTGCTGCGGGTGGTGGACGAGTACATACCGCAGCCGAAGCGGGAGACGGAGAAGCCGTTCCTGATGTCGATCGAGGATGTGTTTTCGATCAAGGGACGGGGGACGGTGGCAACGGGTCGCGTGGACCGGGGGCGGATCACGCCGATGAGCGAAGTGGAGATCGTGGGCTTGAAGCCGACGCGAAAGACGGTGGCGACGAGCCTGGAGATGTTCCGGAAGACGTTGGACTACGCCGAGGCCGGGGAGAACGTGGGCATCCTGCTGCGTGGGATCACGCGTGAGGATGTGGAGCGGGGGCAGGTGCTGGCGAAGCCTGGGAGCATCACGCCGCACACGAAGTTCACGGCCGAGGTGTACGTGTTGCGGAAGGACGAGGGGGGGCGGCACACGCCGTTCTTCCAGGGCTACCGGCCGCAGTTTTTCATTCGGACGATGGATGTGACCGGAGATGTGCAGTTGCCGGCGGGCGTGGAGATGGTGATGCCCGGCGACAACGTCACCTTGGACGTGGAGTTGATCGTGCCCGTGGCGCTGGAGACGGGTTCGCGCTTTGCGATACGCGAAGGCGGGCACACGGTTGGCGCTGGTGTTATCACCAAGATCACTGCCTGACATCGCCTTGAGGGCGACCCTCAACCATGTCTTTCCTGGGAGCAGGCCTTGTGCCTGCTCCCTGTTTCCCTACCGTTGTAGTACCGAGGTAATCCGTGGCAAAAAAAGGCAATCGCGTTCTGGTCACTCTGGCCTGTACTGAGTGCAAAGAGCGCAACTACCTGACCAGCAAGAACCGCCGGAATCAAACCGGCCGCTTGGAAATCAACAAGTTTTGTACGCGATGCCAGTGCCATCGCTTGCATCGGGAGACCAAGTAAGGTATCCTTACTTGGTTCGCGAACTAACGGCAGCCTTGTCGGTTGTGTGCGATCCTGGCTGCTATTGCGATCCCATCCCCAGCCGGCACAGCCCCGTAGGCGAGTAGCTCAATTGGCAGAGCAGCGGTCTCCAAAACCGCAGGTTGCGGGTTCAATCCCTGCCTCGCCTGCTGACTCCTTCAAGACACCGTCTCTGTCATCAGGGCGGTGTCTTGAACCGTAAGGGACCAGTGCAATCCCCGCTTGGCACAGTGACTTTACCGTTACTTACGAACAACACGTGCCCAAAGCGTCAAGCCCATGGTCCTGTTCCGGAGAATGTAAACGATGACCAACGACGAATCCGATGCTCCGTCGAGATTGACTGAAAACGCTGCCGTCAACTATCTGCGCGAAACCCGCGCCGAACTCCTGAAGGTCACATGGCCCACGCGCCAGGAATGGTTGCGACTGAGCGGTATCGTTCTGGTCGTGACGACGCTGATGGCAGTGATCTTGGGTGTGGCCGAGGCCCTCGGCGCCGAACTCATGTCCTTGTTTCTCAAGCTCTAACACTCGTTTGCCTCCAGCTGCCATCCGTTTCCAGGGATCACATCCGTGACCGATTCCAGCAAAGCCCCGCGTGCCTCGAAGGAAAAGAGGCCTGTCCAGAAGTCGTCCTCCCCGTCAAAGCCGTCTGCGGCGAAGGCGCCGTCTACGGCGAAGGCGGTAGAGACGGCCGGAAGGTCTGCGCCCGCAGCGTTCCCCGAGGTGCCTTCCGCTCTTACTGACGGCGTGTCAGACGAGGTGGAAGAGACGGCTCCGGACAATCGCTCTTGGTACGTTGTTCATTCCTATTCGGGCATGGAGAACAAGGTCAAGAAGAACCTGGAGCACCGCATCGAGTCCATGCACGTTGGGCACAAAATCTTTCAGGTGATTGTGCCCACTGAGGAACAGATCGAGCTCAAGGAAGGCCAGCGGCGTGTTGTCGAGCGCCGGGTGTTCCCTGGCTATATCCTTGTCCAAATGGTTCTGGATGACGAGAGCTGGTATGTGGTCAGGAACACGCCTGGCGTGACGGGTTTCGTCGGCATCGGCAACCAACCGACACCCCTGAGCACCGATGAAGTCGACCGTATCATGCGCCGCATCGAGTCCGCAGAGCCGCGTGTGCAGGTGGACTTCAAGGTTGGCGAACGTGTGCGTGTGACTGAGGGCGCCTTCGCCGAGTTTCAGGGCGTCGTCGATGCCATCGACCTGGATCGAGGCAAAGCCCGAATCATGATTTCTATCTTCGGCCGCGAGACGCCGGTCGAAGTCGATTTTCTGCAATTGCAAAAAGTGTAGTCTTAAAGAAGTTTCGGAGTTCTCATGGCCAAGAAGATCAAAGCAATCGTTACCCTGCAACTACCAGCCGGCAAGGCGACGCCAGCCCCCCCTGTGGGTCCGGCCCTGGGCCAACACGGCGTCAACATCGTTGGCTTCTGCAAAGAATACAATGCGCGTACGTCCAGTCTGGCCGGAGCCATTATTCCTGCCCAGATCACTATCTTCAGCGACAACTCGTTTACCTTCGTCACCAAGACCTCTCCTGCTGCCGATCTGCTCAAGAAAGCAGCCGGCGTGCCCCGGGGCGCGGGCAACCCGATCAAGGACAAAGTCGGCAAGGTCAAACGCTCGCAGATTCGCGAGATCGCTCAAACCAAGATGAAAGACCTCAACGCCATCGATCTCGAAGGCGCCATGCGCCAGATTGAGGGCAGTGCCCGCAGTATGGGCATTGACATCGTCGAGGACTGATTTTCGTTCCACTTTCGGTTTCTCACTCACCAGGTGGCAGGGCCAGATTTAGCCCGCTATGACCACAGGAGTCCACAATGTCCCGACACGGCAAGAACTACCGTATCGCGGCGGCACAGTTCGAAAGTGTTGAGCCGCGCGACCCCAAACAAGCAATCGATCTGCTCAAGCAGTACGCCACTGCGCGCTTCGACGAAACCTTCGAGCTGCACATGCGCATGGGTGTTGACCCCCGTCACGCCGACCAGATGGTGCGTGGTGTGGTTGTGATGCCCCGTGGCACTGGCAAGACCGTCCGCATTCTGGTCTTTGCCGATGGCGACGCCGTCGAGGTTGCCAAAGAAGCAGGCGCCGACCACGTGGGTTTGGATGACATCATCGCTCAGATTCAGGGTGGCTGGGTGGATTTTGACATGGCCATCGCCGTGCCCTCGGCGATGGGCAAGGTCGGTCGCCTGGGTAAGGTTCTCGGTCCTCGTGGCCTGATGCCCAGCCCCAAGAGCGGCACCATCGTCCAGCCGGGCGAAATCAAGCGCGTGATCGAGGAAGCCCGCAAGGGTCGCGTCGAATATCGCGTCGACAAGACCGCCAATATCCACATTGTCTTCGGCAAGCGCAGTTTCGAGACGGACGCCCTTATGGAAAACCTGGGTGCTGCCGTTGACTCGGTGCTTCGCAACAAGCCTTCTGCAAGCAAGGGCACCTACATCCGCAAGGCTTTCCTGACGACGACGATGACCCCGGCGGTTCGCGTCGACGTCAACGCCCTGGCGGCCATCCGGTCGCTCGCTTAACCTGTTGCTTCCGTTCTGGGGCTCCCAAATACCGGGGGCCACAGGACGTTTGCCAATACCATACCGTCGTTTCCCAGCGTCAATGACAGCAGGCGCCAGCCCGGACATCGTCAGGGTGTGGCTTAATCCGGTTCCTGCCGAGGCGAAGTAAGGGAGGACGTGCGCCACCACCGCGCCCAATGACCCGGTTGGACCAGTCTGCACGACTGTCGCCAGTCAGGTTGTGAGCCGGCAAACGCTCCGTCGCATCTCGAGCCTCTGCACGCAGGACGCAGAGGCTTTTTCTTTTCCTTCTACGGCGCGGGATCTCTCACATCTTCTCCCAAAGGAGGTGATCACACTTGCCCGTCTCACGAGAACGCAAAAACGAGCAACTACAATCGTTCAAAGAACTGATCGCCAATAGCCAGGCGGTTGTCTTTGCCGATTACCGGGGCCTCACCGTGGCACAGCTCGAAAAGCTGCGCCGGCTGCTGCGCGAGCAGGATGCCAGCTTCGTCATCGCCAAGAAGACGTTGATGTCCATCGCCCTCAAAGAATTGGATCGACCGGCGCCGAAAGAAACGATGGCCGGCCCAGTAGGCTTTGCCTTCCTCGGCGAAGACATTGCCGCTGGCGCCAAGGTGCTGCGCGATTTCTCCAAGGAAGCCGGTGACCTGTTCAAGGTGCTTGGCGGTATCCTTGGACCCTCGGTGGTGGATGCCCGCGGCGCCACGTCGCTGGCGGACTTGCCATCACGCGAGGTGCAGTTGGCGCAGTTGCTGGGCGCCATCGCCGCACCGATGACCGCGCTTGCCGGTCTCATTACCGCACCTCATCGCGACCTGATCGGTCTGCTGCAGGCGCGCATCGACAAAGAGGGCGGCGCCAGCGAAGCTGCCTGATCCCATCACCCATCTCTCCACCGAATCCACTTTGCGGGTGACATTGCCCGCCATGACGCATAACAAGGAGTACCACACATAATGGCTGATCTCGAAAAACTGTACCAGGACCTGAGCGCACTGACCCTGCTCGAGGCTGCTGAACTGAAGAAGCTGCTTGAGGAGCGCTGGGGCGTTACCGCCGCTGCGCCTATGGCGATGGCCGGCTTCATGCCCGCCGGTGGCGCTGGCGCTGCCGCCGCCGAGCCGGTCGAGGAGCAGACCGAGTTCGATGTGATCCTCAAGGATGTTGGTCCCAAGAAGATCAACGTAATCAAGGTCGTGCGCCAGCTCACGAGCCTGGGCTTGAAGGAAGCCAAGGACGTCGTCGACAGCGCTCCTTCCAAGATCCTCGAGGCTGTCAGCAAGGAAGCCTCGCAGGAAGCCAAGGCCAAGCTGGAAGAAGAAGGCGCTGTGGTCGAGATCAAGTAGTCCGACTTCGATCTCACACAGCCTGCCTGAACAAAGGGCCGGAACAGAGAAACTCGCTGTTCCGGCCCTTTCTGTCTGCGATTCCTGACAAATCGAATGGAGTGTGTAGGGCGTCAGGTGTGTTGGGGGCTGTGGTGCATGCGCTGCCGCGTCTGCCAGACGACGCGACTAAACTGTCGGGCGTGGTGCAGGGGCGAGATGTGGCTGGTCTCGCCGGCATAGATGGTGCGGATGGGCACCCAGGCCAACTCATAGCCCTGCTCGAGACAGACCACGATCATCTCCACCTCGAACTCAAATCCTTGTTCGTGGCTGGCAAGAGTTGCCTCCATCATGCGCCTGGTCAGCAGCCGGTAGCCCGACTGGTTGTCGGGGATGGGTTGTGCGACCGCCCAGGAGAACGACCAGCGTCCCAGTGTATTGGCCAGGCGGCGTACAAAGGGGATCTGGCTGAAGTCGCGGGCGCCAATGACCAGGTCGGGGCGATTGGCTCCGCTGTAGGCCCCGCGAGACGCGGCAAGAAAGGCCGGTATTTCGCCGGGGTCATGCTGGCCATCGGCGTCAAGAGTGACTACCGCCGCAAAGCCCTGATCGACGGCCCAGCGGAAGCCGGCGCGCAGAGCCGCACCTTTGCCTTGATTCGGCCTCTGCTCCAGAACGGTGGCGCCTGCGGCCGCAGCCAGGGCGGACGTTTCATCCTGCGAACCGTCATCGACCACAAGCACGGGGAGGTGAGCCAGCGCGCCGCGAATCACCGGCGCGATGGCCGCGGCCTCATTGTACGCCGGGATCAGGGCGAGAACACCGTGCGCAGGAGCGGCTGGCATCGAAACAGGGCGTGGAAAGGCTAGGAAAATGACGCCGCCAGGTGGCAAAGGCCTCCTCGGTCAGCGGGGTCAGACGCACCATGTCAGTCGCCTGGCGCCTGTGCGGTCGCCTGTTCCTCCGTTTCCTCCCCACCCAGGAATCGTCGTCGCAGACTGGCAGCCTGGTTCTGCACCTCGTAGTTCACAATGAACCAGATGCCCTTCCAGGTCTCGGGGTTGAGGAACTCCTGGGGCGGCGTGCTGGCGATCATCTCGCGTACGCCACTTACCGTTTCCATACCCGGCAGCCGTGCCAGCCGCTCCATAAGCCAGTCGCGGCGCGTGGCGGCTTCGGTCGAGACAAGATAGTTCAAGGTGAACCACATGCCCTTCCACGTTTCGACATCCCTGAACTCATCGATCGGGGTGCTTTCCACCATTTCGCGGAGGTTGTGCATCACCTGTCGTCGCGATTCGGGCGCCAAGCGGCCCAGAAGTTGGTCGAGCAGGTGACGCAGGCCCTGGGGAGAATAGGCGGGAGGCGAGTAGTCGGGGATGAGCTTCTGCAGATCTTGGGCCAGCACGTTCAGCTCGACGGCCAACTGTTTGAGCTCAGCATGATAGGGGCTGACAGACTCAGGCTCAGTTGCGACCGGCGCCACCGGCGCCGCCACCGCATCAGCAGCAGGCTGGTAGTTCTGGTGATGGCGACAATAAGCAGAGTCCGGCAGAGTGAAGTTCTTGCATGGGTTGCCCGCTTTCGTGAAAGCGGCGCACGTCTTGGCTTCGGACGACATAACCAACTCCTGACAGGGTTGCACGAGGCAAAAAAGGGGTGCAGCACGATGGGCTGCATCTGTTCGTGATCATACCTGCTACCCATGCAATACGCAATCCAGCCTACAGTGCTCAGCCCGGACGGCGTTGGCGTCGCGGAGTGTCGGCAAGTGCGCTTGCCTTCGCCATCACCTCGGCGTAGACTCACCCGAAGGAGCGACGCGATGTCTGATTTGCGCATCTTGATTGTGGCCGAAGATCCGCTGGTACGCGCCGGTCTGGCAAATGGCCTGGCCGCACAGCCTGGCTGTACCCTTGCCGGGCAGGAGTCGGTGCACGCCGACCTGCTCGCAGCGTGTGAGCTGCACCGGCCTGAGGTGCTTGTCTGGGACATGGGTTGGGATCCCGGCTCGGCCGCTGTGCGCGCCCTGGCGACGAGGCTTGAGACAGAAAGCGCCGTCCTGCCGGCGATCGTCATGCTTGTCCCGGACGTAGACGACCCTGTGGCGCTGGCTTCCAGCCTCCGCCGTGCCGGTGCACGAGGCCTGTTGCCCCGCAGCGCCAGCATGCCTGCCCTGGTAGCGGCGGCCGCTGCGGTTGTGGAAGGGTGGCTTGTGCTCGACCCCTCTTTCGTGGCGGCTCGTGTCACCGCCGCTGAACTGCCTGAGCCCTCGCTGCCCGAAGCGCTGACACCGCGCGAAGTGGAGGTGCTGCAGCTGCTCGCGGAAGGACTGCCAAACAAGCTCATTGCTCAACGTCTTGGCATCAGCGAGCACACCGTCAAGTTTCACGTCAACTCCCTGATGGGCAAGCTGGGCGCTGCCAGCCGCACGGAAGCGGTAGTGCGCGCCACCAGAAGAGGGCTTGTCTTGCTCTAAGGGGCTTCGAGGGCGGTTGCCCTAGCCTTTCTTCCAGGTGGGGACTCACCAAAGGGGCGATGTGGAAAGACAGAGAACGGCATAGACTGAAGGCAACCATTCCAAAACCTATCTCATAGGAGAGAACAGCTATGACAAGTTTCCTTCAGCAAGTATCGGATGGGCTGGCCGACGCCGTGGCCATCGCAGGTAAGAGCATCGTACGCGTCGAAGCACGCCGCCGCCTGCCGGGTAGTGGCGTTGTCTGGTCGGCAGATGGACTGATCTTGACTGCTAACCACGTGGTCGAGATGAAAGAGGGCATCACGGTGGGGTTGCCCGATGGCTCTACGGTCACGGCGACCCTGATTGGCCGCGACCCCACCACGGACTTGGCGGTCCTGCGCACTGATGCCCGGCTGCAACCGCCCACCTGGGTGGAGCCTGCGGCCTTGCGTGTCGGTCACCTGGTGCTGGCTGCCGGCCGGCCGCAGGAGCAGTTGCAGAGCACCCTGGGAGTGGTCAGCGCTCTGGGCGAGGCCTGGCAGACAGGCGCCGGTGGCAAGATCGATGCTTACCTGCAAACTGATGTCGTCATGTATCCCGGCTTCTCGGGCGGTCCTCTGGTCAGCGTCACCGGCGACCTCATCGGCCTGAACAGCTCTTCCCTGGCCCGCGGGGTGAGCGTGAGCATTCCGGCGCCGACGCTGCGTCGGGTAGTGGCGCTGCTGGTCGAGCACGGTCGGGTGCGCCGGGGCTATCTGGGCGTGGGCGTGCAGACGGCCCGACTGCCTGGAGCCGTGGCCGAGGAGCTTGGGCAGGAAACCGGTGTCCTGATCATTTCGGTCGAGCCGGGCAGCTCCGCCGAGGCCGCCGGTCTGGTTCTGGGCGACACCCTCGTGACCCTGGATGGACAACCGGTGCGCCGCGTCGACGATCTGCAGGCGCATCTAGCCGGTGATCGGGTGGGCCAGCAGATACCGGTGCGTATCGTTCGCGCCGGTCGTCTACAGGATGCGGTTGCCACTCTTGCCGAGCGGAACTGACGCCGCCAGACCTCCGGGAGGTCCAGCTTCTGGCGGACCTCCCGGAGGTCGCACCCGATCGACCCTGCAAGAAAGGAGGCCAATCCGGCAGCCGCGGTATAATGGTTCGATTGCCTGTCACCAGACCACGGTTTGCCATGAGAAGAAAGAGCACAGCCAACAACATCATCCTCAAGACCCCCGACGAGATCGCCAAAATGCGCAAGGCCGGCCGCCTGGTGGCTGAGATTTTTGCCATGTTGGGTGAGTACGTCCGGCCCGGCGCCACGCTGGCTGACCTGGACCACCACGTCGAGGAGTTCATTGCCAAACACGGGGCTCTACCCCTTTACAAGGGTTACAAGGGTAGCCATGCCGGCCACCCGCCTTTCCCCGGCGTTATTTGCGCCTCGGTCAACAATGAGATTTGCCACGGTATCCCCGATGGACGTGTACTGGCCGAGGGTGACATCATCGGCGTTGACATCGGCCTGCGTTACGAAGGCTGGTGTGGCGATTCCTGTATGACGTACGCTGTGGGCCAGGTGTCGCCAGAAGCGCAGCGACTTCTGGACGCGACCCGGCAGTGTCTGCAGCGCGGTATCGACGCCTGTCATCTTGGCAACTGCCTGTTCGATATAGGCGCCGTCATCGATAACTATGCCGACAGCCAGCGTGTCGCCGTCGTGCGTGAGTGGGGCGGGCACGGCATCGGCCGCAGCCTGCACGAGGCCCCAGCGGTGTCGCATACCCGCATGGATTCCCGCGGTCCGCGCTTGCGGCCGGGCATGACCTTCACTATCGAGCCCATGGTGAACCTTGGCAAGCGGGAATGGAGGCTGTTGAACGACGGTTGGACGGTGGTGACACAGGACGGGTCGCTTTCGGCCCAGTTCGAGCACACGGTGGCCATTACGCCCAAGGGCCCCGAAGTCCTGACCCAGTTGTAGGCAAGCGACAACATGACGACGTTGAAACCGGCCATCCCGGCGTCTTCTTCTGCCCCTGATTCGCCGCGCTCGGGGGTATCTTGGGAGGGCCTTGCTTACCTGCTGGCCATCTACGTCATTTGGGGCAGCACCTACCTGGCCATCCGTGTAGCAGTGCGCGGTGGTTTCCCGCCGTTCATGTTGGGCGCCACGCGCCTGGTGTTGGCGGGGGCCATCCTCATGGGCTGGGCTATGGTACGCCGGCAACAGTGGCGGCTCAAGCGGCGCGAGATCGGGTTGCTGGCGGTTTCGGGTGTGTTGCTGTGGACGTTTGGGAATGGGCTGGTCCTCTGGGCCGAGCAGTACGCTGACTCCGGATACGCCGCCCTGCTTGTCAGCACGACGCCGATCTGGGTTGCCATCTTCGAGGCCATCCTCGATCGCCGCATCCCCACCCGGCGGCTTACGCTGGCGCTTCTGGTTGGGTTTTCCGGCATCGTCGTGCTCTCGATGCCGCAGTTGCGCCATGCGGGCGTGGCGCCGGCGACGTACCCGCTGACCCTCCTGGCCTTGCTGGTGGCCCCGGCGAGCTGGGCGGCAGGATCGGTGTTTCAGCAAAGACGGCCCGTGGAGGCGCCGGTCACGGTGCGGTCTGCCTATCAGCACTTGTTTGGCGCCCTGGGATTTGCCGTCGCCGTGCTTCTAACTCAGGAGCCGCGCCCGACGCCAACTCCAGCCGCCTGGACGGCGTTTGGCTACCTGGTCATCGTTGGTTCGCTGATCGGCTTCACCTCCTTCTTGCAGGCCCTGCGCCTGTTGCCGATCAACATTGCCATGACCTATGCCTACGTCAACCCTGTGGTAGCTGTGGCGCTGGGGTGGTTGATCCTGAGCGAACCGATCACAGTCTGGATGGTAGCAGGAAGTGTGCTGGTGCTGCTCGGCGTAGCGGGCATCTTCCGCGAGCGCTACGGACGCAGAAGCCAACCAGGGTGACCTGTTCCCCCGTACTCTGATCTGGCAACCAGAGCGGTAGGCCGGCGTTCGTGCGCCAGCAGTGCTGCTTATGTAAATCAAGTGATTGACATAGGCAAAAATGTGTGGCATACTTACAATTGCCTGGCAGCTTTGCTTCGCTGGCGATCCGTGACATGGCCCGGCTGTGGTCGAGTGAAGGGATCGTTCTGGGAAACCTGGCACGGGAGACCGTGCGCCAATTGGCCGGATGCCAGGTGACCACGGCGAGTTGCGTCGGAGCAGAATAAACCCCGGCGCGTCACGGCGAACCCGAGCCCCCTGGATTCGTCTTGATCGCCGGGAGCGGAGATCCGACGCGTACAGGTGATATGAGCATCCCATGGCGGAGGTCGCCCATGATAACCACTACCCCGCGTGAACGCATCCTTGAAGAACTTGAGATTGCCGAAGCGGACCTGGCCAAGGTCACAGTTCAACTGGAAGAGAAGCCAGAGTTGGGTCCGGGCACAGGCAGCACAGGCGCCATGACCTGGGAACTGGCCCTGGCCCGCAGGGAATGGATTGAAGAACAGCTCAAGTCGCTGCGCTCTGCCCTCGATCGAGCGCTGAATGGCGCCTATGGTCGTTGTCAGGTCTGTGGCGCCGAGATCGATCCAGAACGGCTGGAGATCTTGCCCACGACCACGACCTGCGCCGATTGTGCGCGCAAAGGTCGGGCCCGCTAGTTAGCGACCCGCTAGCGCTTGCCTTTGCTCTGCTTTTCTGACAGAATTCGCTCCCTAACTCTGACCCGCACGCCCCGTCATACGGAACCGGCGTGCGGGTTCTCGTTTGGCCGCTCGAATCCCTGCGCGCTGCCGCATGCCTGACCACCTCCCACCACCTGCCGCCGCACCGCTTCCTGTGACACAGCCCCACCGGCACAAGTGGTGGATCCTGGTCGCGATCGGTCTCACGTTGTTCATGGGTGCGGTGGATGGCACCATCGTCAATGTGGCCCTCCCCAGCCTCACACGCGAGCTGCAGACCGATTTTCGCACCATACAATGGGTGGTACTGGCGTTCCTGGTGGGGCTGTCCGTGCTCATACTCAGCATGGGCAGGCTGGGCGACATGGTGGGCAAGAAGGTGGTGTTCACGACTGGACTCGTGATCTTCGTAGTCGGGTCGGCGTTATGCGGACTGGCGCCCAACGTCTACTGGCTTATTGGCTTTCGCTTCCTGCAATCCATCGGCGCCGCCATGACGCTGGCTCTGGGCGTGGCCATCGTGACCGAGACGTGGCCCCTGCACGAACGCGGCAAAGCCATTGGCATCTCGGCCGGCATCATCTCGCTGGGCATTGCCGCCGGTCCGGCGGTGGGGGGGATTCTCTTGCAGATGGCGGGATGGCGTTGGATTTTCTTCGTCAACCTTCCGATTGGCGTTCTTTCCCTGGCGCTGGTCCTGGCTTTCATCCCCCCCTTGGCGCCGTCCAAACGCGGTGAGTCGTTCGACTTTGCCGGCGCCGTCTTGATCGGCGTCATGCTGCTGGCCCTGACCATGGCGATGACCCTCGGTCAGAGTAAAGGCTTCCTGTCGGCGAGCGTTCTCGGGTTGTTGCTCCTGTCCGTGCTCTGTCTGCTCGCTTTCGTGCGGACGGAACGTCGCCTGGCCCACCCGATGATCAACCTTTCGCTGTTTCGCAATGCCACCTTCAGCCTTAACCTCTTCACCGGCTTTCTCACTTTTGTGGGCATCGCCGGCGTTGTGCTGTTGTTTCCTTTCTATCTCCAGCTTGTGATGGGCCTGCAGCAGGGGCAGGTGGGCCTGATGATGGCTGTGGTGCCGTTAGTGCTGGCGATCCTGAACCCCATTTCCGGCGTCCTCTCGGACCGCGTCGGCACGCGACCGGTGAGCATCGTCGGCCTTATCCTCCTCGTCTTGGGCTATCTGGCTTTGACGCGTCTCAACACCAGCAGCACCGTCGGCGAGTATCTCATCTACCTCTTACCGGTCGGCCTGGGCATGGGTACGTTTCAAAGCCCCAACAACACGTCGATCATGAGCGCGGTGCCCCGGAATCGGCTCGGCGTCGCTTCCGGCACCCTGAGCATGACTCGCACCCTGGGGCAGACCGCGGGCATTGCCGTCCTGGGTGCGTACTTTGTCAGCCGCCTCCAGGTCTACGCTGGCCAGGCTGTCGACGTCAGCACGGCCAGCGCCGACGCCATTGTCGAGGCCATGCACGATGAGTTCGTCCTGGTGGCGGGCCTGATCGCCATTGGCCTGGTGATCGCCTTGTGGCAGTGGCGCCTGGAGGCGCGTGCCGGGCGGAACGAGTAGGACAGGAGACCATCAGACCGGGAACTTGGCAAGCAGGAAACCGGTAGACCTGGCCAGCGGGAAATCCACCCCAACGCAGGATGAACCTGGTCTCCTGGTTTTCTGGTCTACAGGTGTCCCGATTTCCAGTTCCAGGCGGTGAAGCGCGGCCGGAAGCGCCTCGTATTCCAGATGCCGGAGCGAGTTGGACGCGATGGAGACGGGGAGTGGCGAAGATAGTGGAGATATGGCATAAGGAACAAGAGCCAAATCTACGCCGTTGAGTTTACGAACGCCGAGTTGCGTTACTATCATGAAACGCCTGGCTATTCAGCGACAGAGCCTGCTTGTCCAAATCATCCTCGCCTTCGTGGCGCTGGTGCTCCTCACAGCAATCGTGGCTAACCTGCCGGCGCAGTGGCTGATCCGTGATCAGCAGTGGCGCCAGGCCTGGGCGCAGGTGGATCAAGGTGGCCAGGCGACGCAAGCACTCTACGTTTCTAAGATAAACGAGGTGGTGGGCGTGGCGACCCTGACGGCCGAACGCCCTACACTGCACGCGTTGCTGGCCCAGGCCGACGCCGAAGCCGTCTCGACCTACCTGCGCACGCTGCAGTCCGGGGCCAGGGTGGATGCCGTGCTGATCTGCGACGTCGAAGGTCGGAGGGTGGCCAAGACAGGCGCAAGCCTGCCAGCCAGCCTGTGCAAAGCCGGCGAAGGGGCCGGTTTCTATGTAGCGCCAGAAGAGCGCATGCAACGTGTCTGGCTGCTTGCGGGTCGGCCCATCGTTGCCGACGGCGCGACTCAAGGTCTGGCAATCGTGGGGGAGCTGTTAGACCGTCAGTTTGCCGAACAAATGCGCACCCAGACTGGCTTGGAGCACACGCTCTTCATGGGCAACGAGCAGGTGGCCACAAGTTTCGACAGCGGTGATAGCACCGGCGCGGCTACGCGCGAAGCTACTTCTGTCGAGCAGGATGGCGTTGAACGAGCCACATTCACATGGGGTGGCGAGCCGTATTTTGCCGCCCACCGTGCCTTAGCAGACATGCTTCCCGCCTATGAGCCTTTGCCTGCGAACCAGCCAGGTCCGCAGGTTGAGATCGCCTTGGCCGTGACCGATATGGTGAGCACGCAGCGGCGCCTTGCCCGCGCCCTTGCCGCCGGCATTCTTGCCGCGGTGCTGATGGGCTCCCTCCTTGGCGCCTTCCTGGCTCGGCGCATCAGCCGGCCGCTGGCGCGTTTGGCCGACGCCGCTGCCGCTCTTAGCGGTGGCACCCTGGACACCTCCCTGGCGAGTGAAACCCGGGTGCGTGAAGTGGCGCTGGTGGCTCAGGCTTTGGAGGAAGCCGGACGCGACTTGCAGCGCACCGTGGCCGAGCTGCGTCGTGAGAAAGCCTGGACCGATCACCTGCTTGAGGCCATTGTCGAGGGCATCATGACGCTGGATCACCAGGGACGCATCGTCTTCTTCAGCACCGGCGCCGAACGGATCACCGGCTGGCGTCGCACTGAGGTGATCGGGTGCTCCTGCGATCAAGTCTTCAAAATGGTAGAAACGGACGAGCGTTTCAGCCGGTTTCTCCCGGCGCCTGGCCTGCGCCAGAAAATCACCGTCGTCCTGGCAGAGGGCCGCCCGCGAACCCTGGATGTAACCGGAGCCAGACTGTTGCCTCCCGAAGCCGGCAATGCGCGGGTGGCCCTTGTGTTTCGGGACGTGAGCGAAGAGGAAGCCATCCATCGTCTGCTGGGCCATTTCCTGGCAAACGTTGCCCACGAGTTCCGCACGCCTCTCTCCGCCCTGGCTGCTTCCATCGAGCTATTGCGGGATCAGGCGCCTGATCTGAGCGCCGCCGAGCTGCAAGAGTTGCTGACATCGCTGCATCTTGGCATCATCGGCCTGCAGACGCTGGTGGACAATCTGCTGGAAGGAGCGAGCATCGAGGTCGGGCGTTTTCGCGTGTACCCCCGTCCCACGGACTTGGGCCGAATAGTGGCCGAGGCCGCTCAATTGATGCAGCCACTGCTCGAAAAGCGTGGTCAGCGTCTCACTCTGAGGCTTCCGCTGCCCCTGCCGGCTGTGCGGGCAGATATGCGCCGCACAGAACGGGCGTTGATCAACCTGCTGTCCAACGCCTGCAAGTACGGACCGGATGGGGCCGAGGTTGTGGTCGGGGCAACGGTGGATGGCGGCTGGGTGCGCGTGACGGTGGCCGACCAGGGGCCGGGTGTCCCACCCGAGCTCTGGCAAGACCTTTTCCGCCGTTTTCGGCGCTCCGATCCCGACAGCGGGGAGGCGCAGTACGGTGTGGGCCTGGGATTGTCAGTCGTCAGGGCTGTGATCGAGGCCCAGGGCGGCGCCGTGGGCGTCGAGAATCGGGCGGGCGGTGGCGCCATTTTCTGGTTCACTGTGCCTGTAGCAAACGATAGCGAGGTGGTGGAGCTATGAAGGCCATGGTCGTCGACGACGATCGGGTGTTGGCTGACCTGGTTGCCTTTGCCTTGCGCCGCGAGGGCTTCGACGTGATCCAGGCTCATGATGGCGAGGCCGCATTGCGACGCTGGACGGAGGAACAGCCCGACCTGGTCGTGCTCGATGTGAACCTGCCGAAGCTCGATGGCTTCGCCGTCTGCCGGCGGATTCGCTCCCAGGCTGACATCCCCTCAAGCGGTCTACACACCGCCATCATCATGCTGACCGTGCGCAGTGAAGAGGACGATCTTGTGCACGGCCTGGAAGTGGGCGCCGATGACTACATCGCCAAGCCTTTCAGTCCGCGCCAGCTCGTGGCCCGCGCCCAGGCGGTTCTGCGTCGCACCGGCAGGGCTCCCGCCCCCACCCTCCGCCAGACCGGCCAGCTTACGCTTGACCCCTCCCGACGTGAAGTGCGTGTGGCGCAGCTCCACGACGAGGGCAACCCTGTGGCACTGACCCCGCTCGAATGCCGGTTGCTCGACTATCTGATGGCGAACGCAGGACGCGTGTTGACCACCGAAAGTATCATCGATCATGTTTGGGGGCCAGAAGGCGGCGACCGGGACATGGTGCGCCAGTTGATACGCCGGCTGCGCGCCAAAATCGAGCCAGATCCCACCCGGCCGACGTTTATCGAGACCGTGGCTGGCCTGGGCTATGGCTTGAAGCTTTCATAGGTGCGACGAACCTGGAAGGTGCATTACACCTGATGTCACAGGTTTGTCACAGCTTTGTCACGGCGCCTGTCATAACCGCGGGCTAAGCTAAGGGATACCTAAGGTTCATCATGTCTATTGTTCTCGATCAACTGACCAAGCGCTACGGCGGCCATCCTGTAGTGAACAACGTCTCACTCGAGGTAGCGGACGGGGAGTTCTTTGTTCTGCTCGGCTCCAGCGGCAGCGGCAAGACCACCGTCCTGAGCACCATCGCTGGCCTGACCGAAGCCGATCATGGTCGCGTTATTCTTCACGGTCGCGATGTCACCCATCTCCCCCCTCAGCAGCGACGCATCGGCTTCGTCTTTCAGAACTTCGCCCTATTTCAGTATATGACGGTGGCCGACAACATCGAGTTCGGTCTCAGCATCCGTAGAGTGTCGAGAGCCGAACGCCGTCGTCGTCGCGACGAATTGCTCGAGCTGGTGGGGTTGGCGGGTCTGGGTAATCGAATGCCTCGCCAGCTTTCCGGCGGACAGCAGCAACGGGTGGCGTTGGCCCGAGCGCTGGCTCACCAACCCGAAGCCCTGCTCTTGGATGAACCGTTGGGAGCCCTCGACGCCAAGATTCGTTCTGAGCTTCGCCGCACACTGCGCGCTATCCAGCGCGAATTGGGTATCACCACCATCCTTGTCACCCACGACCAGGAGGAGGCGTTCGAGTTGGCAGACCGGCTGGGCGTGATGAACTTTGGGCGGCTTCTAGAAGTGGGCCCGCCTGACGAATTGTATCGGCGCCCGCAAACCGAGTTCGTAGCCACCTTTCTGGGCACGGCCAATCTGCTGGTCGGCAAGCGCGCCAAGGGCGGAGTGCAGGTGGGGCCGGCTCAGTTCCCCTTGCCGGGTGAATTCGAAACGCGTTCTCAGGACGAGCGGGTGCAAGTGCTGTTCCGACCTGAAGATGTTGTGCTTGGCGACTCGACCATCACTCTCGATCACCCGTTGCTTGGTCGGGGACGGGTCGAGCAGATAAGCTCTGCCGGTTCATTCGAGCGGCTGCGACTGCGCTTACCTCCCATCCCTGGCGTGCGACCTATTGCCCCACCGGTGACGTTTGGCGAGGATGCGGTGTTGGTGGAGGCGACCCGCCCCCAAGATCAGGTGGATCGTTTGCCTGTCCAGCCGGGTCAGGATATCTGGGTGGCGGTGCGTCGAGTCCACGCTCTGGCTCATCCTGGCCTGCGCTTTCTGATCGCCACTGATGGTTCGGTGCATGCGCAAGCCGCGCTCGACCTGGGCGGCCAAATCGCCCGTCTGGCCCACGCTCGCACTGTGCTCCTGGGTTACGGCCTGAAAGGCGAGGCGCTGCAACGCCATCTCCAGGTGGCCAAGGAGCAGTTGGGGAGTGGCCTGGCAGCGTTGGAGGCACGGGCTACCCTCGACCCTCTGGCCGAAGCCGTGAAGCGCGAGGTCGAGCGCTCGCCGTGTGATCTGGTCGTACTGGGCGCTGGCGGGCGCGAAGACCAGGCGCTGGCAGAACAGGTTTTCCAGGCGGGCGAGCACAACTTGCTGCTGGTTTCTCATTCTCGGCCAGCACTCAGTCGCGCTTTGATCTGCGTCACAAGCGGTGAGCAGGGAAAGGCCGATGTGCTCTTTGCCGGGCGATTGATGCGCCACTTGGGCGCCGAGGCTACGCTGCTGTCGGTGCTCCCTGATAACGACCCGCAGTCGTTGGAACAGGACAGAACCGAACGATTCCTGGCCGGTGGTGTACGCTCGCTGGATGTGTTGGGCGTGCCTGCCCGCACACTCATGCGTTACGGCGCCACCACCGCCGAGATCAGTCTGGAGCTGAGCGAAGGCGGCTATGACCTCCTGGTGTTGGGAGCGCCTCTGGCGGACCTCGACGGACAGATCACACTGAACGGTGTGGTTGGCCAGCTCTTGAACAAAGTCATGGAAGTACCGATCCTCATCGTTCGTTCCGCATAGCTCTAGGTAGGAGTTGTTTCCAATGTCTAAGAAGTTGCTGGTCATGTTCGCCATTCTTAGCGCGGCTGTCCTCTTGACCGCCTGTGGTGGAGCTTCTACTAATAGCCAAACGTCTTCTTCCACAACTGCTCCCACTGGCTCGGAGACGGGCAAAGGACAGGTGAAGCTGGTTCTGGGCGCGTACACCACGCCTCGCGAGGCATACGGCGAGTTGATCCCCATCTTCCAGAAGCAGTGGAAAGAGAAGACCGGCCAGGACGTCGTGTTCGAGGAGTCCTACCTGGGCTCGGGCGCGCAGTCGCGAGCCATCGTCGACGGCTTCGAGGCTGACATCGCGGCCTTGTCATTGGAGGCCGATATCAATCGCATCGAGAAGGCCAAACTGATCACCCATGATTGGCGCAGAGGGCCCTCCAAGGGTATGGTCAGCGACTCGATCGCAGTTATCGGAGTGCGCAAAGGCAACCCCAAAGGCATCAAAGACTGGGCTGACCTGACCAAACCCGGGCTCGAGGTGCTGACGCCCAACCCCAAGGCCAGCGGCGGCGCCATGTGGAACATCCTGGCCCTCTATGGCGCCGCCTTGCGCGGTCATGTCGAAGGTGTGCCCAAGGGTGACGAAGCGGCGGCGCAGAAGTTCCTGCTGGATGTACTCAACAATGTGACGGTCCTGGACAAAGGCGCCCGTGAAAGCATCACGAATTATGAGATGGGGGTGGGTGACGCCATCATCACCTATGAGAATGAGATCCTGGTCGGTCGCAAGAGCGGCCAAGACTACGAGTATCTCATCCCCAAGTCGACGATCTTGATCGAGAATCCCGTGGCTGTGGTCGACGCCTACGTCGACAAACACGGCGCCCGCGCCGCGGCGGAAGCCTTCGTCAACTTCCTCTTCACCCCCGAAGCCCAGCAAGTGTTCGCAAAGCACGGTCTGCGCTCAGTGGACCCCGAAGTGGCCAAAGCTACGGCAGCCCAATACCCTGCGGTCGAAGACCTCTTCACCATTCAGGAGTTTGGCGGCTGGGCCAAAGCCACGCCTGATGTCTTCGGTGAAGACGGCGTCTACACCAAGGCCCTTTCGCAGGTGCAAAGACTGAACACCCAATGACGGTTTCCTCCCTTGACAAAAGGGGGTCTGGGGCACGCGCACACCGGCGGCAATACGGTGTGCGCGCCGCCGCGCTCTCCTATCTGACGATTCTGCTGATCATTCCGTTGCTGGTCATCCTGCAAGATGGTCTTAGCGAAGGCCTGATCGGTTTGTTCGAGCAGATTTCGCGACCGATTGCCTGGAGCGCCCTGAAGCTCACTTTGTGGACCTCGGCAGTGATGGTGGTGATCAATACCATCATGGGTACGCTGACGGCGTATGTCCTCGTGCGTTATGAGTTCCCCGGCAGATCGTGGGTCAACGCCATCGTCGACCTGCCCTTGGCCATTCCCACGTTGGTCACGGGGGTGATGCTGGTGGTGCTTTACGGGCCACAACAAGCATTGGGGGCATGGTTCAAGGACACCTTGGGTTGGCGGATCATTTTTGCGCCACCGGGCATCGTTCTGGCCCTGCTGTTCATCACGTTTCCCTTTGTGGTGCGGGCCGTACAGCCGGTGCTGCTGGACCTGGATCGAGCACAGGAAGATGCGGCGGCAACGCTGGGCGCCACATCCTGGACGATCTTCCGCCGGGTGACGCTCCCGCCCCTGATTTTGCCTCTGACCAGCGGCGCCCTCCTCAGCTTCGCTCGCGCCATCGGTGAGTTTGGCGCCATCGTGATCGTCGCCGGAAACATTCCCTTCTACTCTCAAACCGCCGCTGTCTACGTCCTGGGCGAAGTTGAGTCCGAGAACCGCCTGGGCGCCAGCGCCGTGTCGATTGTGATGATGGGCATCGCCTTTAGCGCCATTGCGTTGGTAGCGCTCATCCAACGGTATCGCCGGAAGGGGGGTGCATGAAGCGTGGATCTGGCCCCGCCCCCCGGCGCAGCGTCTGGGTTCGCCGCCTGCTCATCGCCATCGTCATGGGCTATGTCGCCGTCTTGATTTTGGCGCCGCTGGCAGGGCTGGTGGTTGGCGCCTTCGCCGACGGAATAGGTGGCATCTTCCAGGCGCTGACCCAGCCCGACGTGCTCGCCGCCTTCCGGCTCACGCTGTTCATCAGTTTGATTACGGTAGTCGTGCACGGCGTCGGCGGCACGACGGTGGCGTGGATGATGGTGCGGCATCAGTTTCGCGGCAAGGCAATCATTAACGGTTTGATCGACATGCCTTTTGCCGTGTCGCCGGTCGTGGTGGGATATATGCTGCTGCTGCTGTTCGGACGCAACGGTCTGTTGGGGCCGCTGCTGGACACCTGGAACATCAAAGTGGTCTTCGCGGTGCCGGGCATGATTCTGGCGACGTTGTTTGTGACTCTGCCCTTCATGATCCGCGAGTTGATCCCGGTTCTGGAGGCGTTCGGCATCCAACAAGAGCAGGCCGCGGCGACGCTCGGCGCCAGCGGCTGGCAGACCTTCCGGCGTGTGACGCTTCCGGCTCTGCGTTGGGGCCTGATCTACGGCCTGACTCTGACACTTGCGCGCGCCCTGGGTGAGTTCGGAGCGGTGCTGGTGGTGGGTGGGGGCGTCAAGGGTCGCACGGAAACGGCGACCCTGTATATCTTCCGCGCCCTGGACGAGCGCCAGTACGTTGGCGCTTTCAGCGTAGCCCTGGTGCTGGGCATATTCTCGCTGCTACTGGTGGTCGGCGCCGACCTGTGGCGCCAGCGAGAGGAGAAGAAGGCGTAGGTACCCCCTTCCTCAGTGTCGCTTGCCAGTGACGCCGCGTACTCCGTCCCACACCCCGCGCAGCCGCGCTCGTGCAGCCTCGCCGCGCCAGGCCCTCAACGCCTCCCAAACGACCCTCCCGTGTCCGGCCAGAATGGCGCTGCCGTGCTGCCGCCAATCGGCAGGCTTCAGGCGCCAGCGGTGGAGCAACACGGTGTTGCGCCCCACGTAGTAACTGGCAATCACTCCTCCACCGGTGGCGCTCAGGTGGTGGTAGACTCTGGCCTCTGGAACGAAAACGCACTTCCAGCCCGCCTGCTGAGCGCGCCAAGCCAGATCAACATCTTCCAGCCACATGAACAGACGCTCGTCGAAGCCGCCGAGCTGTTCCCACGCGGTGCGGCGATAGGCGGCGGCCCCGCCGCAGGCGCCGAACACCTCGATCTGGTGGTCGTATTGACCCCGGTCGATTTCCCACACACCGCGGTTCTGAGGGATGAAGCCGGGGCCAAGCATGTCACCGGCGCTGTGCAAGGTGTCGCGGCGGTCAAACAGCAGCATCTTGCTGGCGGCTGCGCCCGCCTCAGGGTGGTCGGCCAGCGCCTGGCAGAGCGCTTCCAGCCAGCCTGGCTCTGCCTCGGTGTCGTTGTTCAGCATGACGACGACGTCGGCATGCGCCGCCTGTGCGCCCCGGTTGCTGGCAACGGTGAATCCCAGGTTTTCTGCCAAGGCCAACACCCGCACCTCGGGATAGTCCTCGCCAAGCAGGCGTAGGGAGTCATCGGTGGAGCCGTTGTCGACGACAATGACCTCGAATTGCGGGTGCGTCTGGCGGCGCAGGCTATCGAGGCACATGCGCAGATGGCGGGCGCCGTTCCAGTTGGCGATGATGACGGCAGCAGAAAGCATGAGCGGTGGCGTGCAGGCCGGCGGGCGCCTGGCTGCCTTACAGCCGGCCTTCCAGGCGCTCGTGCTCGACCCAGTTCGCGACCGCTTCCTGCCAAGGGGGCAGCGTCACCCCGTAGGCGGCGGCGGAACGGTTGGCCAGCACGGCGCGCAGCGGGGGCTGGCTCGGCCGCGGCCACTCGGTGTGGGCGATAGGGGTGACAGGAATGTCACCGCGACCGCTTTGACGCAGCACCTCGCAGGCGAACTCGTAGCGACTGGCGAACCCGGTGTTGGTCAGGTGGTAGATGCCTGCCGGCGCCGAGCGCCCAACGAGGGCCAGGATGCCGGCAGCCAGGTCCGCGGCATACGTGGGGTTGCCGAATTCGTCGCCGACGACGCGTAACTGCCCGTGCTTGTCGGCTCCAGCGATGATCTTGGATGGGAAGTTGTTGCCGCCTGGACCAAAGAGCCAGGCCGTGCGCACGATCAACACCAGGTCGTGAAAGTAGCGAGCTGCCGTCTCACCGGCGAGCTTGGAGCGAGCGTAAGCGCTGGCCGGGTGCGGCTGGTCCCACTCGTCATAAGGCAGAGAGGCCGTGCCGTCAAACACTTCGTTGCTCGAAACGTGCACGAGGGGAACCCCCAGGCGATGACAGGCGCGGGCCAGATGGCCCACGGCATGGGCATTGACGGCATAGGTCAGATCGGGCTCGGTTTCCGCCCGGTCCACATTCGTGTTAGCAGCGGCATTGATGACGACCTGGGGCTGAAGCGTCCCCAGCACGTCCATAACCGCCATCGCATCGGTCATGTCGAATTCCGGGAGATCCAGACCGACGTGCTCGAGTCCGGTCGGGAAGCTGTACAACATCCGGCCCAACTGGCCCTTGTGTCCAACGATGACTAGTTTCGCCATGACTTGTTCTGTCCTCGCACCAACAGGCGCCCTATTGCACCGGGTTTTCGAAGCGGAAACCGTGGCCGCGCACGGTGACGATGTAGTGATGATCGGGCTCTAGCTCGGTCAGGCGCTCTCGCAGACGCCGTACGAGGGCGTCGATGGCCTGCTCGGTGACGCCAGCGCTGTCAGCGTCCGGCCAGACCACGCGTACGACTGCCTCCCGGTCGATGACGGCGCCATTGGCTTCGACCAGCGCGCTCAGAAGACGGAACTGGGCGATAGACAGAGGCGGGTCCAGCCCCCTGCCGTGGATTTCGACAGTGCGCCGGGTGTCGTCCAGCCGCAGATTTGATCGGGTGGTGGGCTGTGGCAGGTCGGCCGTGAGCGGCGCCGTGGCGCCGGCATCGACAAAGGTCAGACGGAAGCGCAAGGCAACCTGGATCTCGTCGCCATCTTGGAGGAGGTAGGGGCTGCTCACCACCTCACCGTTGACATAAGTACCGTTCTTACTGGCGTTGTCGACGAGATAGTAGCCCTCAGTTCGGCGCTCGATGGTTGCGTGTTCACGTGAGACCACGCGCTCGGGCAGGACGATATCGCAGTCAGGGGAGCGGCCTATGTTCAGTCGCTCACGATCAAGCGGCCAACGTCCGCCGCCCTCGCTGCGTTGCATGATGAGCATCGCGACTTCTTGCTGGGGCATGGGCTGGGCTCAACGGGGAGGGGTCAGAGGAAGGAAGAACTGACGCTGACGATCAGGGCGAGCAACAAGAGGAGTGCGGCGGCGGCGACCAGCACGCGGTTGGCGAGCAGCGCCTCACCCCAGGTGGGCTCGATCACCTGGTAGACGCCGCCAGTGGTGACCGTGTCATGCGTGCTGAACAGAAGGTCGGTGAAGTCCTCCACCGAAGCCGGCCGGTCGTCAGGGTGCATGGCCATCGCCGCCATGATCGCCCGCTCGGTTGTGGCCGAGATGGCGGGGTTGATCGTGCGGGGCAGGGCCAGGCTGCCCGGATGAAGGAAGCGTTGTCGCGCATCGATGGGCGCTCGCAGCGTGAGCAGATGATACAGGGTCGCACCCAGGGCGTAGATGTCGGTGCGAACGTCCGTGTGACCCCCATCGCCGCCATATTGCTCCAGGGGCGTGTATTGGACCGTGCCGCGTCCCTGGACAGCGGTGACCGTGCGGTTTTCATCTGGTTCCACCACCTTGACGAGCCCAAAGTCTACGAGTTTGATGTGTCCGCTGGGGGTCAGCTTGATGTTGGACGGCTTGATATCGCGGTGCAGGATCACGGGAGTGCGAGTGTGCAGATAGGCAAGGGCATCACACAGTTGCCGGGCCCATTCCATGACCTCCTCTTCTGGAAGGAACTCGCCCTGACTTCGGGCATCGTCCATCAGCTCCTTCAGGTCCTTGCCAGGCACATAGTCCATGAGCAAGTACTCGCGGTTTTCCTGCGAGAAATAGTCGCTCACCTTGGGCAGGTTGGGATGGTCGAGCTGGGCCAGGGTGCTGGCTTCCTGGTAGAACTGCGCCTGATAGGAAGCGAGCTCTTCCTGATAGGCCACAAGGCCCGGCAGGATTTCCTTGACGGCGCACAGCCGTCCGGTGAGCCGAAGGTCGGAGGCCCGATAGACGGCGCCCATGCCACCCTGACCGATGAGCTCGAGGATCTCATAGCGCTCACGCAGAACGGTGCCAGGAGGGAGCACGGACAGGGAAGTCATGACGTCACCATGGGCGGGTGCTACTCGGCAGCCACGAGTTCGGGACGCAGCCGGTCGGCCAGGAAAGGAAGCAGGCCGCCGGCGAAGGCAACGACCGCAGCGGCGCCTTCGCTCAAGAGCCCATTGAGAGCAGCACCACCTGGCAGCCATCCGACGGCATACAACAGGTAGAGCATCTGGCTGCCGATGATTGACAGCAACAAGCCACGCAGCAGCGCCTCACGTTCGTGACGGTTGTTGTAAGAGTAGCCGTAGAGGGCGGCAGCGGCAGCGCTGCCAATCAGAGCCAGGAGGAAGGATACCAGGCTTACGCGTTGGCCAGCGCCCAGCAGCCCTTTGCCCGTCGCGGGCTGTATCGAACCGTTGTTTGCAGGCGGCGGGGGGGTAGGGGTCGGCCTCGCCGTCGGTGCCGGGCTGGGAGTGGGGGTGGTTTCGGGGGTGGGTGTATGGGTGGGGGTCGGACGTGCCGTGGCGGTCGACAGCAAGGCGCGTGTTGCGCCGCCCACCGTCAACAGCAGGGTGTCAGAGGTGGCGCCTTCGCCGGCAGTGGCCGAGAGCTGCAGGCTTCCCGCTCGTTCGATTTTCAGCAAGGCGCTGGCCATGCCCTTGTTGGTGACCGCTTGCTGGCGGGGCAACTCGATCCCCTCTTGCAGGTCCTGAAAGCGGAACTCAGCCTGGGTGCCGTCAGGCACGATATTGTGGTTTTGGTCACGGATCGGTCCCGCTCTCAGCTCAATGCTGTCGCCAACGGCGAGGTCGATACGGCCGCTGCCGGTATCTCCCACCGGGGCCGGGCCGGTCCCGGACTGGGTGAGCAGGGCCAGGGGAAAACGCTGGCTCGGGTCGGGTTCAAGTTGGCGTCCCAGATTGTAGTCCACACCCGTGACGCTGACGGGCAAGTGTCCGGCAGGGGCCAGTTCGCGGAAGAGGGTGCGGACGGCCGTCTCCAGGAAAGGCCCCACCTTGCTATACAGACCGTAGTAGGCCGTCAGCTTCCCGATCTCCGTGTCGCTCAGGAAGTAGGGAGCGTTGAAAGAGAAGACGATGAGGTTCTTATCGCGCAGGTTGTCGGCGCGTTGATCCAGGAAGCGCCGTAGTGCTCCCGAACTGGGTGCCGCCTCGGCGTCGACATCCTGCAAGGCGAATATGATCCAGTTGGCGCGGTCGATCAGTTCGTTGATCTGCTGCATCCGTTCTTGGGCGAGCTGCCTGTCAGGTGGGATGCTGACGGGGTCGGTGTTTTGACGGAGGAAGGTATCCAGCTCGGCGAAACCCATGCTGTTGACGCTATTCTCGTCCAGTTGGTCGCTGGCCTGGGGGCCATACAGTCGCAGCATGATCTGTGCCAACGCCCCCGCAGGAATCGATTGCGTGGCCTGGCAGGCGGGGCACTCCGTGACCGTGCGCTCATCGGTGAAGACGAGGATGCGGTCGGTCTTTAGCGGCGCACTGGGCAGGCGATCGGCAAGCTCGGTGGCCCCGGGATAGATGAGTGTGATGCTGTTGCGTGCGACCTGGGTCACCAGATCATTGCCTTTGTTCAAACGATCAGGGAGATCGTCCTTGGGTCGTTGGGTCGCGGCCCAGCTCAGGCGCGGGTTCAGCCTCAGTTTGAGACGCAGGATGCGCGTCACCGATTCATCCACGCGGGCGCGGAATGCCGGGTCCTCCTCGTATTTCTGCTCGAAGTAGGACATGGCGTCCTGCATGTTCTTGACCTGTTCCGGCCAGTTGCCATCCCTGTCGAACTCGGCCAGGATGAGCAGGTCATTGCCGGCCAGAAACGCTTCCTGTGCCACGCGCCGGCTGGGAAAACGGTCGGGTTCGTAGGCCTGGTAATAACGCTTGAGCGCACCCACTCCCAGGCTGTCGGCAACGAGAAGACCTCCGTTCGCCCGCCAGTTCTTGAACTGGCCCATAATGGTTTGCAGCTCAGGAGCCAGCGAGATGGGGGGAGTCAACTGGCGCGGGTTCTCCTGAAAGCCCTTGTAGCGCACATGCGACGTCATCAGGGCGTCGGTGGTCTCGTCCGAGGTGTCGGGGACTTCGGTGACGGCCTGGAATGGCACCAGCTCCACCTGCTGCAGCGCCGATAGGGGCTTCTGCACGGTGGCCACCTCGCGATCGGGCCGGCGGTCGCTGGCGCCCTGACCGGGGAAGTGCTTGGCGACGGTCGCCACACTGCCGCCTGACCCCTGATGGACGCCGGCGATATAGGACTTGCCCATCTGCGCTACCCAGTAGGCGTCACCGCCAAAGGTGCGCGTGCCGGGGTACCCTTTTAGTTCCGGTCTGGGGTTGTCCAGGACATCCAGGGAAGGCCCCAGCAACAGGTTGATGCCCGTGGCTGCCAATTCCTGGCCGACGACAGCACCCACCTGCCGGGCAAGGTCAGGTTGCCAGGTGGCGCCCAGGGCGAGGTTGTTGGGGATGGGCGTGAACCCGTTGGTGAGACCGGTGAAGGGATAGCCGTCGCCTTCCTGGTTGATGGCGATCAGCAAAGGCAGACCAGGGATGCCATCAGCCAGAGACGGGTTGAGTTTGCCGTCCTCGCCAACGACGCCGGTGTTGAGGTCACGAAAGGCGAAGGTCTGCAGGTCGTTGGTCAATTGAGTGACCGCCTCCGCCGTATTGCCTTCGTTGCGGAAGTTCTCGTTTTCAGGCGTCAGGACGACCCCACCCACATGCCAGTCTCGGATGAGATGGGCCACGTCGCTATTGGGCCCCACGTCGTTTCCCTTGAAGGTGATAAGGAAGAGTTGGCCCACGCGCTGCGGCACGGACATGCGCGCCAGGATTTCCTGGGCCAACGCTGCCGTCTCCTGATCGTTGCTGACGTGAGGGGCGTCCGGCGCCGGGCGCGGGGTGTCCACTGGCGCTGGTGTTGGTGTTGGTGTGTCACTTCCTTGGGCGCTGGCAGGGAGAAGCGGCGCCACCCATCCCCACAGGAGTAGCCCAAGCAGCAGGTAGAGACCCAGTTGGCGAGCGAAGGCCGGGCGAGATCGCATGACGCGAGTATAGGAAGGTTGCATAAGGGTGTCAAGACAACGTTGAGGCCAACACACCCCACGAGCATGCCTCCGTTTCTGACAGGGTGTGCGTTTTGACCTGCGCCGCCCCCTGAACCTATAATACCTGTTTGTGTCCGCGACCTCCGCGCAGTTGCCCGACCTGCAGTTCAATGTCTCGGGATTGCTCAAAAGCCCTATCGGCGGCACACGCAGCTATGAGTTGCGGGTGCCTGTCTCCGAGCTTGATCAGCTCGACGAGGGGTTTGACGTCAGCCAGTCCCTCGAAGGCAGCGTACGGCTGTTGCGGACAAACGAAACCGTCCTGGCCCGTCTGCGCGGCGCGATGGCAGTACAGCTCGAATGCGGGCGGTGCCTGGAGCTGTTCGAGGCAGAGCTGGATATCGCCGTTGAGGAGGAGTTCCATCCCATCGTCGATGTCCTGACAGGCAGACCTCTTCACGACACGGGCGACGATGCCGCCCTGGTCATCGATGAGCATCACATTCTCGACATGAGCGAGGTTGTGCGGCAAGCGATCCTGCTGGAGCTGCCACTCAGCCCGGTGTGTCGTGAGGACTGCGCCGGGCTCTGTCCCGTGTGCGGCGCCAACCGCAATTTTGAAGCTTGTACGTGTGCGCAGGAGGCCGCCAACTTACGCTGGTTGGGCCTGAGCGCACTCATCGACCTGCAAACCGACGAAAAATAGCCTTTCAGGATATCAAGTTTTCCCAGGAGTTGACCACCCATGACCCCACATCCGAAGCGCAAGCATTCCAAGGGCCGCCGCGACCGCCGTCGCGCCCACGATGCCCTGACCCTCCCGCACCTGATCACTTGCCCGAACTGCAAAAACATGCGACCCCCGCACCAGGTTTGTCCGCATTGTGGGACCTATCGCGGGCGCACTGTGTTTGAGATCGAAGAACCAGGCGCCAAATCCTGATCGCGAACGCCCGGTCTTGCCGCGTCTTGAAGGGAACGGGGTCGTCACCTCGTTCCCTTTTCTTGCTCAAAGTACGCGCTGCCGGGCGCTGATACCCGAGAGTAAACGATCGTGATGACCCTTCCCGTCCTCCTGTTCCCTGGCCAGGGCGCCCAGCAGGTTGGCATGGGCGCTGACCTGGTCGCACATTCTCCAGCCGCGGCACACGTGTTCGCCGAGGCCGATGACACCCTGGGTTTCTCCCTTTCGAGACTCTGTTTCGAGGGTCCTGAGGAGGAGCTGACCGATACCATCAACGCCCAGCCGGCGTTGCTCACTGCCAGCATTGCGGCCTTGCGCAGCCTCGAAGCGGTGCTGGGGCGGCCTCTGGCGGCCGCAGCCGCGGCCGGGCACAGCATGGGTGAATACAGCGCTCTGGTGGCCGCAGGCGCTCTGGACTTCGCGGAGGCGCTCCGTTTGGTGCGTGAGCGCGGGCGTCTGATGAAATCGGCCGATGAACTCGCGCCGGGCGGTATGGCTGCTATCCTCGCCCTCGACACACCGGTCATCGAGCAGATCTGCGATGAGGTGCGCGACCAAACCGGTCGTTTCGTCCACATCGCCAACGACAACTGCCCGGGTCAGGTCGTCATCTCTGGGGATGAACATGCCCTGATGCAGGCGATGGCTGCGTGCGAGAAGGCGGGCGCCCGCAAGGTGGTTCGGCTTTCTATTACCATCGCTGCACACTCGCCGTTGATGGGGGCCGTCGAGGCCGACTTCGCGCAGGCGGTGCAGGCGGCGACGCTCTATCCACCGCGTTTCCCTGTGATCGCCAACATCACCGCCCAACCGCTCACGACGGTGGTGGAGATTCGCAGCGAGCTGGTGGGGCAGTTGCAAAGTTCCGTGCAGTGGACCGGTTCGATGCAGTACCTGATCGACCAGGGGCATGAGGTCTTCTATGAGTTTGGTCCTGGCGGTGTACTCGCCGGCTTGCTCAAGCGCATCGACCGGCGCTTGCGCGGCATTCCCAGCGTGGCAACCTGGGACGATGTGCAGACGTTGGTAGCGCAACTGGCTTGACAGCCCTACGCAAACAGCGTATACGTAAGCCAGGACGCGCAAAATCGTCGTGATGCCCATGTTGCCATGGGCGTGCACGCTCCTATCCGCTCACACTCCGCATGGCCTCAGGATCGTATGTTCGCACTTGCAGGTAAGATCGCTCTTGTCACCGGCGCCTCTCGCGGTATTGGCGCCACCATCGCCCGGCAGTTGGCCAGCGCCGGCGCCACCGTGGTCGTCAACTACAACTCGAATGCTGACGCAGCGGCGGCGGTGGTGTCAGATATCGTGGCTGCTGGCGGACAATCTGTGGCTCTTCAGGCCGATGTCAGCCAGACCGATGCCGCCAGCGAGCTGGTCAAGGCCGTGCAAAAGCAGTACGGAAAGCTCGATATTCTGGTGAACAATGCCGGCACGACGCGTGACAACGTGATCATGTTGATGAAGGAAGAGGACTGGGATTACGTCATTGACACCAACCTGAAAAGCGCCTGGAATTGCTCCAAGGCTGCCACTCGCATCATGCTCAAACAGCGCAGCGGGCGCATCATCAACATCACCAGCATTGCAGGCATTGCGGGCAACGCCGGTCAGAGCAACTATTCCGCATCCAAAGCCGGTTTGATCGGTCTGACCAAGAGCCTGGCCAAAGAGATCGGTTCGCGTAACATCACCGTCAACGCCATCGCTCCTGGCTTCGTCCCGACTGACCTGACGAACGCTATCATCGTGCAGATGAAGGACAAGATCATCGAGCATACCTCCCTGCAGCGTCTCGGCACCGCTGACGACGTGGCCGCGTTGGCGGTCTTTCTGGCATCGGACGAGGCCGGGTTCATCACCGGGCAGGTCATTGCCGTGGATGGAGGAATGGTGCTCTAACCTGGAGGGGCGGCGCTGGGCGTTTGTCCCTCATGGGTCCGTGCATGGTTGGCAGGACGAATCATGGCTGACGATCAACCCCTAAGCGGCCGGGTGACCATTGCCCCGCAGGTTCTCACCACCATCGTGCGCCAGACAGCGCTCAGTACCGAGGGTGTGCTGCGTCTCGCCGGTCGTCTGCCGCGGCGGAGCCGGTTTGGCGGGCGCCGGGCGGTGGCGCCCGGCATTGAGGTGTTCGTGAGCGATGGACAGGTGCAGGTGGCCGTCCACATCATTGCCGACCCGGGCGCAAATATGCTGCGCCTGGCGGAGACATTGCAGACGGAAATCGCCCGAGCCATTGAGCATATCGTCGGTTTACAGGTTGCCAGCGTGAACGTAGCGATTGACAACGTTGCTTTTGTGAGCGCTGGCGCCGTCCAACCATGAAGCAACGCCATCTCGCGCGCCGCATTGCCCTGCAGGTGTTGTTCGAGGTTGATCTTGCTCACCATATGCCCGGTGTTGTCTTGACCGAGCGTCTGGCCGATCAGGACGAGGTGCTGACGTCGGAAGCGACGGAGTTTGCCCGGCGTCTTGTCCACGGCGTCATCGTCTATCAGGCACAGTTGGATTCGGTGATTGCACAACACGCACCGGAGTGGCCGGTATCGCAGATTGCCGCCATCGATTGCAACATCTTGCGCATGGCGCTTTGGGAGATCGGCGTGGATGGCACGCCGATCAAGGTCGCCATCAACGAGGCTGTGGAGCTGGCAAAGGAGTTCGGCTCGGAGGCCAGCCCGCGATTCGTCAACGGTGTTTTGGGTGCGGCCACGCGCGACGACTTCGACATACGCCAGGCGCTCGCGCAGCCAGCGCGGGCGCACGAGTAGCGTCCTGCGATGTTCAATATCGGTATTGGCGAGCTTGTTTTTGTCGCTCTCCTTGCCCTTATCATCCTGGGGCCGGAGCGGCTGCCCCCACTCATGCGACAGCTCGGCGAATACGCGCACGACCTGCGTGCGACCCTCAATCAGTTCAACAAGCAGTTTGCTGAAGAGCTCAAGCCCATCCAGGAGATACGCTCCCTGGTCGATGATCTGAATCCCGCTCGCCAGCTCGGCAACGCCATGGATGTGATGCAGGTCCAGCCAACCATCGCCCCGCCCAGCGCGCCGGCCAAAGTGATGGCTGCAGCGGCAGCGACGGCGGCGCTACCAACGGCCGCGTTTCCCAGTCCGTCGAATCCCATGGCTCAGTTGCGGGACTACATGGCCGCGCAGACAGCGGCGCCTGCCGTTGCGCCGGCGGCCGTTGGTTCACCCACCGACCAACCGTCCGGTGAGGTGGATGCACCGGCGCCGGCGCTGCCCTCAGATTCGGGCATGTAGGCCGTCCCTGTGTGAACGGACCCTGTCTTTGGCAGTACGTACTGACCCGGAATGGCGACCCACGACAACATTGCTCCCTTGATCGAACATATACGCGAGCTACGTGACCGTCTGCTGAAGGCTGTTGCTGCGTTGCTGGTGGGAGTGGTCATTGGTTTCATCGGGGCCAAGCGCTTTCTGGAGATCCTGATCGCACCACTGCAAGGGGAGAGCCAACTGCAGCTTCTGCGGCCAACGGAAAACATCATCATCTACTTCAAGGCGGCGCTGATTCTCGGGGCCATCCTGGCGGCGCCTTTCATCATCTACCAGCTCATTGCCTTCATCGTGCCGGGTCTGACGCCGAGCGAGAAGCGCATGCTGTACCTGGCGATGCCGCTCGCCTTCGTGCTTTTCGCGACCGGTGTGGCCTTCTGTGCCTTCTTGGTCCTGCCGTTTACGCTGCGTTACCTGCAGACTTTCCTCACCGACCTGTTCAAAGCGGAGTACTCTGTAGAGTACTACATGGGCTTTGTCGCGAACTTCATTTTGTGGGTGGGTGTCGCCTTTGAAACGCCGTTGGTCATTGCCCTCCTGGCGCGTCTTGGCGTCGTCAGCCCGCAGATGCTCGCCCGGAGCTGGCGTTACGCCATCGTGATTATCGCCGTGCTCGCGGCCGTGATTACGCCTACCCCCGATCCTTTCACGATGGGCATCGTCATGGTGCCCCTCCTGCTCTTGTATGCGCTGGGCCTGCTGCTGGCGCGATTCACCTATCGCTCGCGCTCATCGCCAGACGATGAGCCGGTCGGAGGCAAATCGGCAGGGGCATAGGCCCAATCAGATCCGGTATCCGCTTACCACCTATCGATTCTCGCGCTCTGTGATGACAATACGCAGGGCGTCTTTATCTCTGGCAAAGGAGTTTCTTCGATGGCGAAGATACGGCAACGCCTGCTGATCTTGGGCGCGGCAGGGCGAGACTTCCACAACTTCAACCTCTGTTTCCGGCATGATGACGGCTACGAAGTCGTCGCTTTCACGGCCACGCAAATTCCCAATATCGCCGGCCGCCTCTATCCCCCGGAGCTGGCCGGGCCGCTTTACCCTGCGGGCATTCCCATCTGGCCGGAGGCGGAGCTGGAGGAAATCGTCAGCCGCGAGCAGATCGACGAAGTCATCTTCGCCTATAGCGACGTCTCGCATGAGTACGTCATGCACCTGGCCGCCCGGGCAGTGGCAGCGGGCGCCAGTTATCGGCTGTTGGGCACCCGCAAGACCATGCTGTCAAGCAGCAAGCCGGTGATTGCCATCACTGCCGTCCGCACCGGAAGCGGCAAGAGCCAGACCACCAGACCCGTGACCGACGTATTGCGCACCCTGGGCAAGCGGGCGGTGGTCGTGCGCCATCCCATGCCCTACGGCGATCTCACAGCCCAGATCGTGCAGCGTTTCGCCAGCAATGAGGACCTGGACCAGCACCAATGCACCATCGAGGAGCGCGAGGAATACGAGCCGCATCTCGACCGCGGCCTGGTTGTCTATGCCGGCGTCGACTACGAACGCATCCTGCGGCAGGCTGAGGCCGAAAGCGATATCGTGCTCTGGGATGGCGGCAATAACGATACGCCTTTCTTCAAGCCCGATCTACAGATCACCGTGGTAGATCCCCATCGCGCCGGTCACGAGACGCGCTACTGGCCCGGTGAGGCCAATGTACGGATGTGCGATGTGGTCGTCATCAACAAGGTTGACACCGCCGATTTGGGCGACGTCACCACCGTGCGCGACAACGTCCGGCGCCTCAACCCGGACGTGCTTGTTGTCGAGGCGGCTTCCCCCATCTTTGTCGACGACCCGGCCGCTATCCGTGGCAGGCGCGTCCTTGTCGTCGAAGACGGACCCACCCTGACACATGGCGGGATGAGCTACGGAGCCGGGGTGGTGGCCGCACGTCGCTTTGGCGCTGCCGAGGTCGTCGATCCGCGTCCGTGGGCAGTCGGTACGATTGCCGATACCTTTGCCAAGTACCCCACGACCGGCCCCGTGCTGCCTGCCATGGGCTACGGCGCCGCCCAGATCGCTGACCTGGAGGCGACCCTCAATCAGGTTCCGTGTGATCTCGTTCTCATCGCCACGCCTATCGACCTGAGCCGCATCGCTCGCATCGACCACCCCAGCCAGCGGGTGCGCTACGAACTGCAGCCCATCGGCCAACCGACCCTGAGCGAGATTCTACAGTCTCGTTTCGGTTGATGTCTGTTGCACGCGGGGGTGGTCTCCGCGCCCCTGCGTCTATCGCCGACGGTTGGCCAGCCACACCCCCAGGAAAATCAACGTCATCGCCATGATCTGGGACCAGTGCAGGGGCTCGTTCAAGAAGATGACGCTGTAGGTCACGGCGAACAGCGGGATGACATAGGTCACCATCGTCGTGGGCGTGGCGCCAATGCTTTTGAGCAGGGAAAAGTACATCAGATAGGCCAGTCCCGTCCCCAGCACGCCCAACCAGAGGGCTGAGAACCAGGCGAGTGGGGTGGGGTGCAGCGTCCAGGGCTGTTCAATCAGCAGGGCTGGGAGCAGCATCCACAAAAAGGCCAGGCTGATCTGGCTGGTGGACAACACTGCTGCCGGAACCCCGTGCAGACGCTTTCGAGCAAAAACACTTCCAATGGCATAGCCCAAGGACGCGATGATAATGGCGATCTCGCCGGCCAGGCGATTGCCGCCGCTCTGGAGCAGGAGATCAGGGACGAAAAGCACCAACACCCCCACAAAGCCCAAGAGCACCCCTCCTCCCCGCCGCAAGGTCATGCGCTCATCGCTCAGGGCCAGGTGCGAAAGCAGGACGGCGAACAACGGAACCGAGCTATTGAGAATGGCAGTCAGGCTCGAGGTGATGAATTGCTCGCCCCAGGTGATGAGTGTAAACGGGATGACGTTGTTGAAGAAGGCGAGGATGGCGATCGAGATGAGGAGGCGGCGCTCGCGCGGGAAGTGGAGACCTTGCCGCCAAAGCAGGGCCAGCATGACCACGGACCCGAACAGCAGACGCAGGGTCACCAGGGTCAGCGGGTGGAACCCACCCTGCAGCCCAAGCTTGATGAACATGAAGGAGGAGCCCCAGATGGCGCTGAGGCCCACGAACAATGCTGCGTCGCGACGGGTCATGCTGGACCTTGAGTGGCAACCGGTGTGGGCGTCGACACGTTCGGCCCTGTCTGGCGACCGTCCATCCCACCCAGCGGATTCCCGGAATCATAGTGGGCGGCGGGCGGCGGCTGCAAACCCGGCGCGTCGGACCAAGCCTATGATCCTGGGATCGTGCTATAATTCCCAGCATCCCGCGTTTGGTGGCCGGACAAGGATGAATGCCGGAGCTCGCCGTCCCATCAGTCCGAAGCGCATCTACTCGCGACGAAATGTGGAGAACATGGCAGTACATCGTGAGATTGAATGGAAGTATTGGATACCTGATGCCGAGGTGCTGCAGCGCTTGCTCCAGGCGCAGCAACTGGGCCCTTATGCCATTGGCGCCTTTCAGACCGGACGCGTCGTCGACACCTACTATGACACGCCTGACCGGTCATTTGCCGCTGCCGGTTACGCCTTCCGCTACCGGCAAATGGGTGAAGAGTCGGTGGTACAGCTCAAGACCCTGACCCCGCCACAGGATGGGGTCCACCGCAGGGTTGAGCTGCACCTCCAGACTGACGAACCCGCCCTTCCGGCCAACTGGCCGCCTGGGCCTGCGCGTGACCTGGTCTTTCGCACGCTGCAGGACCAGCTTCTGGCGCAGCTTTTTCGCATCGAGCAACTGCGACACGTTGCCCCCCTGTCAGGGCCGGCCGGTCCGATCGCAGAACTCAGCCTCGATGAAGTCCGCTGGGTGAGCGCCGGCCGCGATTGCGAGGCATTTGAGTTGGAGATCGAGCTTGGAGAGGGCGAGGACGATCAAGCCTTGTTCGCCGTCACCAACGAACTGGAGACAGTCTGGCAGCTCCTTCCGCAGTCACGCTCGAAATACGAGCGCGGCCTTGAGTGGGTGTCGTCAATCGCTGCTGCCGAGGCTGAGACGACCCCCATTGCCTCCTCCGAGGCGCCGGAACGGCGCGAACCGCGCAAGCGACCTGGCATCCCGTTTCAACTTGATGAGCCTGCCACCGCTCTCATTCATCGCATCATTGTAGTCCAAACCGAGAAACTGCACGCCAAGCATGCGAGCGTGATGAAGGGGGAGGATGCTGAGGCGGTGCATGATGCCCGTGTCGCCACACGCCGCATGCGCAGCGGCCTTTATTTCTTTGGGCCCTGGGCGCCGCGTCGCATGGCCAAAGACCTGCGCCGTGGGCTGCGGGATGCCGCCCGTGCTCTGGGATCGGTGCGCGACCTCGACGTGAGCCTCGCTTTCGTGCACGAGCACGCTCCCCAAGTCGCACCGGCGGCCGAAGAACCATTGCGCCGCTACCTGGAGGCCGAGCGCCGCCGCGCTCGTTCCGATCTGCTCAACTTCTACAAAGGACCCGGGTACAAGAGCCTGCAGAAGACCCTCAACCAGTTCGTCCGTGCCAAGGTCTCCGGCCGCACCAGGTTGGCAGATATCCTACCGGGACTGGTCAATCAGGCGACCACCGAGCTTCATGTCTTCCATGGCACGCTCGTCCCCGGCAGTCCGGTAGAACACCTGCACGCCCTGCGCATTGCCATCAAACACCTGCGTTATCTGCTCGAGTTCACCCGTCATGCCGCCTATCCCGCCAGCGACCCGTTGATCGGTCTGATGACAGACATCCAGGAGGAGATCGGTCAGGTGCATGATGCGCACGTCAGCTGTCTTCTGGCTTTTGATCTTCTTCGTCGTTCCGATCTGTCTCTAAGCGCGGACGACCGCGACGCACTACTCGCCTATGGTCTTGCCCTGGGCCGCTACCGTGACGAACGCGCCGCCCAATTCATCGTCGCACAGCCCCCACCACCCTGGGCGACATGGCTCGACGACGGCACGCAGGAGCAGGTGGCAGAAATTGCCGCTCTGTTGGGTGGCCATTTCGAGCGGGTGCAGGAGTGAGAGTCTCCTCAACTTTGCGGAAAAACTGGCGCTGCGGGCATTTGCCGCAACAATAGCCTGTGTGCCGCCAGATGCCAATCCTGTGCGTGGTCTACTTCGCCGTGGAACTCTTGTGACGCACGCGCTTCTTGATCGTCTCGAAACTACCGGGCTTGGCCTCGGTGGCGATCGGAGGTTCAGGAGGTGGCATTTTGGCAGGGCGCGGCTTGGCGCCGGTGGGGGGTGTGGTGGAGGGCTTGGCGGGAACGACCGCTGGGGGCTCGAAGAGGCTGGCCTGGGCGAGATCGGTCTTTTCCTTCCCTCCCTTTCGTGCTGAGGTCTGCGGAGGGCGACTGGCCGGTTTGGCCGGCACGGATGGCTCAGGTTCGGCAGGGGCTGTCTTGCCTTGACGGGGTTTGGCAGCAGTCGCCTGGTCTTTTGCAGCGATCGTCGTCTGCGTCTTGGGTGTGCGAGTCTTCGCCGCTGCGGTGCTCGGCTTCTTCGGCAGTTCGTCCAGCAGCGATGCACGGCTGATCCTCGGAATGCGCGGAGGGTCTTTGGTCCCTGGCTCAGACGGCGTGGGCCTGGCCGGAGCCTGCCCGGTATCGTGAACGGATTTCGGCGGCTGTCTCTTTTCTGTTCTGGTCTCGGTTGTGCCAGCAGAGACCGTCTTGGCGACCGGATCTATGGATTTCTTGGCTGGCGCTGCCTTAGCAGTTGAAGACGCCGCCTCAGCAGTTCTGGGCGCCGCCTTGGCAGTTGAAGGCGCCGCCTCAACGGATCTGGATGTCGAAGACTTGACGCCCGCTGCACGTTCAGTCTTTGCGACGGGTGCTGGTGGGGGCGGAGGAGGTGGCGGCTCGGGTGCACCTTCGCCTTCCTTGACCCTGGGAATGATCAGAGCCAGTAGTCTTTGCACTTCGCCGTCAGCCAGCGCGGCGACGGCCTTGCCGCGACCGGCGCGGTTGCCGGCGGGTACGTCTTCCAGCCGCAGAACGCGCATCGGTCCCTTGCTGAGGACGGGGAACATCTCGTGCTCAGCTTCCACGACGACGGTCGCCTCCACCGCGCCCTGATTGGGCTGCAACTTGATGACGGCGACACCACCACCATAGCGCTTCTGCGCGGGGAACTGCTCGACCGCAGTGCGCAGGCCGAATCCTTTGCCGGTCAGCAAAACGACCTGGTACTTGGGTTTGCATAGTCCGCATCCGACGACCTGATCGCCCTTTTCCATCTTCATGGCCAGCACCCCGGCCGCGGGCAGACCCATGGTCCGCACCTCGTCCTGCGCAAAGCGGATGCCCTGGCCCAACCGCGTCAGCATGAGGATGTCGTCGTTGCTGTCGCAAAGCAAAACGCCGATCAGAGCATCGCCCGGATCGACGTTCATAACCAGGGGCGAGTTATGCGCCGCTGCAAATAGATCAGAAACAGTGATGCGTTTGCACCGTCCCTCGCGGGTGTACAGGAAAAGACTCTGCCCTTCTGCCTCCCCATTCTCCGGCGGCGCCAGGGCAAGCACGGCCACGATTTCGTCATCACTGCGCAGGCCGACCAACTCAGTGAAATTCGTGCCCTCTTCTGTGGGGATTTGATGGATGTCTTTGGCCACAGCCTGACCGGCAGCGGTGAACAGGAAGAGCATGTTGCGGGCGGATGACGCCGCCATCGCCACCGGCGCATCGGCGGTGCGCCGCGGCAACGATCCCCGGCGCCGTCCGGCCAGTGACTGCTGGAAGAGCTGTCCGTTTTTGGTGAGAAGAACGAGCACTTCGTCTTCCGATAGGAAATCACTGGCCACGAGCGCCGCACCCTCGACATCGACGATCTGGGTGCGGCGGGCGTCGCCGTACTTGGCCTTCAGCGCCAACAGTTCGTCCCTGATGACGCCCAGTACCTTCTGGGGATGGGCCAGGAGGTCTTCCAGGTAGGCGATACGGTCCTTGATCTCTTGATACTCGGCCTCCAGCTTTTCCCGCTCCAGACGCGAAAGGCGCTTGAGTGGCATGTCCAGGATGGCCTGAGCCTGAATCTCGCTGAGCTTGAAGCGCTGCATCAACCGCTCGCGGGCCGTGTCTGTATCGGGGCTGCGGCGAATGATCTGGATCACTTCGTCCAGATTGGCCAGGGCGATGAGAAGGCCCTCAAGGATGTGGGCGCGTTCCTTCGCTCGCCTCAGGTCGTATTCCGAGCGGCGGCGGACGATTTCGCGTCGGTGCTCGATGAACAGTTGCAGCATGCGCTTGAGCGAGAGGAGCCGCGGCTCGCCGTCGACCAGGGCCAGGTTGTTGAACCCGTAGGTCTGGCGCATCGGTGTCAGCCGGTACAGCTCTTCCAGGAGGTCCTTTGGCTCCACCCCGCGCTGCAACTCGACGACGATACGCATGCCCTGACGATCGGACTCGTCCCGCAGGTCACCGATGCCCTCTAACCGTCCGTCGCGCACCAGCTCGGCGATGCGCTCGACCACGCGTCCATTGTTCGTCTGGTAGGGCAGCTCGGTGATGACCAGACGGCTGCGGCTCCGGCTCATCGCCTCCACGTGCACTTTGGCCTGGACGGTGAGCTTGGATCTGCCGCTGCCGTAGGCGGTGGAAAGGGTGTCCTGCCGCCCCTCTTTGCTGTCACGATAGCGGAAGACAATGCCGCCCGTGGCGAAATCGGGTCCTTTGATGAAGTACAGGAGATGTTCGAGTGTGATCTCATCGACCGCATGGTAGTGGTCGATGACGAACGTCAGGGCATCCACCACCTCACCCAGGTTGTGAGAGGGGATGTTGGTCGCCATGCCCACGGCGATGCCGGCAGAGCCGTTGACGAGCAAGTTGGGTAGGGCCGCCGGCAGCACCAGCGGCTCTTCGAGCGTGTCGTCGAAGTTTGGCCCCATGTCCACAGTGTCTTTCTCAAGATCGGCGAGTATCTCCTCGGCGATCTCGGTAAGCCGGGCTTCGGTGTAGCGCATGGCGGCGGCGCTATCGCCATCGATGGAGCCGAAGTTGCCCTGCCCATCGACGAGCGGGTAGCGCATGGAGAAGTCCTGGGCCATGCGCACCATGGCGTCGTAGACGGCCTGGTCGCCGTGCGGATGGAATTTGCCGATCACGTCGCCGACCACGCGGGCGCATTTCTTGTAGGCGCCGTCCGGGTCGAGCTTCAGCTCGCGCATGGCATACAGCAGCCGCCGGTGCACGGGCTTGAGCCCGTCGCGCACGTCGGGCAGCGCGCGTCCCATGATGGTGGAGAGCGCATAGGCCAGATAGCGCTCCTCCAGCGCGTCCTTGAGGGCGATCGGCTCGATCGGCGCGGGCGGCGTGAGAATCGTGGTTTTGCTCATGCGGCAGGGTTATCCCCCGTTGGACGCGGCCTCAAGTGCCGCAACGCCACAACGGTCGATTCAGCTGGTTACAGCTGTTGAAATCGTTGCCTAATTCTTGTTTTCGAATGCTTTGACCGCAAACAGCCGCGGGTGACCGGGGATCGGTTGTCGGGATCGAGAGCCAAGACTACCATCGTCTCTCGGGCCGCGCGCAAAGATGGATAGTCGAATGACCGATCTTATGGAGAAAGCCCTGGCGACCGTCCGAACGTTGGACCACCGAGCAGCAGGACGAGGCGGCGGAGATCCTGCTGGCGCTGGGTCGGCTGGGTTCTGGCCCATACCGTGCCAGCGTTGCGGAGTTGAGCGCCGTGGATGAGGCGCTGGCCCAAGTCGAGCACGGCGAATTTGCGACCGAGGCGGAGATCGAGGCCGCCTATTCGCGATTCCGCAAGTGACCGCTCGCTACAGCGCCCGAGCCACGCGAGACCTCACCGATATTGCAGACTACTTGATTGGCCTCAGCCCCACGGGCCAGCTCGGTCGAACGTGGCATCCGCAGAACGATCGAACTGATTTGATCTTCTACGCGATACAGGGAGACCACGTCGTCGTACTCCATATCCGGCATGCGGCCCGCCGACCGGTTGATCCGAACGAACTGTAGCTCTGCTCGGCCGCGCGCTAGAGCCCCTTGCGCACCGGCGCGAGGTCCGGGAACCGGGGCGCACGCTTCTCCTGCTGGGCGCTGAACGCCTCGCGCATGTGCTCCCGGGCGAACATGCCCGATTGCCACAGCGCGATGTAGTCGAGCGCATCGGCGCTCGCGTGGTCGCGCGCGTAGTTGATCATCGCCTTGGAGCCGGCGACCGCCAGCGGGTTCTTGGCCGCGATCTCGCGCGCCGTCGCCATCACCGCGCTCATCATGGCGGCATGGTCGGGATAGATCTCGTTGACGAGGCCGATCGCCTTGGCCCTTTCCGCCGGCAGGCGGCGACCGGTGTAGGCGAGCTCGCGCACCCACCCCTCCGGGATCAGCTTGCACAGGCGCGGGAAAGTGCCGACGTCCGCCGTCATGGCAATGTTGATCTCCTGGATGCAGAAGAACGCATCGGCGGTGCAGTAGCGGATGTCGCATGCCGACGTCATGTCCACCGCGCCACCGATGCAGCCGCCCTGGATCGCCGCGAGCACCGGAATGCGCGCCTGATCCAGGCAGGAGAACGTACCCTGCAGGTGCTTGACGAGGTGGCGGAAGGCCTCGTTGGCCACGTGCGGGTCGCGCCCGGCGCCCTCCTGCAGCGCGCCGTTGTCGGCGAACACCTCCAGATCCATGCCGGCGCAGAAATGCTTGCCCGTGGACGAGATGACGATCGCGCGGGCGCGCGCGTTGTCGTCGATGTCGCGCACGATCGCCGGCAGCTCCGACCAGAACGCGGGGCCCATGGCGTTGAGCTTGTCGGGCCGGTTGAGGCGCACGTGCGCGACGCCGTCCGCGACCGTCACCTCGAAGCACTCAGCCCCGGCGGCCGTGTCCTGTTGCGCCATCGCTCCCTCCCGATCTGCGAATCCCAGTATGCACACGGTCTCGTCAAAATGTCAGGCTAGCTCACCTGCCATGCTTCCCGATCTGCCGCAGACCGAGACCGCCATCATCGAGATGACGAACGCGTTCCGCAAGGAGCACAAGCTCGGGGCGGTGACGCCGAATGCCGCCCTCACCGCCGCCGCCAGGGCGTTCGCGGCCTATCTGGCAAAGACCGGCACGTTCGCCCACGAGGCGGACGGTCGCGCGCCGCACGAGCGGGCCGTGGCCCAGGGCTACCGCTACTGCCTCGTCTCGGAAAACCTCGCCATGAACCTCGACAGCCGCGGCTTCGAGAGCCGTCAGCTCGCCCGCGAGGCCGTCGAGGGCTGGAAGAAGTCACCCGGCCATCGGGCCAACATGCTGCAGCCCGGGGCCACCGAGATCGGCGTCGGCATCGCCCGCGCGGAGCACCGCAGCCCGAAGTTCATCTCCGTCCAGGTGTTCGGCCGTCCCGAGTCGCTCAAGGTGCGGTTCAGCATCGAGAACAGCACCGGCGCGCCGGTGTCCTATACGCTGGGCGAGGAGACGGAGACGCTGCCGCCGCGCGCGACCGTCACGCACACCAGCTGCGAGCCCGAGGATCTGACCTTCGCGCGGGTCGGACAGGCGGCCCGGTTCACACCGCGCGACGGCGACCGGTTCGTCGCGCGCGCCTCGGGCGGCGCAACCACCATCGCCAACGAGCGCAAGTAGCGGACGCCCGCTCAGGCGGCGCCGCGGGGCGGCAGGCCGAGACCGATGCAGTAGGCCACCGCCGGCTGCCACACGACGAACAGCAGGCGCAGATCGACGATCTCCCGGTCCCCCAGGTAGTAGAGCAGGCCGGCCAGCGCGCCGACCGCGATGGTCGTCGCCGCGCGCCGCACCGCGCGCAGCTCGTGCACCAGCAGCGCACAGCCCAGATGCGTCACGCCCGCTCCGACCGCGCCGGCGGCCAGGCTGCCGAGGATCTGCCGCAGATCGCTGTTGGTGTTCATCACGCCGATCGCGGTGTGGATCGCCGCACTCCAGGCAAACATCGTCGCCACCAGCACCACCGGGACCGCCGAGAGCTGTCCTTTGGCGAACCAGACTCCCGTCGCCATGGCTACCGCGAAGAAAATCCCGATCGGCATCGCCCCGGCATCGAGGAAGAACAGCCTGCCGGGCAGCGCCAGCCACGCCGGCTCATAGGTCATGCCGGCCACGGCCGAGAGCACGCCCGACACCAGGCCGAGCGCTGCCAGCACCACGGCCGGCCGCGTGCGCGCTGCATCCACGAAGGTCGCTACCGCCATGTCCGGGCACTCCCTGAGCCAGCCGGGAGATAGCCGAGGATTATGGCTGTTTGAGATACGCCAGCAGCCGACCGCGCGCTTCCGGCATCTCCAGCCCGCGCGGGCGCAGCACGCGGGCCTCGAGGAAATATCCTGTCAGCGCGAAGCCGGCCCGCAGGTCGTCCCCCAGGCCGGCCCCGGTGACCGCGCCGTCCTGCCTGCCGCGCAGGAAGGCCGGCAGCGCCAGCAGGCGGTCCTTGTAGGGCTCGCCCGCCTCGGCCGATACCGCCCGGCCCGATTTCGGCGACACGTAGACGAGGCCGGCGGTGCCGCCCGTGGCGGCGCAGCTCGCGAGATCGAGCCCGAAGCCCAGCTCCTCCAGCAGCGCCAGCTCCCAGCGCGCCAGCAGCGCGGGCCACACCGCCCTGTCGTCCAGGAAGCCCTGCACGAACAGCGTGATCTCGAACAGGCTGGGATGCGGATCGCGCTCCGGCAGCAGGCCCGCCAGCGCTGCCATCGATGTCAGGGCGGCCAGCGCGGCGCCGTCCTCCATCAGCGGCGCAGCGACGCCTTTGCGCAACTCGAGCGTGAAGTGGCCCAGGTGGTCGGCCAGCCGCGCCTTCCACTCGGCGTCGACGTGATTGCCCGTCTGGAGCACGGGGCGCAGCCTGCGCGAGCGGCCGCCGTGCACGAGGCCGAGATGGCGCCCATGCTGGCGCGTGAACAGCTCGAGCACGGCGCCCGACTCGCCATGCGGGCGCACGCTGAGCACAACGCCTTCGTCGGACCATTGCATGGACAAGGGTTTAGCCCGCTTGCGCCGCCGCCGGAAGCCGGCGCGACAGCCCCGCGGGCACGATGCACAGTGGATGGCAGCCATCCGAAACCCAGCCTTGTTGCCGCACGCCGAAGCGGATACGCCTGCGCCATATGCGACAGCTTCTCGCGCTTGCCCGTGCATTTCCCCTGCTCGCCAGCTACCGGGCCCTGTCCCCGGTCACCCGCGGCTGCCTGCTCATGTCGCTTGGCACGCTCATGTTCGCGGGCATGCATGCCGCCATCCGCCACGCCACCCAGCATTTGCCGGCCGTCGAGGTGGCATTCTTCCGCAACCTGTTCGGCCTGGTCGTGATCGCACCGCTGCTCGTGCGCTACGGGCTCAGCCTGTTCCACACCAAGCGGCTCGGACTGCACGTGCTCCGCGCCTGCCTCAACGTGTTCTCGATGGTGGCGTTCTTCACCGGCCTGTCGCTGACCCCGATCGCACGCGCCACCGCGCTGTCCTTCACAGCCCCCCTGTTCACCGCGCTGTTCAGCGCGATCTTCCTCGGCGAGGTGTTCCGCTGGCGGCGCTGGACGGCGATCTTCCTCGGCTTCTTCGGCGCGCTGGTGATCCTGCGGCCGGGGCTGCAGGCGCTCGATACGGGCGCGCTCCTGGTGCTCTTCTCGTCGCTGCTGTGGAGCATAGCGCTGATCGACATCAAGGTGCTGGGACGCACCGAGTCGAGCCTGACGATCACCGCCTACGTCACGGTGCTGCTGATCCCGATGACGTTCGCGCCCGCCGTCCTGGTGTGGCAAACGCCCGAGCTCGACATGTGGGGCTGGCTCATTTTCATCGGCGTGATCGGCACGCTCGGCCAGATCGCGGTCACCGACGCGCTCAAGCTGGCCGACATGACCGTGCTGATGCCATTCGATTTCATGAAGCTCGTGTGGGCGGCGTTCCTCGGCATCATCTTCTTCGCCGAGATTCCCGACCTGCTGACCTGGATCGGCGCCGCCATCGTGTTCGGCAGCTCGTTCTACATCGCCTGGCGCGAGGCCAAGCTGCGCAAGGCCGCGAGGGCTTAGACGCCCGCCGCGCACATCGCACCGCTAATGTCGTCGGATGGCCAGCAGCAAGCCCCCCAGGAGCCGTGAGGGGGGAAGGGGAGGGCTCCTGGGGGATGGAAAGCGGTGTCCAAGCGCGGTTAGCCGCATCACCTCTACGGACCGCTTTCCCTTGCCCGCTGCACAGTGAGCTTAGATGCTCCGCCGCGGCGCGGTACTGATCCAGGTTAGCGTCGGTGCCGATTTGGGCGGCGCTGGAGATCGGTCGCGCCAAACTCAAAATGAGTACAGGACTCACGCGGTGGCCGCCTCCCGCACCTGTCCGCTCTCCTCACGCCTTCGGGAACTTGAGGCCCATGTCGCGGTAGCGCTCGGGGTCGTTCTCCCAGCCTT
>CAZHTZ010000006.1:0-35053 GCA_964535455.1 uncultured Caldilineales bacterium
TGCGTATGACATAGCCATTGACGTCATGGAAGCTGCTGTCTGGGATCTCGGCGGTGAGCAGTCGTTGGACTTCGGGCAGGGCCAGCGCCTGCCGGGCGAACCCCTCGCTGCCCACGACGACTTCGAGCCGGGCGCCGGTTTCACCGGGGAGAGCAACAAAGCCGGCGTTGACCTGTACGGCGTCGCAGAGAGAGACGAGCACGTTCTCCAGAAATTGGCGCAGATCGCCGCTGGTCATGAGGCGGGTTTCGAGTGTGCGCAGCCAATCCACCTCGTCGCTCTCATTGCGGTAGAGCAAACGGTCGATCCACCGCTGCAGGATAGAGAACGCTATCTGGGCCAGGACAATGGTGGCGACAATGAGAAGCGTCAGCGCCGTGTCGGGTGGCAGGCCCACAATGGCCTCCACCTTGGGCACGGAGATGATGAGCCCGACCACGAAAGCCGCCACCACCGGGCCGCGCAAGAGAAAGTAGACGAGCTGGCGCTTGACGACGCGATCCGGCGCCAATACTCCGTAATAGGCCACGCTGTAGCTCATGACTACCAGCATGATGCCAACAGCCACGCTGGCGACGCCGGACAGAATGAGTACACCGACCGGGTCGGCGCTGCCAGCACTGGGCGCCAGGATCAGGTAGGGAAAAACGCCCAGGGCTGGGGCAGCAAAACTCCAGAGCAGGTAGTTGAGCCGGCGTTTCGAAGCGATGGTGCGCACATGAGAACGTGCGCGCAGTAGGTTCCATCCTCCCCACAGCGTGGCGGAGACGAAGTAGAGGGTGAAAGGCAAGAAGAGGATGCCAGGCTGGAGGTACGTGACAAGCTGAGAACGCCCAAGTGTACTTGGGGTCGGTGGGTGCACCAGGATATCGGTGAAAAGCGCCAGCACGGCGAAGAACGCCGTGAGCGCATAAGCCCCGCGAATGATCCAGACCCAGCGCGACTGATAAGGCCGCATCCAGGTCGCGATCAGGACGGCGCGGGAAAAGTGCAGATAGGCAGCGGGCACCAGAGCAATCCCCAGCCATTGAAAGCGCAGCCAGGCCTCCTGCCAGTCGACCCGCGGCAGCACCACATCCACCGAATAGACGATGATGACGCCCAGCAACAACGCCGCAAAGGCCCGTCCCACGCGGCTGTGCAGGTTGAACGTGAGGATGTAGACGAAAAGCGAGAAGCTAAGGACAAGAATGGCCGAGGACAGGAAGAGGTTGGCAGACTCTAACAAGCTCAGCCACAAGGGTATCTGGTCCATACGACCTAGCGCAGAGTGCTGCGCGCCAGTTGAAACATGATCTCTTGATCACCGTACGTGCGCTCGTGAAAGCCGGTAAATGTAAAACCCTGTCCCATGTAGAAACTGATAGCGGGGTGGTTCTTGGTAGGCACCTCGACGGTGGCGCTGTGCAGATTGTGTTCGCGCGCCCACAGCAACGCCGCCTGTAGGAGACGGCCGCCGATGCCCCGACGCCGGTGGTCGGGTGCAATGGCGTGATGGACGATACGGCCACTGCGCGTCTGCGGGTCGGGCACCAGATGGATGAACCCTACCAGGGCATTTTGCATACGGGCGGCAAGCAGGCAGTCACCACGCTGCCAACACTGCAACAGGTTCTCGGTAATGGGCGCGGTCGTGAAGGTTACCGGGCGAGGTAGATAGATGAGGTGGAAATTGGACTGGATATCATGAGCTTCCACATCCAGGCTCATCTGCCAGACGCGCTGCGTCGTAAATGAGCTGTCGAGCCGGACGCAGTCGTTGAGGTCATGCAGGGTAGGACGGCGGATTTGCAGCAACGGTTCCTCTGCTGAGTACTCTCAGCCGGTCACTCGCCTGGACGGGCGTACTGGGAGAGCGCATCGCCGATGGCAAGGCCATGGCGCAGGACATAGGACGGGATGTTATTGGCCCACAGCTCGGCCAGGGTGCGCTCGTGGCGCGAGGCCCCCCCAAAGCTGTCTGCCGCGACGAGAATGGCCGTGCCGCGAGCGCCGCGACGGCCGATCTCGCGCATGCCCGTCACCCAGGCTCGATCGGTCGACGGCGTGATGGCGATGACGGTGCTGGTGCGGCCCAGAAAGCTGCTTTCGGCGGCAAGAAAACGATCAAAGGCGAGGGAGCCGGTGGGCTGCAACACGGCCAGGGTTTCCAGTATCTTGTTGAGCTGGCGCTCGCCTCGGTCTGGCTGGATGATCTCGCGGTGTCCGGGATAGGCGATGAGACCGACCGCCCGGCGTTCCACCAGGTAACGGCGGGCGAGTGACGCCGCCGCCGTGACCGCGTACTCGATGGTGGCAGGGATAAGGTCGAATCGGGTCGAACGCTCACTCCAAAGCACGGCGGGACGGTCCTGTTCATCCGGCGCCTGCCAGGGCAAGGCCGCATGCCACACGGCCTCCAGATCGAGCAAGATCCACACATCGCTGGTCGGATCCAGCTCGAACTCCTTGACGATGAGCTGCCCTTTGCGAGCGGTAGAACGCCAATGGATGCGGTTGAAGCTATCGCCCGGCGCATAGTCGCGCACCGTGCTGACGTTGGTCGTCAGGTAATGGGTGCGGGTGCGGGCGGCTTCCCCGCCCGGCATCTGGCCTTCAGGCAGGCGAAAGCCGTGGACATCCACGGTGGCGGGATAGACGAGGATGGTATTCGTCTGCGGCAGCGTGCGGCTCAGTTCGAAGATGCCAAGTGGGTCGCCGCTGCGCACGGTCAGGGGGCCCAGCAGATAGCGGCCGCGGCGATAGCAGGGCGTGCGTACGTACCAGGCGTGCTTCTTGCGCCCTCCAAGCGAAGCCACCACTCGAGAAGGATGGTGCCCCGGCAGAGTGGAATGGTCACGGATCTCTATCCATAGCTTGGGCAGCCGGCTACGGTTGACGATCTCGAACTGCTCTTCCGCAAGCCTGCCCACCTGGCTGCGCCGGGCGCGGGTGTAGCGACTTAACCCAACGCGGTTGATGTTCAGCCATGCCCAGGCAAAGGACACAGCCAGCACGATGGTGATCAGGTACAAGGTGTTGAATAACAGGTCGCGTCCGGTGCTCAGGGCAGCCACCAGGCTGATCACCCAGACCACCAGAGCGACGAGCGTGTTGCGACGCATGGGCGACGACAGCCGACCTTAGGCGGAACGAGCGCGGGCGCCGGGGATGGGAACGGTCGCGAGCGTCTCCTGAATGATGGTATCGGGGTTGACGTTCTTGATGCGGGCTGAAGGGCTGATGATGAGGCGATGCGCCAGGGTCGACACTGCCAGAGCCTTGACGTCATCAGGGATGACATAGTCCCGGCCCTGAGCCGCCGCAAAGGCTCGCGACGTCTTGAAAAGCGCCAGCGACCCGCGCGGGCTGGCGCCCAGGTAGACGTCAGGGTGCTCGCGCGTGGAGGAAGCCAGTGCAACGATGTAGTTCTTCACCTGATCGTCGATGTAGATGGTCTTCACTGCGTCCTGAGCATTCGTCAAGTCTTCCTCGGAAACGATCTGGGCCAGGTCGTGAATGGGGTGGTGATCCGTCTGCGAGTCAAGCATCGCCAGCTCATGCTGCCGGTCGGGGTAACCCAGGTGGACGCGCATGATGAAGCGGTCGATCTGGGCTTCGGGCAGTGGGAAAGTACCTTCATACTCGATGGGGTTTTGGGTGGCGAGCACGAGGAAGGGCCTTGCCAAGGGATAGGTCGTGCCGTCGACCGTCACCTGGCGTTCTTCCATGGCCTCCAACAGGGCGGCTTGCGTCTTGGGCGTGGCACGGTTGATCTCGTCGCCCAGAACGATCTGGGCGAAAATGGGTCCCGGGCGAAACTCGAACTGCTGCACCTTCTGGTTGTAGACGGAGACTCCGGTGACGTCACTGGGGAGCATGTCCGGCGTAAACTGGATGCGGCTGAAAGCGCAGCCAATGGAGCGGGCAATGGAGCGGGCCAGCATTGTCTTACCGAGCCCCGGCACGTCCTCGATCAGCAGGTGTCCTTCACAAAGGAGCGCCAGGAGCGTGGAATGAATCGCCTGGCGCTTTCCCATGATCACGCGCTCAACATTGGCAGTCACCGTCTCCACGAGGTTGCGAACTATCGTCGGCGCAGGCATCACAACTCCAGACAAAGAGAGAAAGCCTGAGAGTACTCAGGTATGGCCTGAGCGTACTCAGGGTGGGTACAGGTTGCGCCATTGTACCACTTCGAACCCAACGGTCGCCAGACCAACGCCGATTGCTTGGGACAGTCATTGCCGGAAACCGCATGATAAAACGCCGCCTGGCGTCTCGCCAGGCGGCGTTTTGTCATGCGGTCAACGCTGACCGGCGCCTCATAGGCGTTGGTCAGCTCGGCTTTCTTAGCGGCGGATGTTCGTAAAGGCCGCCAGTCCGGGGTAGACGGCGGCGTCACCAAGCTCTTCTTCGATACGCAGGAGCTGGTTGTACTTTGCGACGCGCTCCGACCGCGCCGGAGCGCCGGTCTTGATCTGGCCGGTGTTCAGGCCCACGACCAGGTCGGCGATCGTGGCATCCTCGGTCTCTCCGGAACGATGGGAGACGATAGCCGTCCAACCTGCCCGGTGCGACATCTCCACGGCGGCGATGGACTCGGTCAGGGTGCCGATCTGGTTGACCTTGCAGAGCAGGGCGTTGCAGACGTTTTCGGCGATGGCGCGCTGGATGCGCTCGGTGTTGGTAACCAGCAGGTCGTCACCCACGAGCTGCACGCGGTCGCCGATGGCGGCCTTCAACTTCTTCCAACCTTCCCAGTCATCCTCGGCCAGGCCGTCTTCGAGCGAGATGATGGGGTACTTGTTCACCCATTCGGTGTAGAAGGCCACCATCTCTTCGCTCGTCAGTTTGCGACCCTCTTTGGCCAGGTCATACAGACCCGTCGCAGCATCGTAGATCTCGCTGGAGGCAGGATCGAGGGCGATCATGATGTCTTCGCCGGGGCGATAGCCGGCCGTCTCGATCGCCTTGAGGATCACCTCGATGGCTTCGGCGTTGGCGCTCAGGCTGGGGGCAAAACCGCCCTCGTCGCCGACGTTGGTGCTGAAACCCTTACTTTTGAGCACCTTCTTCAGGGCGTGGTAGGTCTCGGCGCCCCAACGCAGCGCTTCGGCGAAGCTGCTGGCGCCCACCGGCATGACCATGAACTCCTGCAGGTCGGTGGCATTAACAGCGTGCTTACCGCCGTTGAGGATGTTCATCATGGGCACCGGCAGGGTGCGGGCGCCAGCGCCGCCCAGGTAGCGGTAGAGCGGCAGGCCCACGGCGGCGGCGGCGGCGTGCGCGCAGGCCAGAGACGCACCCAAGATGGCATTGGCGCCCAGCTTGCCTTTGTTGGCGGTGCCGTCCAGATCGATGAGCAGCTTGTCGAGGGCAACTTGATCGGTCACATCCATACCGAACAGGGCATCGGCGATGACGGTGTTTACATACTCCACTGCCTGGAGGACGCCCTTGCCACCGAAGCGTTTGGGGTCCTCGTCGCGCAGCTCGACAGCCTCGTGGATGCCGGTGCTGGCGCCGCTGGGCACGGCTGCGCGGCCGAAGTCACCGTCTTCCGTATACACCTCCACCTCAACGGTGGGGTTGCCACGGCTATCAAGAATCTCACGAGCAATGACGTTTTCGATTTCGTACATGGTTAGCTCCAGGAAAAGAGGGGGTTAGCTGAGGAATGGGTCGAGGACAATGAATAGTTCTTCCATGTGTGCTGGCGTCAGCTCGCCCATGTGCGCAATTCGGAAGGTTTGACCTTTGAGCTTGCCGTAGCCGTTGCCAATAACCAGGCCGCTGGCCTTGGCGTGTTTCACCATGGCGGCCACGTCGATGTCCCGGTTGTTGCGGATGCAGGTGACGGTATGGGACTCGTAGCCAGACTCTGGGAACAGCTCGAATCCGTGCCGCCGCGCCCAGGCGTGTGTCAGCTTCATCCCTTGTTCGTGCCTGGCCCAGCGCGCCTCCAACCCCTCCGCCAGCATGTGGTCAAACTGGCAGTCGGCGGCGTAGAGCAGGCTGATGGCAGGAGTGGCGGGGGTGGTCTTGCCATCGCTGAAGTACTTCTCCAGCAACAATAGGTCGAAATACCAACCCCGGTGGGGCACTTCACGCGCTCGCGCCAGAAAACGGTCCGACACGGCGGCAAACGCCAGCCCCGGTGGCAGGGCAAAGCACTTCTGGGAAGAGGTCAGTAACAGGTCGAGCTGCCAGTCGTCGAAAGGAAGGTAGACGCCGCCTGCCGATGACACGGCGTCGACCATGAGCATGACATCGGCATGCTGGCGACGCACCTGCGCGGCGATAGCGGCGATGTCGCTCATGACGCCGGTGCTGGTCTCGTTGTGCACAAGGGCGACGGCGTCGTACCCGCCTGCTGCCAGATGCCGATCGACATCCTCGGGGCGGATAGGCTGGCCCCAAGGCAGATCGACGCGCACGGCCTCACAGCCATTGCCCACCGCGACCTGGTGCCAGCGCTCGCTGAAAGCGCCGTTGACAGGATGAAGCACCTTGCGACCAGGTCGCACCCCGTTGCGCACCGCGGCCTCTTGCAGCCCGGAGCCTGAAGAAGTGGAGATGTAGACGTGCTGTTCGGTGAGCAAGAGCGGCTTGAGTTTGCCGGCCAGGCGATAGAACAGATCGGTGAACTCCGGGCTGCGATGACCGACCAGGGGTCGCGTCTGGGCGGCCAAGACATCGGCAGCAACCTCAGTGGGACCGGGAATGTAGAGACGGGAAGCAGGCACGGTTCGGATAAGGCCGTGAGAGAAGGGTGGCGAGAGGGCCTGAGAGTACTCAGGTAGGGCCTGAGAGTACTCAGGGCGAATTCTGGCCGTAGGCCAGGCTACCAACCCGCGAGAATAGCAGAAGATGGCATGGGAAGCAAAGTTGTTCTGTCGTTGACCGTCGTCCGGCGACATGCTATAGTGACCGTGTCACTGGCGGTAGAGAGGCTGCCCTGGGAGTTGTGCAACGTGCCGGTTACCGAGACTTTCGCCCTCATCACCCAACTGATTTTTCTGGAAGGCATCCTCTCGATTGATAATGCCGCCGTGCTGGGAGCGATGGTTTCGGTGCTGCCTATCCGTGAAGGCATCCCCTGGCCATCGCGGCTGCGTTTCCTGGGGCCGTGGGGGAGTCTGACGTTGGGTGGACAGCAGGCAGCAGCACTCAAGGTGGGTCTCCTGGGGGCGTACCTGGGTCGGGGCCTGATGCTGGTCATGGCTTCATTCATCATCGGCAATCCCTGGCTGCGTTTGATCGGCGCTCTCTACCTGTTCAAACTGGCCATCAGTCATCTGGGCACGCGACCCGAAAAAGCCGATGAGTCACAGGAAGTGAAGGACCTGAGTGGCAGGAACTTCTGGATGGTGGTGTTATCAGTCGAGCTGGCGGACCTGGCGTTCAGCCTGGATAATGTCGTCGCCGCCGTCGCCTTGAGCGACACGCTTTGGGTGGTGATGGTGGGTGTTGCCCTTGGCATCGTGACCATGCGTTTCGCTGCTCAGGCGTTTACCGTCGCCATCAAGCGCGAGCCCATCCTGGTGACCACGGCCTATATGCTGGTCCTTGTCATCGGTCTGGAGCTTCTGTTTGGCGACGTCGCCTCCCTGTACGGGCGGTCGCTCGAATTCTCAGCCATCGAAAAGTTCGCCATCTCGCTATTCACCATTCTGGCCTCACTGTTTTACGCCCACAATCCCTGGCTGCAACGTCTCCTCCGGCCCCTCCTGTTCATTCTGGGACGTTTGCTGGGTCTGATCAACCAAATCATCGATGCCATTCTGTACCCGATCAAGCTCATGCTCGAGGGTCTCGTTGTGATGCTGCGATCGCTGGTGCGGCCTTTCTCGAAGGAGAAGCCGAGCGGGAGCTAGCGCAACAGTCCGGGCCCGAACATCGCCGCCCAGGCGCCAATAACAAGATAGGGAGCATAGGCCATGGTCTGGGTGGTGGCCCGACCGCTGAGGACGAGCGCCAATGCCGCCACACCGCCCATGATCATACCGGCCAAAAGCGCCATGACCACGCCTGGGAATCCGACCAGCAGGCCGATCAGACCGGCGAGCTTGATATCACCCCTTCCCAATGCGCCAGGACGCGCCTTTGCCAGCAGCCAGAAAGCGCCCAGACCAAGCATCCCTCCGGCCAGCGCCGCCAGCGGCAGCGGCCGAGAGAACCCCAGGCTCCCCACCGCCGCCAGTGGCAGTCCCAACGCCAACAGTCTGTCGGGCAGGCGCCGCGAGGCAAGGTCAACAACCGCGACGCCCAGCAAGACCCAGGCCTCGGCAGTGACAACGATCGTGTAGAGGCTCTTGCCGTAACACAGCAGCGCCAGGAGCGCCAGGATCAGGGCCACAAGGCCAACCACAATGTGACGCCGCGATAGGAACATGACGCCATTATCCCATGTTCCGCACCTCCTTACCCACCTTCGGGCGGGGTCTGGAAGTTGGTCTTCGACGGTAGTGGCCGGGTAGAGGGCTATTTGGGTTCCCAAACCCGTGCAGGAGCCCTCTTTGGACGGGGCTCGGTTTGGTGGGGCACCCCTGCTATGCTAGGATGCCCGGCATGCGCATACTCCCCCTGCTGCTGGCCATCGGCCTGATGACCAGCTTCATGGCCACCGCCGATGTGGTCGGTGCAGCAGCTCCGCCCTCCCCGCTGGCGCCAGACGAAACGCAGTCCCTTCAACAATACAAAGTGCGATCTGGCGACACCCTTTGGGGTATCGCCCATTCCTATGGGATCAGTGTGCCCGCCTTGCTGGCGGCCAACAAGCTAACCGGTCGGGAAGTGCTTGCGGTTGGGCGACCCCTGCTGCTGCCGGCAGCGGCGCCGGCCGCCGCCGGAATGAAGCTGCCAGCAGCCAAAGTACCGTCCTTGCAGCACGTCGTGCGAGCCGGAGATACACCGTGGGATGTCGCCGTCACCTACGGCGTTACGGTGGATGCTCTGTTAGCCGCCAATCGCCTCGGCAAGAACCCCTTGCTATCGGTGGGGCAGGTGCTGCTTCTACCGGCAGGCGCTCAGCCGCCACGACCGCGCCCCGTCCCCAGCCCTACCCCTGTTCAGTCTACAGCGCCGCTCACCGCCACCCAAGCGCTGAGCGCGACCGTCGCCGTGACCGCTTCGGGGTCGATCAGCGATGCCACGGCCATCCAGGCAGATGTGGTTGTCACGTCTGCACAGACGGCCCTGCCCGACGACCAGCCACCGCCTGACGACGTCGCTCTGGAGGCGCCAGGTGCCGGCGCTGCCACTGCCGTGCAGGCTGACGCGGTCATCACCGGCACCCAGACGATCACCGATACGACGGATGCGGCGGCCACCACCAGCTTGCCAGCAGCCATCGCCGATTGGCCACGGCAGGTGTTCGACGGCATCAATGCCAAACGCGCTGCCCACGGGTTGTCGCCTTTGACCTGGTCGCCGGCACTGGCACAGGCGGCGCAGGCCCACGCCGAGGACTGCTCGCAGCGCCTCTACTGCAGCCACGTGAGCAGCGACGGCGCCCGCCTGCGTGGTCGTCTGGCCGGCGTGGGCGTCACGCCCGCTTACACAAGCGAGAACTGGGTGTTTGCGCGCGCCGCTCAGCCTGCCGTGGATTGGTGGTACAACGAACCGCCCGGACGTGATCCTCATCGCCGCAATATCCTCTCCTCGCGTTACACGGTCGTGGGCATCGGGGTTGCCGTCGGCGAACAGGGGCATTACTATTTCATCGCCGACTTCGCCGGTTCTTGACCTCTCATGGTTGAGGCTAGATCGGCAAGACCTTTTTCGTAGGACCCCGTTCGCCACGAGGAGCAACGATGCTCGCAGCGCAGACTACCGCCCCATCCAACCTGCTGGTGACCAACGGTCGTGTCTGTACATTCGGGGAGACGCCCCGGCTGATCGAGAATGGGGCGGTGCTGATCAGCGGCGATGCCATCGCCGCCGTCGGCGATAGCCAGGCGCTTGCGGCGGAATACCCCCAGGCCGACAAGCTCGATGCTCAGGGCATGCTGGTGATGCCGGGCATGGTCTGTGCGCATACACACTTCTATGGCGCCTTCGCACGCGGGATGTACATCCCTGGTCCGCCGATGGCTGACTTTCGGGAGATCTTGGAGCGGCTGTGGTGGCCCCTCGATCGCGCTCTGGACGCCGAAGGCGTCCGCTATTCGGCCCTGACGCCCCTCATCGACGCCATCCGCTATGGCACGACGACCCTCATCGACCACCACGCCAGCAACCGCTTTGTGGATGGCTCGCTGGACGTCATCGCCGAGGCTGTGACAGAGACGGGACTGCGCGCCTGCTTGTGTTATGAAGTCACGGATCGGGACGGGCCTGAAGTTGCAGCAGCCGGGATACGGGAGAACGCCCGTTTCATCCGCAAAGCGCGGGCGGCGGGCAGCCCCTTTCTGGCGGCGACGTTTGGTTTGCACGCTGCCCTGACGCTGGGAGACGACACCCTGGACCGCTGCGTAGCCGAAGCCGAAAGCCTGGGCCACGATGGATTTCACATCCACGCCGCCGAAGGCCCCGCCGATCGCGAGCACTCATTGGCAGTCTACAACCTGCGCACCATCGATCGGCTGGCTCAGCGCCGCATCTTGGGGCCGTCTACCATTGTCGCCCACGCCATCGACATCGATGCCTGGGAGATGGGTCTATTGCGTGAGACCGGCGTCTGGGTCAGCCATCAGCCGCGCTCGAACATGAACAACGCCGTGGGCGTGGCCGATTTGCCTGCCCTGCTACGTGGGGGTGTGAAAGCCGTGTTGGGCAACGATGGCTTCAGCAACGACATGTTCGAGGAGATGAAGGCTGCTTACCTGCTGCACAAATCGGCGCGAAGCGATCCTCGTGTTCTGCCCGCCGGCCAGTTGCTGAACATGGTCACAGCCCACAACGCCGCTCTCGCCGCCACGTTCTTTCCGCGGCCGCTGGGTCGTCTCGAACCGGGCGCCTTTGCCGATCTCATCCTGGTCGACTACGACCCGCCGACCCCACTGACGATCGACAACCTGGCCTGGCACCTGATCTTTGGCTTCGATGGCCGTCGCGTCGACACGACCATTGCCGGTGGCCGCGTGTTGATGCGTCATCGCCTGATTCCGCACCTGGACGTCGAACGTATCTACGCTCGCAGCCGGGAAGTGGCGCAAGCGACCTGGGAGCGATTCTGGGCATCTTCGTAGGGGCGTGGTCACCACGCCCCTACCCTTTCGGCGCTACCCGCCACCCAAGGGCGACCCAGCGGGTCGCCCTACCCGCCTCCTACGCTTCCATGGCCGCCCGCAGCGCGGTCAAATAGGCTGCCGCCACGGCCGTGGGGTGGAAGCGAACCTGAGCCCGGCGCGCCGCTTCGGCGCCCAATTCAATAGCATGATCTGGATCGCTGAGTAGGGCGGCGACCGCATCGGCGACCGTGTCGCCGTTGCCGGGGGGGACGAGATAGCCGGTCTCGCCGGGCGCCACCATGTCGGCAAGCGCCCCCACGTTCGTCGCCACCACCGGCCGGCCCGATGCCATCGCCTCGGCGACGATGACCGGCGTATGCTCCTCGCGCGACGTCAGCACCAGCACCTGGGCGCGATCGAGCGCCTGCTTGATTCCGGCCTGTGTAGTAGGCGCCAGGAAGCGCACGGCGCCGGCGAGCGGCTCCGCCTGTGCTCGCAGCCGCCCGGCATAGACCGGGTCCACAGGTGCACCGATGATGTCCAGCACGACGCCTGGAAAGGTGGTGCGCAGTCGGGCAACGGCGGCGATGGCGGTTTCAACTCCCTTGCGGGTGGTCAGGTTGCCCACCAGAAGCAGGCGACCAGGCTCAGGCGCCGGGCCAGGCGCAAAGAATAGCGGGGCCACCGGGTTATCGATGCGGTGGAAACGGGCGCGGGTGCGTGATCGATAGGCGTCGATGACGTAGTCCGAGATGGCGACCAGGTGGCGGGCACGCGCCAGCATCTGGCGCTCTAGCCAGACTTCCCATAGGGTCGCTGTGCGGACGAAGACTCCCCGTCGGGTCCAGAACTCATGGGCGGGGAAGCCGTGGATCGTGTGCAGCACAGGAAGGCCAGTGTCGAACGCGGCCAGGGCGTATTCGGGCTGATGTGTGGAGATTGCGTCCGGCCTCAGGTCGCGCAGCAGCGGCGTCACCAGGCTGCCCGTCCGCAGCATGTTGGGGAGGATGCGGCTGGGGAAGCCGCGGCTATGGCGCGCGGCAAAGTTGTGGACGGTGTAGCCCTCGCCGACGAAGGCGCCGTCAGGGATACCGCGCCGGTGCTGGATCAGGTGCAACTCGATGTTCCCGTGACGAACGAAGGCGTCAGCCAGGTTGGCAAGCACGCTTTGCACTCCGCCCTGGGGCGGGGCATCCACGGGAAAGTGACCGACAAGGGCAAGGCGCATGCTACGAACGCATCACCAGCTCGTAAACGCCAAGGGTCTGAGTCACGACAGCATGCAGGCGGTAGCACTGCGCCGCTGTGCGGGCTGCCTTGCCCCAGGCCTCGGTCTGACCGGGGTCAGTCAGGATGCGCTGGAGGCCCTGAGCCAGGGCGTTCGGGTTGCCGGCTTCCACCAGCAGGCCCGTCTGCTCCGGCGCAACCATGTCGGGCAAGCCGCCCACCGCGGTTGCGACCACGGGGCAACCGGCTGCCAGGGCCTCGGCCACAGCCACCGGCGCCGTCTCCTGCCGGGCAGGAAGGACAACCGCTTGGGCGGTGGCCAGCTCGGCCAGCAGGGACGGGCGGTTGAGGTTGCCGAGAAAATGGACGCGGTCCTGGACTCCCAGACCAGCCGCCGTCTGCTGGCAATGGGCGACATAAGCCGGCATGGTCTCGACCTCCCCGGCGATACGCAGTTCGGCGCCCGGGTGGTCTGTTGCCACCAGGGCGAAGGCCGTGATGGCCACATCGATGCCCTTGCGCGGGATCACCCGCGCCGGGACGAGCAGGCGACCCGATTGGGGCCGGCGCTCGACGGCGAAACAGGCGTCGTCCACAGGGTTGGGGATGTCATGCCAGGCGATTTGCGCATAGCGAGAGAAGGCGCGGCGCACGTAGGGACTGATGGCAACCGCCTGATGCGTCCGCTGCAGAACCCGCGCCTCAAAGAACGCATCGTACTGCCAGGCCAGGCGCTCTTTCAAACGAGCGGCGCCGCTGAGGGCGGCTTCCTGGCGAACGACACCGTGGATCGTGACCAGCGCCGGACAATGAGCGTCCAGCGCCGCGGCGGCGTTGTAGCCGGTGCCGTGCCCGTGAACGACGTCAGGCTGGAAGCGATCGGCGAGTTCGACCAGCAAATGGCGCAGCGGGAGATAGCAGCGCACCCTGGGATAGCGGGCGACTGGCGTCCGGAAAACAGTCACCCCACCATCGTTTTCGGTTGCCATGGCGCCGCCAACTTGCGATGCGGCGACGCCAACCACAAGTCCAGGACGTTGCGCCAGGCCCTGGGCCAGAGCATAGACGACCGCCATCACCCCACCGGTGACGGGTTGGCCGGGAAAAGGATAGGGGCCGTAGAGCAGGACGCGCATGGGGTGCGGGCGCATGGGATGCGGCGCCAAAGGGGCGAGCAGGGGTCTAGCGGGAGCGCCCGGATACCTGGCTCAGGCGGGGCCGCTTCGGTACCTAGCGGCGGGGCCGCTTCGGTACCTAGCGGCGGGCGAATCCGCCAGAATGCTTTCGTAGAGGGCGGTGAGTTGGTCAACCTGGCCGGCAATGCCATACCGGTCGGCAACGCGACAGCGTCCGGCCTGGCCGAGCGCCTGCGCCAGATCGGGTTGGCTGAGCAGGCGCTGCATGGCGCGAGCCTGGGCGCTCGGGTCAGAAGGGGGAACAAGGAGGCCGGTCTCACCCTCGCCGACGATGTCGGGAATGCCACCGTTGTCGCCGCCGATCACCGGCAGGCCCGCCGCCATCCCCTCGATCAGGGTGCGGCCAAAAGGCTCGGGCGCGGTAGGCACGAAGCAAAGCAGGTCAGATGCCTGCAACAATCGCGGCACATCATCCCGGTAGCCGGTGAAGCGAATCTGCCCGGCAATGCCCAGGCCCTCCGCCAGCCCTAACAATTCCTGCTTGAGGCCCGCTTCCTGCGGATCGACCTCGCCGACGATCAAGCCGTACAGGTCAGGATGCGCGGGCAACAGGTGCGCCAGCGCCTGAACAAACACGTCCAGGCCCTTGCGTCGCATGAGCCGTCCGGCGACGATGGCAATGCGGGCCTGGGCCGGTAGATGGAACTCCGCCCTCACCCCCGCCGGGTCGGGCGGCTGCGCATAGGGCGCCGGATCAATTGCGTTGGGGATGATCTCTTCCCGGCGAAATCGGGCTCCCTGGCGATGCTGGTCCTGGCGCAAGACCTCTGACGTGAAAACGCCCGCAGCGGGCAGGCGACTCAAGCGCCGGTGGACAGAGTCAAGCGGGGTGAAGGAACGAACGGTGACGATGCTGGGGCGGCCGCTGCGCCAGGCCGCAAGGATCCCAGGTTCGGCCAGAGGCAGCGCATCGTTCAAGTGGACAAGGTCAACCTGGTGTTCCGTGATCAGGTGGGCGACGAATGCGGCCGTAGGCCGCGTGCGATACCAGAGGCGCCGTCCCGTGGAACCCCAGCGCCAAAGGGACCCCAACCCGCGGCTCGTTCGCACGCGACCGGCGGCAGCACTGGCGCGCACCTGCCCGGTCGCGGCACGAAAAGGGACGGCTGTACCTTGCCCGGCGTCGTAACTGAAGACACTCAGCCCCAGTGCACGCACAGCCGAAAGAGAGGCGACAGTGGGGGATAGCAGGACCAGGGGTTCGTATTGTTGCCGGGGCAAATGCTGCAAGAGCAAAAGGAGGCTGTGCACCGAGCCCCCAGGGGCAGGTGCAAAGTCCACGTATAAAAGGCGCGGGATCATGGCCGGCGCGGCGCCGGAACCCGACCCGCAGTCCCCTGCCCGCCCAGGCTGTTCTCAAGAAACGCCAGGGCGAAAGCCAGAATCAGGGCCAGGAGGACACTGACGATGAGCCCGACGAGCAGGTACTGCGTCGTTCGCTTGGGCACCGGCGCCTGCGGCAGCGGCGCCGGCTCGATCACGTGGAGGTAGCCGATATCCTCGCCCTGCGTGGCCTTGAGACGCGCCTCGTCGGCCTTGTCTGAGAGGAACCCATAGCTGGCCTGGGCGCGCGCCTGTTGATCGACCAACGAGCGGTACTGATCCTGCAATCCCAACAGGTAGACGATCTGTTGCTCGTGGGCGGCAAGCTGGCGGTCGATCTCATCCATGGCGGCGCGTTGGCCCGCGGCGATCGCCTTGTAGTTCTGGGCGTCGGCCTGCTGTTTGTCAGCCAGGCCACGCAAGGACAGGATCTGCGCCTGGGTCCGCGCCAGAACGTCCGGGATAGGCGTAGGCGCCTTCTTGGAGTCGGTCACAACCAGGCTTGCCTGGAGGGCATCGGCCCGGGCGTTGTTTTCCGCGGCGGCAGCAGCAAACTCTGTGTGCAGGCGGTCGTTGCGAGCGGCCTCGGTCGCAGCGCGGTCGCGATCGCCGCTCAGGTCACGCTTCAGGTCTTGTTGGGCAAAGATCTCCCTTTGCAGATCGCTGACCTCGTTCTGGAGCTGGAAATCCTGTAACGCCTTCTCGGCCGCCGCCAATTGCTTCGCCTGTTCCGCCATCTGCGCTTCGAGGAAGGTGCGGGTCGTCTGCGCGGGCATGGTGCGCATGCCCCGATACGCGGCGATGGCATTGTCGACGTGCCTGGTGATGACCTGCTGCGCCAACTCCGGCGTCGGCATGCGCATCGTCACCACGATGACATCCTTCAGGTGCTGGCTGTCGAGATGTTCAATCAGTTCCGCCGCCGACATGTCCAGACCCAGGTCGGCGATGGTGCGCCAGGCGACCGAGTCGAGTCGCAGCACATCATAGAAGTCCTCGTGCACGGCGCCGGTCTGCGTTCCGGCGGTGTCAGCTCGAGCCTGGCCGTACAACGGCACCTCCTGGGTGTCGAGCACGCCGATCTGCAGGCGCTCGACACCCAAGTATTCGGTGTCGACGGCATTGCCGACAACAAGAATGGCCGCCACGGTGACAAGCGGCAGGAGCACAAAAAGCCACCAGCGCCGGGCGATAATGCGGAGATAGGAGGTGAAATCAGAAGAGGTAGTCATCGTTCTTTCAAAGCCTGAGACCAGCCAGGTTGGCAATCAAGGACGAGCGGGGAGTCTGCTCCTACGCTTCGCCAGGATACGGCTCACGCAGTCTGGCTTGGATGGCAGCCGAGAGGGCTTCGACGCGGTTCTCCCAGGTGTGGGGCTGTGCCAACGCTTGCTGTTGGCGGCGCCGATCGGGTGTGTCGGAGGTCATGGCCGCGGCAATGGCCCGACCAAAATCCGGGGCGTCATCGGCCAGCCAGATCGCGCCGGCAAGAGCCTGAGCTGCAGGGATGGGGGTCGAAACGATAGGCACGCCGGTTGCCAGGTACTCGTAGAGCTTGAGCGGACTGATATTGCGCGTCCACTCGTTGCGCCGGTAGGGCATCAGGCAGACATCGCAACTCTGCATGTATGCCGGCAACTGCTGCACGGTTTTGCTGCCAAGCAAGTAGACATTGGGCAAGGCTCGCAGGTCGTCCAGGGTCTCGCGCTGGCGGCGGAGGACATCGGGACCCATGAGCGCCAACGTCCAGTCTGGATGCTGGCGTGCGATGTCTGCCAACAAGACATAATCGAGCTTCTCGTTGATCACGCCGGCGTAGCCGACAAGCGGACGGGGCAATTTCACAAGGTCGGCCGGAACCTCAGTGACCGGACAGGCGAAATGCTCATAATCTACGCCGTTGGGTACGAGCACGACATGCGGATGCAGGGAGTGCTTCGACTCCCACAGGGCCGGCGAGGTGACGAACACCAGGTCCACCTGGCGGATGACTTCGGTCTCCGTCTGCCTGATCGTCTCCTGGCGGTTCACCTCACCGGTCGCAGTATCGTTCAGGACATAGGCCGAATATTCATCGACGGCATGGTAGATCGCCAGTTGTTCGTCCAGGTGCCCGAGCATTTCACCCAGGTTGTACTGGAAAACCCAGAGAATGGGGTGGGTCATGCCGAGCCGGTGCAGAACGGCGCGCAAGCTGGCCCGGCGCCAGGCAAAGGCGAGATCGCTCAGGGGACGGCGCCCGGAGATGGGCGCGTAGGTGGGCGGATCGTACACCCACAGGTTCGGCAGCGGCGAGTTCAGGTGAGGCCTGAGATTACTCAGGTGAGGCCCATGGACAGCGCTGCGAACACCGGCAGTGACTTCACGCAGGTAGGGCGCGGGCTCGACGAAGAGCACTCGGTTCTGCTGCGCCAGCCGCGACATAATCTGCTGCCGGTTACGCCAAAGCGCGTCCCAGCGATTGGGAGAGAAACAGACGATGCTCTGGCCCGATAGCATGGCAGGTGTCAGGCGCCAGGGACCGAAACGGCGTGCCGGTAGGCCGCTGCATGCTTGGCGCCAAGCACCGCCCAATCGCGATTGGCGACCGTGGCCAGCGCCGATGCCTGTGCCCTGGCGGGGGAGAGGCATTGCACTTCCCTCAGCGCCTGTCCCAAGTCGTCCTGGTCAGGGTGGAACAGGATGCCGCTCTCCGTGGCCACGGCGCCGTTGGCGCCTGCTCGCTTGTTCGATCCAATCAGCTCCGGGAAAGGACCGATGGCAGGAGCGACGATCGGCTTGCCAAACGAAAACGCCAGGAGCGCTGCGCCCGAAGTAGTTGCCCGGCGATAGGGAAAGACGCAAGCATCGGCGGCGTTGAAGAAGACCTGGAGCTCATCGTCGGCGACGTAGCCCGGAAATAGACGCACATTAGCATGATCGCTGGCCAGCGTCTCGAGATGCGTACGGTACTCCTCTGATTCGGTCCGCCCGGCGATCATCAGGGTGCTGCCGGGCTCCTCCAGACGCATGAAGGCCGTGATGAGCTGATCCAGGCCCTTATAGGGCCGCACCTGGCCAAGGCAAAGGTACACATAGGCAGCGGACGGCAAGCCAAGACGCTGCCTTGCGCTTTCTCTGTCAATGGTGTTCGGGTAGGCGTGCAGGTAATGGCCATGAGGAACGACGTACACGCCCTGGCTGCGCCCATAATGAGTCGCCACCACGGCGGCGCTGGCTTCATCATGGACATGGACGGCATCGGCATGGCTGAACATCCAGCGGTTGGCCTTCTCATTCAGTTCGGGATACAAGCCTTCGTGCTGGTTGAGGTTATGGACCGTATAGAAGAGACGAGCGCCGCGGCGTTGGGCCAGCTTGAGCTTGAACAACAGCGCCTTCAGGGTCAATTGCGCCTGCGAGCGCGGTGGGTGCCGGTAGCTGTATTGCAGTTCGATCCAGTGTACATGCACAAGGTCAGGGCGTCCTGGCAGTATCAATCGCCAGGTGAGGGTGGGGCTGATGCTGGTCTCTATGGCAGAGTCAGCCTTATGCACACCTTCGGCCATGAGTCTGACATACGGGTTGAGACGCACTCGTGAGAGATACGCAACCTGCAGCGGCGCTAAGGCGGGAATTGGCACCCTCACACCCCCTTGCGCGTTGCAGCACGACGCTGGGACAACATCAGGCGCAGTTGTCCCAGGCGCAACAAGGCGCTCAAGGCCATCAGGCGGAAACGCACATCCAGCCAGGCCATGATTATGGCATAGAGCGTCACCATGACCGTGCCGCTGACAAGAAACGGAAACAGGCGATGAGGAGCGGGCAGATACGGCAACAGAAGATAGGCGACCAGGGCCGTGACGCACGCCACCAGGAAGGTGAGTCCAAGCCCGCGAAAATAGGGAGCATAGCCGCCGCCCATCAATTTGTTGCCGCCCCAGGCTGCAATAGCCATATCGAACACGGAGACGATACCGCTGAGCATCGCCACGCCGATGATCCCGTTCCAGCGAATGGCAGGGTAGAGGAGAATCAGCATCGTCAAGAAGCGCCACAAGGCCAGGTTCGTCAACCATTCAGGCTTGCCCAGCGCCCGGTAGATGCTGCCCAGGTTGGCCGAAATCGAGCGCATCAGGCCGTAGATAGTCAACCATTCCAAGGGAATGATGGCAGCGTCCCACTTGCCGCTGTAGTAGTTATGGACGAAGTTGGGGCCCAGGGCAAAGGTGCCAACTGCCAGCGGGATGGTCACCAGGCCGACGCCGTGCAGTGTCTCGAAAAAACCGCGGCGCACGCGGTCCCGGTCGTTCTGGATTTTGCTAAAGGCCGGGAACATCAGATTGTTGAGAAAGCCCGTGACGTGCGTGGCCGGGACATTGCTCAAACGATAGGCGAAGGTGTAGAAGCCAAAAGCCGTCGTGCCCAGGAAACGGCCCACGAACAGGTCATCGATATTGGTGATTCCGAAGATGAGCAGGCGACTCCCAACCACATGCCGCCCGTATCCCATCATCTCTCGCCACACAGCGCGGTCGAAGCGCCAGCGTGGTCGCCACGTCGTGAAGAACCAGATCAGACTGCTGCGGGCGATGGCATCGGCCAGATAGCCTGCCACGATGGACCATACGCCAAAGCCGGACAGGGCGAGAACGATGGCGAGCACAGCGTTGGCAATGCCCCCGACCATCTCGGGAATGGCCTTGTTGCGAAAGTCGAGCTGCTTTGCCAGTAACGTATACGGCACCTGGCTGACGCCGTTGATGATGGTCACCAACCCCAACACCCGCAGAACCGGCACCACACTGGCGGTGTCTTGGAAGAAGTATGCTACCCCGGGCGCGATGAGGAAGACGACCGCATAAGTGACGAAGCTGCTGATGAGAATGGCGATATAGGCGACGTCCGCCGCCAGGCCATCGTCGTCCTTCTGCCAGTAGACCAGGGCGGAGGCCACCCCCATCTCCCGGAAGTACTCCAGCGCATTGATGGCCAGCCATGCCACGCCCACCACGCCAAAATCCTTGGGGCTGAGCACCCGCGCCAGGACCAGCGTGACGCTGATGAACGCCAGGAGCTTGATGGCGACGGTCGAGATGCCGACCCAGACGGCGCTGTTGGTGACCTGCTTGCGGAAGGACATGGGGTGAGACGGCCTGAGAGTACTCAGGGCCTGAGAGTACTCAGGGAAGGCCCGAGACTGGAAAACGTCTGAGAGTACTCAGGGAATCAGGCGTTGCCTTTGCGTCCGATGACGATCAGGTCCCGGGCGAAGAACGTTGGGAAGCGATGGGCCAGGCGCACGTAAAGCGTAGCAAAGGGAGGGCGACGCAACCAGGCCGGATAGAGACCCCGCACCCAGAGGGAAGCAGAGCCATCCACGTGCTGGATGGCGATATCGCGGTCAGACAGCCAATGGCGAATCTCATTCAGGGTAAAGAAACGAAGGTGGGTGAAATCGGTCGGCGTCCCGCGTACGTAGGGAAAGCGGCCTCGCAGAAGCCACCAGCGGCAGCGCCAGTGGGCGGCGTTGGGCAGGCACAACAGGAAGACGCCGCTCGGCTTGAGCACGCGCGCTAGCTCGTCAAACGAGCGGGCAGGGTCGAAGTGGTGCTCGATGGCCGAGTCGGACACGACAGCATCGAAGCTGGCGTTGGGATAAGGGATATCTGTATCACCGATGTAGAGCTGGCTTGCCTCCAGGCCTTTGGCGCGAGCGCGACGGGTGGTCTCCTGGGTCAGATCGGTCATGACAACCTGGGCGCCCCGCTCGTGCACCATGCGTTCGGCCAGCATGCCCGGCCCTCCGTCGAGCTGAAAGACGCGCTGGCCCGCCTGGATGTAGGGCAATAGGAGATCAAGACGGCTGTGGTCGACGGTATCATCTTTCGCCGACCAATAGGCTTCGTACCAGGCAACAAAGTCCATGACAGCCTAATGCCTGAGAGTACTCAGGGAATGCCGGACCAACGGCAGATACAGTGACCAAGCGGCGACGGTGGGTGTCGGCGTCGGCGTCGGTAGCGGCTGGTGGCTGAACTCGACGTTCGAACGTTGTCCGGCGCTGACCCCGACGTTCAAGGTGTCAGTGGGCCAGGCCGGGCCGAAGTCCGGCGGCGACTTCTCCTTGACCAGGTAGACACCCACCTCCAGGTTGGAGAACGCAAAGACGCCGTCGCTTCCCGTTGTGTGCGAGGCCAGCAGGGTCTGTCCTTGCCACAGGTCCACCACGGCCCCTGCCAAGGTGGGCTCGCCGGGTTGATAGGCGCCGTCGCTGCTGCTGTCATGGTACACGAGGCCGTCGATGCCGCCTACCGACGGCGTGGCGGTTGGCGTCACCGTCGGAGTCGGGGTTGCGGTAGGAGTCGGCGTTGCCGTCGGCGTCGCCGTGCTTGTCGGCGTCGGTGTCGGACTGGGAGGCAGGGGACGGTAGATGATCTGAAGGAGGGGACGCGTCGCCAGGTTCGTGTGTTCGCCGGTGTGCAGGGTGCGAGCGCTATTGTAGCTGGCGCTGGCAGGCAACAGCACCAGACCCTGATTGCTGGCAGGGTTTTGCACCCAGTCACGCACAGAGTCGATCACACTGGTGGTCACGACGCCTTCTGCAGCGGGTATGTCGAACGCGGCGATGGGCTGGTTCGCCCAGTCCTGCCCTGGTTTGCCGCCGGTCTGCGCCCAGCCCTGGCCGCTCGCCCTCAGATCGTACGTGGCAGTGGCTTCACTCCAGGAACGCAACAGGGGGTGCAGGTTAACCGTCATCATCGGGCCACCGGCATCAGCGTACAGTTTGAGGTTGGCTGCCAGGATCTCGACGTTGTTGGGAAGGATGCCGGTGAGGTCAAAGCGCAGCAGCCCCTTGGCCACGCCATCGGTGCGCAAACTGAGCGTCGTCAAGCTGCCGTAATTGCTGGTCGCGTTCCATTGGTTCAGCCAGGTATCGGCGGCTCCGCCGTAGCCCTGGCTGCCTTCCTGCACGTTGAGGAGCACAGGCAGGTCGCCGTTGTTGGGAAACACCTGCACCTTTGTCACACCCGCGGGAACCGTCCAGCCAAGGCTGCCGGCGACGGGCGTGACCGGAGTAATGGTTGTCCCTTGGGCGGCGTTCGTTTGCGAGACGACGTAGCTTACAAAGGGATCGAGACTCATGCGACTCAGGTCAAAGCTCAGATCAACGGACAGGGTATCGGTGACAGTTACGTCGATATGCTTGCCGGGGATGTCAACGTCAGCAGCCACTTCCGTCCACGACTGCGTGCTGTGCTTGCCAATGCCGAGCCAATAGAAGGGCTTGGACTCGTCGGTGCGCAAACGCAGACTGGTTGGGCTATCGAGCCGGGTGTAGGCCTGCATGAAGTCAGCAGCCCATTCACCGCCATAAGGCAGTGCGTCATCACCATGATTGCCCGCATACAAATGGAGCTCGGCGCGGCGAGGGGCATTCCCCTGCAGCGCATCATAGAAGTCCTGGGCATGGTGCGGCGGCACGGTGGTGTCGGCCGAGCCGTGGACGACGGCGATGGGCAGGTTGCGGAAGTTGGAGGCAAACTCGACCGGGCTGCGACGGCGATACTCGAAAGGTTTCTGAAGAGGGGTGCCGCCCGTCTCGGGCACGATGCGCGACTGGCGGAAAGTGTTGCTTTCGGTGTACCAGTCGGCTAGATCCGTCACCGCCTTGTGAGTCACCGCGGCAGCAAAGACGTCGGGATATTTCGCTGCCATCACGCCAGCCATCATGCCACCCATGCTGAAGCCGCCGACGTAGATACGATCGGGGTCGATGGGGTAGTGGCTGCGCATATAGGCTATCAGTTGCATGGCATCGTGCTGGCTGCGCAGAGAAGCCAGCGGTGCGTTGGCCGGACCCAGGGTGTCTTGCCCACGCTGTACGGGCGCGACGACGAACCAGTCACGCTGCACGGCTGCCGTCGTGTAGTCGGTCTCGTAGACTTCCAGCGGCGTGCCGTTCCAGCCGTGGAAGAGAAGCAGGAGAGGCCGGGGGGAGCCCTGCTCTGGCGGTGACAGCATCAGCGCGTCCACCAATTGGCCGCCGTCGCCCGGGAACTGGATGGGAACGAAGGAACTCCCCCTGATGTTCTCACCGCGCACCTTCAGCGCAATGTAGTTGACTCCCCAACTGTCAGTGGTGCCGGCGGACGTCAGGCGAAGGACGTTGAGTCCCGGCTGGAGCAGCGTGGGAGACAACGTGTACTCACGCACGGGAGCTGCCGCATCACAGGCGCTGTAGCCGTCGGTGGGTGGGGTCTGCCCGATATCCACGCCATTGATTTGGATGGGATGCAGGTTGTTCCGGACATTGGTCGAGCGCAGGAAGAGCGTCGCTTCCGTCACCGTGCCGGTGTAGGGGAGGACGATGTTGATCTCCTGAGTTGTGTAGCCCTCAATGTAATGGCAGTCCTGGTCGATGTTGGAGAGAACTTCGACCGTCTGTGTCCCTGCCCAGACGCCAGGCGCGGTAACCAGGGCAACTCCGGCGAGAAGGAGGGTTGCTGTGAACAGGCTGGCGAGAAGCGGGCGAACCCGATGAAAGCGCTGGCGAGACGATGTTGACATAAGAGTCGATGACAGGTGAGATGTCAGACTAAACATTATACCCAGGCAGGGAAACGGCTAACAATACGGCCAACAAGAGCGTTTGGGTTCTCCAGACGCGGTCAAACACAACCGCCGACCCCCGAGTTCGCCGGCTGCGGCGGTGGGAAGGTCGGCGGTTGGCATCGTGCCGGAAGACCGGTCGCTCACGCTTCCGGTTCGGATGGGCTGCGGCGGTGGGATAGCCGGTCTTGGCGCGACCTACCTCCGGATCAGGGGCACGTACACGCGCATCAGAGTCTCATAGTCACCGAAGATTACATCGAATGCTGTGTCAGGCGAAAGGACCACCAGCAGCTCGTTGGTCGTGCTGGAGCCCATGCCAGGGGGGTCCTGTTCGACGACCTTGTAGGTGGCAGGAGCGGGCAGGGTGAGGAACCGCGCAAAGCCATCCCCGCCTGTGGTCACCCGCGCCACCTCCTGTTGCCCGGGCCATGTGTAAACGATGACGGTAGCGCCCGAGAGCGGTGGCTCGGTCTCATCCTTGATTCCGTCCTTGTTGGCGTCGTTCCAGACAAAGGCATGAAGGCTGCCGCTGGGAGCGGCGGTCGCCGTGGGCGTGGGCGTCGGCGCCGGGATGACGCCGAAGTTCACGGTCAAAACACCCACGCCAGGGGCCAGCCAACGGTTCATGGGCGGCGTCGTGATTTCCCAGCCAGCAGACAGCACCAGCACTAACTCATAGGTTTGCGATGCCAGACCGAGGAAAGCGTAGTGACCGCTGCCGTCGGTCTGCATTTCCGACATCACCTCGCCCTTGACATTGCGCAGGCGCAAGGTGACACCGGCCAGGCCCACTTCGTCCGGGTCTCTATCACCCTCGCCTCCACGATCGCTGTCATGCCAGATGGTCCCTTCGACGCGCCCACCGGTGGGCGTCGCCGTGGGGGTGGGCGTGGTTGTGGGTGTGGTCGTGGGGGTGGAAGTGGCCGTCGGGGTGGTGGTCGGCGTGGGTGTCACCGTAGGTGTGGGCGTAGCCACTCGCCGGGCGGGGAAGTTGGTGTTGGTCTCCTCCCTACCTGCCGTGACTTGAACATAGCGGCCGAGCAGCATGATCTCCCATCCGGTAGACGCGTTCACACGCAGGTGGTAGATCGCCGGGACGACCTCTGTGAACCGGTAGAAGCCGTTGTTGTCGGTGACAACCTGGCGAATGACGTTGTTGGGATTCGCGGCAGGCGCCAGATCCACGAGCGCTCCGGGCAGCGGCGGTTCGAAGCCCTCCTTGTTACCATTCAGGTTCACATCTTCGAACACGTAGCCAGAGATGCTGCCCTTCGTGCTGCTGGGCGTGGCGGTTGGTGTTCGGGTCGGCGTAGACGTTGGACCTTGCACCTGGGTCGGCGTCGGCGTGGGCGTCAACTGGGGCGCGTTATTCAGCCGGCGCAGGTCCACATGGTGGATATACTCGTTGCCATCATCGGCGCCGGTATCGCTGCGGCTGTCGAGGTAGAAGTCCGTGCCGCCGGGCAGGCGATTGCCGAAGTAGCCGTCTTCGATCAGAAACGTGGCCGTCTTCCAGGTATTGCTATTGGTCTTCTGGATGTACAAGGTGTTGGCAGGCTGCACGCCGGCGGTGGGCAGGTTGGGATCGATCACCAGGCCGGTGCCTAGGGTCCAGTTCTGGATCGCATAGACGCGGGCCGACTTCTCGCCGGTGGTCGAGTCGTAGCGCAGCCGCCAGCGGTCACTCCCGTAGTCAAGGTAGGTGACGACGATTGCGACCTCGTGGGGGTCGCCGGTCGGCGGCGAAAGGTAGCGATCATCCGCATCGAAGAAGAAACCGAAGTTGCCGGTGGCCTGATTGCTGCGCCGCGCCGTCCACCCCGGATCGACTCCTACCTGCACGTCTTTGGCGCCAATGCTGTAGAGTCCTACGTTGCGAAGGACAGGGTCGTAGGGCTGTGTGTTGTAGTGATACGGCTTGTCCATCACGTTGGATTCGGCGTGGTTCCAGCCGAACTTGCGGCCGGACACGTTGTAACGCTCGTCATCCGTATAAGGGATGGTGACGCCGCCGGGCGCTGTATGGACCTGCCGGAGATAGTATTCGTAGTTGCCATTCGTGGGCCACCAGTTGCAGCTAATGCCAGCGGCTCCCGTGTAGGACAGAAAGCAGGGGTCGCGGTGCTCACGCATGCGCGACCAGATGCTGGGGGGCGTCACGTCGCCGGCTTGTAATCCGACGCCCATGTACTTGTCAGTCCACTCGGCGATGGTGCGGTTGTCGGTGTTGTCCTGTTTGGTCCAGAAGTCGGAAAGGCGAATGAAGTCCGTGTGTACGTCCAACGCCCGCGCCATCGACCAGTAGAACTCGTTGGGCGTCGCCATCATGTAGCCGTAGCTTTCCAGAGCCACCGGCACCTTGTCGCTGTACTGGCGGGCCTGGTCGTAGATGCCTGCACATTTGACGCTGGTGTTGGCGCTGTTGCAGGACTCGACGAAATCGAAGTCGGAGGTAATGTTGTTGATGGCCACCCCGACGCCGTTGTCAGACGCCCACTTTGCCACATCACGGCGTTCCGAGACTTGGAGATAGAAGGGCGCGTTCTGGGTCAGCACCCGAATCGCCGGGGCGCCGTTGCTGCTCATGAAAGCATTCTTGTAGTCGGTCAGGATGCCCTTGACTACATTCACCCACTGGGTCGAAGTCATGCCCAGCGATTCCCTATCCTCGACGTCCACAGGCTTGTTCTCGCCATCTTTGCCCGTGCCGGCGGCGACCCAGGCAACCTTGCCGGCATAAGGGCCCGTGCGCAGGTGGTCGGCCAGAGCGCTGATGAAGGTGCGGTACTGGTCGCGGTAGTAAGGATCCTGATAGTCCAAAATAGGCCAGGGGATGCTCTCGGCCGTTCCGTCCTGGTTGCAATCCCACACCAGGGGCTGGCTGGAGATGATGAGGGGATCGTCGGCAGTATTGGGCTCGCCATCCGGGCCGTTGAGCACCCACTCGGGTGTCAGGCTGACTCCGAGCCGGATGCTACCTGGGCTGCAGGTGTTTCTGGTAGCAGCACGACCGGAAAAGGTGGTGAGGGCGATGCCGACGTACTGATAGCCGGCGCCGAGCTGGAGTTGTATCCAGTTATCCAGAGCACCGAAGTTGTAGACGCCGCTGCCAGGGTTGAGCGTTTTCCAATCCCAGAAGCGGAAAGAGCCGGTGGCGGAACGGACACCCGGCGGGATGGGCGCACCGCCCAGGCTGTTTTCAACGTAGAAGCCAGGGCCGAGGCCGCTGACACGGGCAGCCTCGCCGGGCGCCTGAGCAACAGGCAGGTGGGCGGCCGAGGAGGCAGGTGGGGTGCCGCCTGGGACGCCGCTTGCTTCGGGCCGGTTTTGCGCCAGGACCAACGGGCTGAGAGCGGCAAGACTGCCGAGGACGAGGGTTACAACGATCAACAGAAGGGGCCTGCGCATGGGCGACTCCGGATGGAAGGGTTCTGCGGATGGGAAGGGGAGCTTGTATCCCTGAGTACGCTCAGGCCATACCTGAGTACGCTCAGGCGCTCACTCTTTGCCGCACAACAAGGCCGCCGTGGGGAGCGGCGGCCGGATCAGGGATGATTCTGCAAGAGGCGGGAGCAGCTTTGGGACCAGTCTCCCCTCGGTGTCGGCCACCTCTGTTCCCTTGCTGCTCCCGCCATTATGTTGACGATAGCATAGGAAGATGAATTTGGCATGAACACTGAAAGGCGTGTTTGGTGAAAGTTTTGTAATACGCTCTATGGGCGATAGCCAATGACCCTGGCCGGAACCCCCACAACGATAGCGTAAGGCGGGACGCTTTCGGTCACGACGGCGCCGGCGCCCACGACGGCCCCTCGACCAATGGTCACCCCATCGAGCACGATGACGCCCACGCCCAGCCAGGCGTCATCCTCGATGACGATGTCGCCCCGGGTGGTGACAGGCTGGCGGACAATGGGCGCCTCGCGGCTGGCGAAGCTGTGCTGGTAGGGATAGAGCGCGCAGCGCGGGGCCAGTTGCACGTTATCGCCAATACGGATGCTGCCCTTGGCGGCAGTGAGGTTGCAGCCGCTCTGGACGTGCGACCCCTGGCCGATGGTGATGCTGCCGCCCTGGATCAGCTCCAGGATGGCGAAACGCTGCAGGGACGAGTCATCCCCCAGGCGCACGCCGCCGCCATCGCGATGGGCGTAGATGGTAACGTGATCGTCGATGAACACGCGGCGGCCCAGCTCGAGCTGCGGACAGTGGATATCGGCCCTGGGTGAAACGAAGCTGCGTCCGCTGAGCGTGATAAGCTGCCGTCGGGCCTTATAGGGTCCCACCAGGCCACAGGCCAGCCGCAGGAACAAGCCGCCGATCAGGGGTACGCCGGCAAGGGCGAGACAGACTTTCAGGAAGCGAGCGGTCATGACGGGTGATTCCACCTGGCAAGTATCGCAGACCGACGTTGAATGAGCGAAGGCATACACAGTACTTTACGGACCTGCTTTGCTGACAACAAAGCCGTGCTCCCTGTACCACGCCACCATCTCGTGCGCCGCGGCCAGTAAACTGGACTGGGGCATGTTCAACTCTGTCACGGCGCGGCTGGGGTTGCAGGTGAGGCGGTCGGGCGCCGCGCCCGCCGATGAGGGGGATGCTGTACGAGAGGCGAGGCGACGCAGAAGTGAACGAGCGCGTGAGGCCAGGGCTGCGGGTTCGGGCTGAGGCGCCGCCAGCCCGGTGGCCTGCGTGATCAGCCGGATGAATTCTTCACGCCCCAGGTTACCATCGCCGTGACCCAGGATGTAGTGCCGCCCCGGCTTGCCCACTGCAGCGGCCCGGATCATGCCCTGGGCGACATCGGCGGCCGGGCACCAATTGATGCCCCCGGTGGGATAGCGGAGCGTAGCGCCAGCCAGCACATCCAGCACGCGACGGCCGCTGGCCGATGGCCGCCAGTCACCCGCGCCCAGCATCGCCGTAGGGTGGACGATGACCACCGGGGCGCCGCTCTGCGCCAGCGCCTCCGCGATCCGTTCTCCCTCTAGCTTGCTGCGAACATAGGCGGTGGGGTGCGGCAAGTTGAAAGGCGTGTCCTCAGTAGCCAGGCCGCCGTCGCCGGGCTGGCCGATGGTGCCGATGGTGCTGGTATGCACGAGGCGACTGACGCCCGCTTCCAGCGCCGCCTCCAATACCTGGCGCGTGCCCTTGACGTTGACGGCCTCCATGGTCGTGATCTGATTCGGGTCGTGGGTGTAACAAGCCGCCACATGGAACAGCACATCGCATCCAGACAGGGAGGCGCGATAGGTTTCCGGCGCCAACAGATCGCCTGTGACCTGCTCAACGGGCAGTTGCTGCAAGAGGGGGGCATGGGCGCCGGGTCGCACCAGGACGCGCACATGGGCGCCGCCCGCCAGGAGACGCTGGACAAGGGACGCACCCAGGAAACCGTTGCCGCCGGTCACAAAGGCTGTCAGCATTGCCCGGACCAGGATACGAAACCAGGGGACATGTCCCCTATTGTACAGAGCCAGCGGCCTGCATCCCAACCGGGCCCGCCTGCGCACGCCGTTCGCGACCTTACAAACCGGCGACAAGATGACATTCGTCATACACAGGCACGAAACATGTCCTTACAATGGATGGCACTCGCGCGCCCGATGTGGAGCGCGTGAACACACCGGCTACTCAAACAGGAGCAAGCCCATGGTCGCAACCAGCACTGGCGCTGTCGATCTCGCCTTGATGGACGAGGTCTTTGCCAGCTATGGTGGACAGCGAGGATCGCTGATCCCGATTCTGCAGAAGGCCCAGAGCCTCTACGGCTACCTGCCGCCAGAGGTCGTGCAGCTTGTTGCTCGAAAACTGGGAATCGCGGCCGGCAAGGTGTACGGCGTGGCGACTTTCTACGCCCAGTTCTATCTCGAGCGTCGCGGCCGGCATGTGTTGCGGATGTGCGATGGCACTGCCTGCCATGTCAAGGGCACGCCCGGATTGCTGACGGCGATGGCGGACCGCTATGGCATCGGCCCGGATGAGACAACTGGGGATAGCGAGCTCACGCTTGAGATCGTCTATTGTCTGGGATCGTGCGCGCTGGCGCCGGTGGCCGTGCTGGACGGGCGGGTGATGGGTCGCATGCGGAAGGAAATACTGCTACGGACGCTGAGCAAAGAAGTCGGCCTCGCTGCAGAGGAAGGATAGGAAGCAACATGGCGGCAGACTCGATGACAGAAGCGATGACTCCAGGTGCGACGCACCCTGAAAGTGCATCGTATTTGACGAAGCTGGCGCGGCGCCGGACCGAAGCCCAGGCTTGCTGGCGAGAAAAGCTGGCGTCCAGCGTGTACATCACCATTGGCATGGGCACTTGCGGCGTCGCCGCCGGGGCCAACGAAACACTGAGGGCCATCGAGCGCGAGCTGAAGCAGCGCGGCCTGGCGGCAACGATCAGCCAGGTAGGCTGCGTCGGCATGTGTTCCTACGAGCCGATGGTCGAGATCCAGACACCGGGCAGGCAGCGGATCAACTACGGTGGGGCGACGGCCACGACGCTCTCCGAGATCTTCGACCACTACTTCGACGGTGGTGCGCTGCAGGAAGCCGTCATTGTGGGCGAGGCCATCCCCACCGTCACCGAGGCGCACGGGCGCCAACTGCACTCGCTCAGCTTCGTCGACCCGGCGAGCAAGGAACATATCCCCTTCCAGGCCAAACAACTGCGCATCGTGCTCAGCAATTGCGGCCTCATCGACCCCGAATCGCTCGATGATTACCTGGCTTTGGACGGCTATGCGGCCCTGGAACGCGCCCTGACGACAATGACGCCGGAGGAAGTGATCGCCGAAGTGACGCAGTCAGGTTTGCGCGGGCGCGGGGGCGGCGGCTTTCCGGCCGGCGTCAAATGGGGTCTGGCGCGCAAGACACAGCGCTGGCCCAAGTATGTCATCTGTAATGCCGACGAGGGTGATCCCGGCGCCTTCATGGATCGCTCCGTGTTGGAGGGTGACCCCCACTCGGTGATCGAAGGCATGATCATTGCCGGCTATGCTATCGGCGCCCAGCAGGGCTACATCTACTGCCGTGCCGAGTACCCGCTGGCGATTCAGCGGCTGCGCATCGCCCTCGAACAGGCGCGTCCCCTGGCTCTTCTGGGTGACAACATTCTGGGCTCTGGCTTCAGCTTTGATATCGTCATCAAGGAAGGGGCTGGCGCCTTCGTCTGCGGCGAGGAAACGGCGCTGATGGCCTCTATCATGGGCGAGCGCGGCCAACCCTGGCCCCGGCCGCCCTATCCTGCCGTGGCCGGCCTGTGGGGCAAGCCCAGCAACGTCAACAACGTCAAGACCTACGCCTACACGCCGCGCATCATCCGTATGGGCCCCGACTGGTTCAAGAGTCTGGGTACCGAGGGCAGTCCCGGCACGGCTGTGTTTGCGCTCACGGGCCAGGTGCAGCGTACGGGTCTGGTCGAAGTGCCCATGGGCATCACCCTGCGCGACATTATCTATGAGGTAGGCGGCGGCGTTCCCTCGGGCAAACGCTTCAAGGCCGTACAGACCGGCGGTCCTCTGGGTGGCTGCCTGCCGGCGGACTATCTTGACACGGCGGTAGACTTCGATTCGCTGCGAGCGGCCGGCGCCGTCATGGGTTCGGGTGGGATGATCGTCGCCGACGAGACCACTTGTATGGTGGAGTTCGCCAAGTACTTCATGCAATTTGTCTGCGATGAAAGCTGTGGCAAGTGCCCACCCTGCCGCATCGGCAGCACGCGTATGCTGGAGATTTTGGAGCGCATTACCGCGGGCAAGGGCGTTCCAGAGGATATCGACGCCATCTACCATCTGGCCGAGGGCATGCAGAAGGGTTCGCTTTGCGCTTTGGGCCAACTGGCGCCTTCGCCTGTGCTCTCCGCCCTACGCCACTTCGAGGACGAATTCTGGGCCCACATTACCGAAGGGCGCTGTCCGGCGGCAAGCTGCCAGAAGCTGGTGCGGGCGCCCTGTGTCAGCGCCTGCCCGGCCGGCGTCGACGCTCCCGCCTATCTGGCGCTGGTAGCCCAGGGCCGCTATGCCGAGGCGCTCGCCGTCCATCGCGAGTCCAATCCCTTTGCCTCGATCTGCGGCCGCGTCTGCCCGGCTTTCTGCGAGAGCGTTTGTCGCCGCGGCCAGGTCGACGAGTCCATCGCCATCCGGCAGGTCAAACGCTTCATGGCCGACAGTGAGTACAGCACACCCTGGACGCCGCCGCGGTTGGCGCCGCCCAAACATATCAAGGTGGCTATCGTCGGCGCCGGTCCCTGCGGACTGACCACGGCCCTGCGCCTTGCCCAACAGGGCTACGAGGTCACCGTGTTCGAACGGATGCCCCAAGCTGGCGGCATGATGACCTATGGCATCCCGGCCTACCGTCTGCCGCGCGAGCCGCTCTTTGCCGAGATCGACCACATCCGGCGGGCAGGGGTGGACATTCGCTGCGGGCTCGAGCTGGGCACTGACTTCACCGTCAAGAGCCTCAAAGCGGACGGCTATGCAGCCATTGTGCTGGCCCTGGGTGCACATCGCAGCCGCCGCCTCGACGTTCACGGCGAAGACCTGCCCGGGGTGTATCACGGCGTGCAGATGCTGCGCGACATTGCCCTGGGCCGGCTGCCCGACCTGACCGGCAAGCGCGTGGTCGTGGTGGGCGGCGGCGACACGGCCATGGATGCCGCGCGCTCGGCATGGCGCCTGGGCGCCGGGGAAGTGCTCATCGTCTACCGCCGGGACCGGGACCAGATGCCGGCCATCAAGGAAGAGATCAGAGGGGCGGAAGAAGAGGGCGTGCAGTTCCATTTCCTCGTGAACCCGGTGACCGTGCTCGGCGACAAATCCGTCACGGGCGTGCGGCTGCAGCGGCAGCGTCTGAGTGACTTCGATAGGACGGGCCGCCAACGACCGGAGCCTATCCCTGGTTCGGAGTTTGACATGCCATGCGACCTGTTGGTGCCGGCCATCGGTCAAATTACCTGGGTGGACGACGAAACCCTGGCGCTCTATCGCCGCTCCAGCTTCAAGGTCGGCAAGGCCTTCGATCTGGACGTTCCGGGCGTGTTTGCGGCCGGCGACGCCGTCACCGGTCCGGCCACGGTGGTGCAGGCTGTGGCGCACGGCAATCAGGTGGCCCTGATCGTGGATCGCTGGCTGAAGACTGGGGAGCTGGGCGGAGTCTATTATCACCCCAAAGCACATGACATTCCGCAGCTTTACAACCTGGACGACTACACCGACGTCCGCCGGCCCCCTGCTAAGACCCTTTCACCTCAAGAGCGTGTCCAGCGCCACGACTTCCACGAGGTTGAGCTGGAGTTCGACGCCTTCACGATCCAGGAAGAATGCAAACGCTGCTTGCGCTGCGACCTGGAGTGGTTGCAGCGCATTGGCGAGCCAATCCCATAATCATTCGAGGTCCTACCATCGCCAACATGTACTTCATCCCCATCGGGCTGCTGGTAAAGGCACGTGCAGCCCCCGACTTCTGGGTCGCCATCGGGAAAACCGCCGCCGACTTCCCCAAGCTGACCTGGAGCAACTTCTTTATCGCCAATCTGCTGCCCGTCACCATCGGCAACATCATCGGCGGCGCCGTCATGGTGGGCCTGGTCTACTGGTTCGTCTACATCCGCAAGGGCCTGACGCACCTGCCGGGCTAGCGTCATGATAGAGACCACACTCAACAAGCCGGTTGCGAAGTTGTTGCTTCTCTGCTAGAGTACATGGACGGAACGGACAAACTGTACGATTCGTCCATGTACTCAGGAGCATCCCATGCAGAACACTATCAGCATCGCCAAGGCCCGTGAGACCTTTTCCGATCTGGTCAACCGCGCAGCTTTCGGTGGTGAGCGCTTCGTCGTCGAACGCCGGGGCAAGCCCTTAGTTGCCATGATCAGCGCGACCGCGTACCAGCAAATCATGGCTCTCCTGGCCGAAGCGGGCATCAACGACACGATCCATGGCATTCCAGTGCGTGTGCGTTTCGATGGCGAGCGTTTCTTTGTCAGCGATGACATCGTTGACCTCTATGGCGTTGGTGGTACGCTGGACGAGGCCCGTCAAGACTACTGGCGCGCGGTGCAAGATGCCTATGCCGACCTCTCCGCCAATACCGAACATCTGGCTCCCCATTTGCAGACACAGTTGACTTTTCTGCGCCAGGTCTTCGCCGGTGCCGGCGAAGCGACTCCCTGACCATGCTGAAGACCCAACAAGTCGAAAGAGCGCTTGTTTCCAAGCTTGGCTTCGAGATCACCGAAACGCGCCATCGTGTCTTTCGGCTCTGGCTGGATGGTCAGCTAGTGGTCCGCACCTACATCTCTCACGGCGAACGCGAGTTGAGTGCTTTCCACGCCGCCCAAATGGCGAAGCAAGTGCAGTTGAGCAAAGAGCAGTTCTTCGACGCCGTCAACTGCCCGCTGAGCCAAGAGGAGTACTACGACATCTTGCGTGCACAGCGCGAATGAGACCTTAGAGCGCGTTCGCCAGATCATCACCGCCGCCCATCCCTACCCCGAAGGTCGCTGGTTGTTCATTCCGATCGAAGCGGAGCAGGATGTTCAGGATGTGACGGCATTGCTGGCGGTGAAGGCCGCCTGCTGGCGGTGAAGGCCGCCCCTCACAAGTAACCCTTCCGTCCCTGAGAGGTCTGTCCCATGCCCCAGCTCACCATCAACGGCAGAAGCGTTCACGCCCCCGACGGCGCCACCATCCTCGAAGCCGCGGCCAGGGTCGGGATCGAAATCCCCACCCTGTGCCACCACCCTGACTTGAGCAATGTGGGCGCATGCCGCATGTGCGTGGTGTCGGTGGAAAAAGCCAGAGGTCTGCAGACGGCCTGCACCACCCCTGTGTTCGAGGGCATGGTGGTACACACCGGCAGCGCCGACGCAGCCGCGACGCGCAAATTCGTGCTGGAGATGCTCCTCACCGACCATCCCAACGCCTGCATGATCTGCGAGGTCAACGGCGACTGCGAGCTGCAGGACCTGGTATACGACTACGCTGTCACGTGGCCCGAACAGAATGGGAGCCGGCACACCTGGGACATCGACCCCGATCCCAATCCTTTCATCTTCATCGATCGCAACAAGTGCATCCTCTGCAGCCGCTGTATCCGCGCCTGCGGCGAGATCCAGAACAGGGACATCTGGAGCTTTGCCTATCGCGGGTTCAAGACCAAGCTGGTGGCCGGCGCTGACCAGAACATGCTCGATGCCGGCTGCGAAAGCTGCGGCCAGTGCGTGTCCTATTGTCCAGTGGGCGCCCTGTACGACAAGATGAGCCTGGGCCAGGGCCGCACGAGTCGGGTCAAAAAGGTGCGCACGACCTGCTCCTACTGCGGTGTGGGCTGCAACTTCGATCTCAACGTGCGCGATGGCAAGATCGTGCGCGTGACAAGCACCCGCGAGGCGCCGGTCAACGGCATGGCCCTGTGCGTCAAAGGGCGCTACGGCTACGACTACGTACACCATCCCGAACGTCTCACTCGCCCCCTGGTGCGGGTGAAGTGGCTGGATAGCCAGATGATAGAGACGGAGATCGCTCACGGTCACTGGCAGGTGGCGGAAGT